>CAYGMD010000040.1:0-33122 GCA_964350785.1 uncultured Acidobacterium sp. | reverse complement strand
GCACAAGTACGTCGTCCGCATTCACGACCTGGGCGAGATCGACGGCATCAAGTACCTGACGATGCCGTTCGTCGAGGGCGAGACGCTGGCGCAGTTGCTGCGGCGCACCGGGACGCTGCCGCTGGCGCGCACCATCCAGATCGCGCAGCAGATTGCGCAGGGCCTGGCCGCGGCGCACGAGAAGGGCGTCGTCCACCGCGACCTGAAGCCCGAAAACATCATGATCGAACAAGCGGCCGACTCGCCCCTGCCCGGTGGCGGCGACGCGCTGATCATGGACTTCGGCATCGCCCGCTCGATCGAGACGGGCGGCACGCAGACCGCCGCCGGCTCGGTGGTCGGCACGCTCGAATACATGGCGCCGGAACAGGCGCAGGGCGTCAAGGTCGATCAGCGCGCCGACCAGTACGCCTTCGGGCTGATCGTCTACGACATGCTGGTGGGCCGCCAGCGGCTGGCCAGGCGCGACAACCCGATGACCGAACTGCTGGGACGCCTCACCGCGTCGCCCCCGGCGCCGCGCACGATCAACCCGGACATTCCCGAGCCGGTTGAACAGGTCGTGATGAAGTGCCTGCAGCCGTCGCCCGACCACCGCTATGCGTCGACGACCGAGCTGGTCAACGCGCTGGACCGGCTCACGCCGGACGGCCACCTCCGCTCCGGCGTGCACGAGGTCGTGGTGCACGACGCGCCGGCCCGGCCCAAGTGGCAACTGGCCGCGGCCGGGCTGGTGATTGTCATCCTCGGCGCCGCCGGCGGCTGGGTGCTGTCGAACCGGGGCGGCACGGCGGTCGAGGCGCCGGCCGCCGCGCGGGAACCGGTATCGGTGTTGATCGCCGACTTCGACAACAAGACCGGCGACCCGGTGTTCGACGGCGTCGTCGAGCAGGCGATCAGCCTCGGCATCGAGGGCGCCTCCTTCATCACCGCCTATCCCCGGCGCGACGCCTTGCGCGCGGCCGCGGCGATCAAGCCGGGGGCGAAGCTGGATGAAGCGACGGCGCGCCTGGTCGCCTTGCGCGAAGGTATCAGTACCATCGTGATCGGCGACATCGAGTCAACAGGCTCCGGGTATCACATCCGCATTCGCGGGCTCGGACCCGGCAACGACACCACGGTTCGCTACACGCTCGAAGGCGAGGCGGCCGGCAAGGCGGATGTGCTGGCGACCGTCGGCGCCCTGGCGGGCAAAGTGCGCGGCGCCCTCGGCGACACGGTGGCGCCGGTGTCGAACGACGCCTTCACGGCGGCGAGCCTGGAGGCGGCGAAGAGCTACACCGAGGCGCAGGAACTGCAATACGCGGGCAAGCCCGACGAAGCCATCGGCAAGTACCAGGAAGCCATCCAGCGCGATCCCGACCTGGGCCGCGCCTATTCGGGGCTGGCGGCACAGTATGCCAACACCGGCCGCCCCGCGGAGGCGGAGAAGTACTACAACGAGGCGTTGACCCGCATCGATCGCATGACGGCGCGCGAGAAGTTCCGCACCCGCGGCAGTTACTACCTGTTCGCGCGCAAGACGCCGGAAGCGATCAAGGAACTCACAGCGCTGGTCGCGGCCTTCCCGGCCGACAGCAGCGGCCTGGCCAACCTGGCCCTGGCGTACTCGCAGCAGCGCGACATGAAGCAAGCGATGGAGCTCGGGCGCAAGGCGGCCGCCATTTTCCCGCAAAACGTGGGCCGCCGGAACAACGTGGCGCTTTACGCGATGTACGCGGGCGAGTTCGACGCGGCGATTGCCGAAAGCGACACGGCCCGCAAGATCAACCCCGCGTTCGTCAAGGCGTTTGTCGCCCGCGCGTTGTCGGAACTGGCGTTGGGCCGGCCCGCGGATGCCATCAAGACCTACGAGTCGCTCAAGGCCGTCTCACCGGCCGGCGCTTCGTCGGCGGCCATGGGCCTGGCCGACGTCGCGCTGTACGAAGGGCGAACCAAGGACGCCATCGCGATCCTCGATGCCGGCATTGCCGCCGACCTTGCCGCCAAGAACACGAGCGCGGCGGCGTTCAAGCGCGTGGCCCTGGCCGACGCGTTTCTCGCGCAAGCGAACCCGACGGCGGCGGCGCGGCAGGCCGAGGCCGCCGTGGCCGGCAATCCGTCCGATGCCGTCAACCTGACGGGCGGCCTCCTGTTGGCCCGCACCGGCCAGGTGGCCGCGGCAATGAAGATCGCCGACGCCCTGGGGGCCAAGCTCGAGGCGGACCCGCAGGCCTATGGGCGGTTGATTCGTGCCGAAGCGGCGCTGGCGCAGCAGAACGCGCGCGCGGCCCTGGAACATGCCCGCGAGGCGCAGCGGCTGGCCGACACCTGGCCGGGCCGCGTGATCATGGCCCGCACCTACATCGCGCTCGGCGCCTTCGCCGAGGCCACCTCGGAACTGGACGCGGCCATGGAGCGCACGGGCGAGGCCGTTGCCGTCGCGCTCGATGACGTGCCGACGTTCCGCTACTTCCCGCAGGTGCAGTACTACCGGGGCGTGGCGCAGGCGGGGTTGAAGAGCGCGGTCGCGAAAGACACCTTCACCGCCTTTCTCGCCATCAAGAAAAACGGCGACGAAGCCAGCGGCCTCGTCGCCGATGCGCGTAAGCGATTGACCCAGTAAGGGTCACGGACGCCATCTTTCGTTGACGACATTGGGCTTCCCACCTTAGCCGTTGAGCCCGAACGCGCCGGCGCGGTCAGCGCGCGGTTTACGGCTGGATCGTCACCGTGAACGATCCGCCGTTGTCGGAGTAATCGCTGTCGTTGACGGCGAACTCAATGACACCCGAAATACCAGGTCCGCCAAGAACCGTTGGTCCGGTACCGACGAATTGCCACGTTCCGCCGCTGATGCGCGCAACGAGGGAGATGGCCGGCAGGCTCTGATCCAGGAAATCCGGACTGGTCCCAACAGGGCCGCCGTTGGCGTCGCTCGTCTCTGGCCCCGAGTACCAGGTCACGCCCCCCGTCGCCGACACCGTCACGGTCTGGCCCAGGGCCAGCGTAAACGCCGCCACCGGAGCAGTTCCCGTGCCGGGCGTGTTGACGTTGGCCAAACCGCCTGATGTCCCGGGCACGGTCACGATCACCGTGTTCGGATCAGGGCACACCTGGCAGTCAGGATCGGCGGCGTCGACCAGCCCGTCCCCGTCATCGTCAACGCCGTTGGTGCAATTCTCGACGGCGTGGAAGCTGCCGCCTTCGATGAACACCCACGAGTCGTAGATCGCGTCAAAGGCATCCGCAATCGCCAGCTTCATGTGGTGGCTTGCGCCCGGCACCACGGTCGCGGTCAGGGTCAGGACGACGGTGAGGCCATCCGCCTCGATGTTGATCGTGGCGCCGCCATCGTTGAGGTCGTTGTTGCGATAGAGCTCGGGGTGCGACGCATTGACGCCCCCGAAGGGGTTCCCGCCGCTGATGGTGTTGATCGCCACCGGTAGATTCGTCCCGGGGACGAGCGCCCAGTTGCGGGGGATGTTGTCGGGTCCGGTGATGTAGAACCCGAACGCGTCGTTATAGGCGCTGGCGACGTACTCGTTGTATTCCTCCGAGGCGAAGACGTAGCGGAAGCTGACCTGGTCACCAGTCGGCACGAAGTCGAACTCGATGATGGCGGCGTCGTTGGTCGGCTGTCCGGCGAGCGCTGTCAGATCAGGATCGCCAGGCATTCCGTGATTGGTCGAGGTGGAGTCGGAAATGTTCTGCCCCAAGGGCCCATCGCCCCTGGCGTCGTTGACGTTGCCCGAACTGAGGACGATTCCGCGCTCGAACCCGACGCTGGTTGCCCCGCCTTCGAACACGCCCGCGCCGGCCGTGGCGCCGGTGAGGACCACGTTGGAAACCGTCACCCCCTGGCCAAGCAGCGACGTGACCAGGTCGGTGATCGTCAGGCCGCCTTCACCAACCGCCGTGGTGGTGACGGTGGTGGCGGGCGGCGTCACGACGTTGACACAGAGCGTCAGCGTGTCGAATGCGCCAATTGCATCCTGCGCGCGAACGGTGAACGTGCAGGCGCGGGCGGTCGTGGCGGTGCCCGAGACGACCCCGGTCACGGCGTTGAGCGACAGGCCCAGCGGCAGCGCGCCGCCGACGACGCTCCACGAGTAGGGCGGCACGCCGCCGCTCGCGGTCAGCGACAGCGCGTACGGGACGCCGACCTGGGCGGTCCGCTCCGACTGAGAGGGCGTGGCGATGTCGACGGGTGAGGTCACGGTCGTGGACGCCGTCGCCGTGTTGTTGCCCGAGATCGGGTCGGCCTCGAGCGCGGTGACGCTGACGGCGTTGCCGATAACCCCGGCCACCGTGGGCTTGAGCACCACGGTCACGGCGGCCGTGGCACCAGGAGCCAGGATCCCCACCGGGCAATTGAGTTGGCCGCCCGGCGCCAACACGCAGTCCGGGCTCGCGGAGACGAAGACCGTCGACGCCGGGATGGAGTCGGTGATGGTCACCCCGGTCGCGGTCGAGGGGCCGCTGTTGACGACCTCGATCGTGTAGCTCACGTTCTCGCCGGCGGCGGCCGGGTCCGGCGCATCGGCGGCGGTGATCGACAGGTCGGCCTGCGCGGTCACCAGCAGGCTGAGCGCCTGCGTGTCCGTGTGCGGCGGGACCGCAGTGTCGGCCACCAAGACGGTGAACGCGAAGCTGCCGCGCGTGGCGGGGGCGAGCGTGCCGGTGATCTTGCCGGTCATCGCCTCGAGCGTGAGGCCCGGTGGCAGGGCGCCGCTCGTCAGGCTCCAGGCTCGGGTCGCGCCAACGCCGCCGCTCGACTGCAGTACCTGCACGTAGACGAGCCCGGCGATCCCCTCCGGGACCGACGTGGTGGTAACCGCCAGCGGCGCCACCACGTCGAACGGCGTCGACACGGCCGCCGCGGAGACGCCGGCCGTCGTGGCCGAGGCCATCAGCGTGTAGCCGGTGCCCGGCAGGCTGACCGACAGCGACGGGAACGTCGCGATGCCGAACGCATCCGACACGGCGTTGCCGCCCGACAGGATGGCGCCGGTCGGGTTCGCGGCCAGGCTCAGCGCGACCGGGGCGCCGGGAACCAGCAGGCCCGAGAGGTTGTCGCGAACCTGCACCGACACGGCCGGCGTGATCGCGGCGCCCGCCACCGCGCTGGTGGGCGACTGCAGGAAGAAGAGGTTCGCGCCCGTGGGGGTGACCAGCGGCGGCTCGGTCCGGGTGCCGGTCTCGGTGGTGTCCACCGCCTGTGACGACACCGCCGGCGTGACCGCCGTGGTGGGATTGATGGCCGGATCCACGTACGAGACCTTGCCGTTCTTGTCCGTCACCGGCACGTTGTTCGACCGGTCGGCGTCGTAGACGCGCAGCGTGACCTTGCCGATCTCGCCGGGTCCCAGCCACAGCGTGGCGTTCTTGGCCGAGGGATCGTTCTGGTCGGGCACGCCGCCATCACTCGGACGGACGAACGCCGGCCGGGGAATGTTGGCCACGACGACGTTGCGCGTTTCGTAGGCGAGGGAGCAGTCGTTCGGCTTGACCACCGGCGTGCGGTAGCTCTTGTGCAGGATCAACTGCGTCTTGAGCCCCGTGGGCAGGCTGGCCTGCGCCAGGAACAGGTTCACGTTGAACGCCGACGTCGTGTTGCCCGTGTTGGTGACGTTCCAGGTGATGTCGGTCAGCACGCCGTCGCCGCCGACCGCCACGTTCTCGATATCGGGATTCTCGATATCAGGATTCTCGATGTCCGGATTCTCGATATCGGGGTTCTCGATGTCCGGGTTTTCAATGTCCGGGTTGGCGACGGTGATGTTCTCGATGTCCGGGTTCTCGATGTCGGGATTCTCGATGTCGGGATTCTCGATGTCCGGGTTCTCGATATCGGGGTTCTCGATGTCGGGATTCTCGATATCGGGGTTCTCGATGTCCGGGTTGTAGACCTCGGCGTTCTCGATGTCGGGGTTCTCGATGTCGGGGTTCTCGATATCGGGATTCTCGATATCGGGATTCTCGATGTCCGGGTTGAGGATCACCTGGTCCTGGAGCCCGCCCGGCACCAGCGCGCCGCCCACGGCGCCAATCTCGGCCACCGTCACGTTGATTTGCGCCCGGGGATCGATGGACGTCGCGTAGACCGTCCGCGCCGAGGTCGATCGCGGCGGCACCGCCAGGTCGATCGCCGTGCGCGGCGCCGGCGAGCCGGCGGTGAACGGCGGCAGCGGGAACTGGTCGAATGACGCGCGGCCGCCCGGCGGCTGGCTGACGATCGTCATGCGGAACGTGCGCGTCTGCGTCGTGGTGTTCTGCGCGAAGACGACGAAGCCGCGCTGCAACGTGGCCGAGAGCGGCTTGGCGTTGCCCGGCGACCCGACCAGCAGGCCGCCCGTGATCCGCGAGGTGTAGATGTTCTGGTTGCGCGAGCCGGCGTTGCCGACGACGCACTGCTGCGCGCTGTACTGCGTGGTCGGCGGGGCGTAGCGGGTCCAGTCCTGGTTGGCCGGCGCCCGCACGTCGCGGTTGTCCGTCCAGACGGCGTGGAAGATCGGCAGCGAGGGGCCGGCGGCCGTGTTGAACGCCCACTTGCCCTTGCCCGTGGGGACAAACGCCGCGCCCGGGGCGATGTCGATGTAGTCGCCCATGAACGGCACCGTGCCCTGCTTGAACATGGGCAGGTTGGGCGGGTTGTACTGCAACTGCTCGCGACCGAGGCTGGTCCGGTCGCGGAAGCCCATCTTGTACTCGGACACCTTCACCGAGGGCGCGAAGCTGGGAATGTCGCCCGGCGCGCCCATCGACGCCCGGATGTCAATCGTGTTCCGGATCGACAGGCCCTGATCGTTGATCCGCGGGCCGAAGACCTGATCGCCAAGCCTCGCCGCCTTCGTCTCGCGCAGGTCGTAGTAGACCAGCATCAGCTTCCCGCCGGCGAACGTGAGCGACGGCATCACCTGATGACCCACGAGGACGTTGCTCGTCGTCGACCCCGTCGCCGACGGGTCGTTGTCCACCGCCTGGGGCGCCGTGAACGTGGCGCCGTCGGTGGTCGTGACCATGACGATGCGCGCGTCGCCGTCGACGGGGCTGGTGCGGAACGTCGCGAAGCCACGCTCCGACCAGGCGAGGTAGACGCGGCCGCCGCCGTCCACCGTCATCGTCGGGTAGGCGTTGGTGCGGAACTGGTAACGCGACGTGCTCTGATCGAATTCGTTCGGCTCCTGGACCTCCGTGCCCTCGTGCTCCTTGCCGAACCGCTCGGGCTGCAGGCCCTTCTTCTGTCCCCTCGGGAAGCGGCGCGCCGTGCCGGGCGGGTTGAACTTGCGGCCGCCCGAAGGCAGTTTGGCGAGCATGATCCCGTCAAGCGACGGCGTGGTGGTCCCGGCCTTCGAGAAGCGGCGCCACGCCACGTAGATGTGGCCGTTGCGGGGATCGACCGAGATGGCCGCGCCCTGGTTCAGGGGATCCTCGGGGCGGCTCACCTGCATCGGTGCCTGCCAGGTCACGCCGCAATCGAACGAGCGGGAGAGGAAAACGTCGGCGCGCCGGTCGGCGGCCGGACCGGAGAACACGGTGTAGCCCACGTAGACGGTGCCGGCCGGGATGCGCTGCACCACGGGCGGTTCCTGCGTGACCACGCCCTGGGGACCGACGTGGCGCTCGCCGGGCGTCTCGATGCGGCAGGTACCGGGGTTGCCGCCTCGCGGGATGTCCACGGCCATCCACGGCTTGTCGAGGAAGCGGCCGTCGACACCGGTGGAGGTGGCGATGAGGCTCGTGCCGAGGTAAACGGTGGCGTCCCGGTCCTCGCGGTTGTTGTTGTCGATGAAGCGTGACAGGAAGATGGCGCTCTTGCCGTTCTCGCCGCGGTTAAAGGCGAGACCGCTGTAGTAGAAGAGCCCGTTGGTGCCGGCGCGCACGACGGGGTCGGCCGCTGCCTGGTAAGCGCCGGTCTTCAGCGGTGACTTACGGCCCTGGACGTCGAGACCTTCGTCGGCCCGCTCTTGCGGATAGCCGGGCAACAAGCCGCTGGTCCACCGTTGTCCGCCGTCGCTCGATTTGTAGAGGCCGAGCCACGCGTCGCCGGTCTCTTCGTCGTTTGGCAACCCCGGGAGGTCGACGGTGCGGTAGTCATTCGACCCGCCCAGCAGGTGCAGCGGGTTGCGCGTGGACGCCGCGATCGAGGGTTCGTTCTGGCGCTGCAGGAAGGGGTCGCCCTCCGGCATGCGAACGCCGGACACCATGTTGACGTTGCGTCCGGGAATCTGCGCCTGGATGGTGGAGATTGCGAGTCCGGCCGCGAGGGCGGTGCCCAGGCCGAGCCGAACAACAACTGACCGACGACGCGCAAGGGGGGACCGGCGCATGACTACCGCCTCCGTACTGATCCGTTGATGAAATCCAGGACTACCGGGGGCTTACAAAGAGGGCAGTGGTACAAAGAGCGCCCAATATTAAGCCACCCCAACTGTTTGCACAACAACTAGAACGGTCAAGCATTGACCGTGCACGAGTTCGGTATCGACTCGGTTTTCTGCCTGAATTGACGACCGGGTTACGGCAATTCCACCCCCTTGTTAGAAGCGGTTTCGCGTCGGTCGCCTTGAGGTGGCCGGCGTGTTATAGGAGATTACGGGTGGCCCTTGAATAAAGTTTCGACCACTCAAAACCGACCGGGGTTACAGGGAATCCTGGCCGTTTCTTAGCGGCAGACCTTGAACGACAGGGTCTTGTTGGGCCGGACGTCCCCTGCCAGGGTCAGCGTCTGCTTGGTGCCGTCGTAGAAATCGCCCGCGCTCAGGATGTAGCAGGAATCTACGGACACACACGCGCGGGCGAGCTTATCAGATGGAGGCAATCCCGCCAGGGGATTGCCTCCATGAACAGTGCGGTCCGGCTAAAGCCGGACTCTACTTGGCCGCCTCAGACGAGGGCGGGACGATGCCCTTGAGGCGCATGTAGGTGACGAGGTTGCCGTAGTGCTCGTTGAGGTGCGAGTTGTTGAACGCCAGCACCATCAATCGCGGCTGCACGGTGCCAAACGCCTTGATGGTCTCGACGGCTTTCTTGTCGTCCATGCTGGCGAGGGCCTGCTCGCAGAACGTGAACGAGTCGGCCAGCGCTTTCTGCAGCGCCGCCTTCGACGTGGTGCTCTTTTCGATGCCGCTGGCCGTCGGCTTCAGGCCGCTGGCCATGCCGCAAATGCCGTAGTTGCCGTCGGCGATATGGCCGATCAACTGGCCCAGGCTGCGGACTTCGGGCGTCGGCTTGAAGGCATAGAGGTCCTCGCCGACCTTCTCGGCGGTGCGGGTAATCGGCGTCTTGATCTGCGCGAGCTGCGCCTTCACCGCTTCGGTGAAGGGGGTGGCCTGCGCGAACGCCGCGGCCGGCGATAGGATGAGGGCCGCGAGTGCGACGGCCGTGAGCTGGCGTGTCATGATGGTGGCTCCTTGGTTGAACGGGTGATCCCTGAGCGGATGATTCTGCCATGGACGCGGCGGTGGCGGGCCGTGTTCGTGACGAGCGTGGTGACGACCCTGGCCGGTGCCTGCGCGCCCGTGCCCCACGGCGCCGCCACCCCGGCCGCGCCGCCGGCCGGCCTTCCCGCGCTGACGTTCCTGAGCGAGTTTACGCGGCCCTCCGGCACGGTTTATCCGCGGCTTCCCGGCAACGCGCGGTTCGGCAGCATGTCGGGGCTGGCGTTTGACGCGGTGAGCGGCCAGTGGCTGAGCGTGATCGACGATCGCGCCGGGACCCGCGTCGCCTGGCTGTCGATCACGGCCGCCGGTGGCAGGCTCGACGTCACACCCACGCGGCTGCAGGCCCTTACGGCCGGACCCGGCGTTGAGGAGCGCCTTGCCACCCAGGCCGACCTCGAAGCCGTCGTCGCCCTGCCGGATGGCACGTTCCTGATGAGCGAAGAAGGCCACCTCACCAAGGACGGCGTGTGGCCGCCGGCCATCCTGCAGGTGACGCGCGACGGCGTGGTGACCGGCGTGATCGGCTATCCGCCGGAATTCCAGATCCGCGCCGACGGCAAGACGGGGCTGCGCGACAACCAGGGGTTCGAAGGCCTCACCCTCACACCGGGCGGCCGGGTGATAGCAGGCCTCGAGCAGCCGCTGTTGAACGAGCCCGTTACCTCCACGACGCGTGGCGGCCACGGCCGATTGATCGAGTTCATGCCGGATGGACGCGGATGGAAGGCGGGCCGCCAGTGGCGCTACACCATTTCGCCGACACCCATGGTGCCGGGCTTTCCCCAGGCCTGCAGCGACGGCGAGAACGGCCTGGTGGAATTGCTGGCGCTGACCAACACCACGCTGCTGGCGATGGAGCGCTCGTGCTGGCTCGATGCCGCCGGTGTCGCGCCGGCCAACACCATCCTGATCTTCGCGGTGACGCTCGAGGGCACCACCGCGCGCAAGACGCTGTTGCTGGACTTGTCGACGATCGCGCCGAAGCTGTCGCCGGCGCTGGCGCACCTGGACAACTTCGAGGGCCTCGCGTTTGGCCCGCCCCTCGGCGGGCGGCGCACGTTGCTCCTGATGTCGGACGACAATTTCCGCAAGACCCAGAACACGTCGTTCCTGTTGTTCGGGATGAAGTAGGTCCGCCCAAAGGCGGACACTACATCGATGTGGCGTCCGGCTTTAGCCGGACCTATTCCACGAACTTGTAGCCCACGCCGCGCACGGTCAGCAGGTGCTTCGGCTTGGTCGGATCGGCTTCCAGATACCTTCGCAGCCGGACGATGAAGTTGTCGATGGCGCGCGTGTCGGTGTCCTCGTGCAGATCCCACACTTCCTCGAGAATCGCCTTGCGCGACACCGCCCGGCCGGCGTTGCGGACCAGGTACTGCAGCAGGTCGCACTCCATCTGCGTCAGTTGGTACGATTTGTCGCCGACCTTCAGCTCGAGCGCCTCGAGATCGAGCGTGCGGCCGGCAAAGGTGAGCTGCTCGTGTTCGTGTTGATCCTGCTGCAGCCACTGCCGGCGGCGCAGCAGCCCGCGCAGCCGCGCCAGCAGGATCTGCAACTCGAACGGCTTTGGCAGGTAATCGTCGGCGCCGGCCTCGAAGCCCTGCAGCACGTCCGCCGGCCGGCCGCGCGCGGTCAGCATCAGCACCGGCACGAAATGCCCGGCCGTGCGCAACTCCTTGACGACCTCGAAGCCGTTGCGGCCGGGCAGCATCACGTCGAGCACGACCGCATCGTAGGCCGCGCGATTGGCAAGCAGGCGATCGAGCGCCGCCTGGCCGTCGCCGTCGATGTCGACCGTGTGCCCCTCGGCCTCGAGGTTGAACCG
This sequence comes from uncultured Acidobacterium sp., assembly GCA_964350785.1. GTDB lineage: Bacteria > Acidobacteriota > Vicinamibacteria > Vicinamibacterales > UBA2999 > 12-FULL-67-14b. The sequence continues at coordinate 21,869 of CAYGMD010000040.1, read as the reverse complement.
CAACCCGTCGGCCAGGTGCGCCTCGTCTTCGACGATGAGGATCCTGCTCATGTTGCTTGCCGGGAATCGGGAGTCGGGAGTCGGGCGTCGGAGCGGGAGTCGGCTAATCGGGCGTCGGCAACGCTTGCCGGGGTGGTCTTCATGCGCGGCAGTTCGAGCGTGAAGGTCGCGCCCTTGCCTTCGCCCGCGCTCTCGGCAAACACGCGACCGCCGTGCGCCCTGGCGATCGAGCGGACGATGTAGAGGCCCAGGCCGGTGCCCTTGACGGTGCGGCCGCGCGGCTGGAAGCGGTAGAAGCGGCTGAAGATGCGGCCGAGTTGCGCCTTCGGGATGCCGGCCCCGTTGTCCTTGACGCGCACCCACGCCGTGTCGGGCGTGGCGCCCACGGCCTGCACCACCACCTGCGGCGCATCGCCCGAGTATTTGACGGCGTTGTCGAGCAGGTTGAGGATCGCCGTCCGCAATTGATCGACGTCGCCTTCCACGACGAGCAACGCCTTGGCGTCGTACTCGGCGAGGGTGATCGCGCCGGCCGGCAGGTTGTGGCGCATGCGCGCGATGTCGATGCAGTCCTGCACCAGCCACACCAGGTCGACCGGCGAACGGTGATCGAGCTTGCGCTTCTGGCGGGCGTGGCCGGCGCGCAGCACCTGCTCCACGGTGTGCTGCAGCCGGTCCGCGTCCTGCAGCATGATCCGGTAGAACTCCTTGCGCTGCGCGTCGCCGACCTCGCGCGACTGCAGCGTCTCCAGGTAGAGCCGGATCGACGCAATCGGGGTCTTCAACTCGTGCGTGACCGAGTTGAGGAAGCTGTCTTGTTGTTCGGTGATGCCCATCTCGCGGACCAGGAACACCGTGTAAACGATGAGGCCGGCGATGATCAGGGTGAAGGTGCCGACGCCAAGGACGAGCGGCGCCAGGCGCCGCCCGTTCACGAGAATCCAGCCGATGTTGAGCGTGACCGCCGCCGCGACGAGCACGACGCAGAGGACGACGAAGACGATGGAAGCGGTCTGGCGCCTCGTCACCCGGTTATTCTAGGCCAACGCGGGGCGGGGCCCCGCCCGGTGTCCCTACGCGGCTTCGACTTCCAGTTCCTGCCGGACCTTGGCGACCTTGACGTCCCAGGCCAGCCCCACGGCCTTCATCAGGCTGATGGCAATCCAGTTCATGTCGAACTCGTACCAGGCCAGGCCGTGGCGCGCCGATACCGGGTGCGCGTGGTGGTTGTTGTGCCAGCCCTCGCCAAACGAGAGCAGCGCCACCCACCAGCTGTTGCGCGAGTCATCCTTGGTCTGGAACCGGCGCGAACCCCAGATGTGCGTGGCCGAGTTCACGAGCCAGGTGGCGTGCAGCAGGAAGGTGGTGCGGAAGAACGTGCCCCAGAGGACATACGGAATGCCGCCGAAGGCGAGCAGGCCGAGGCCGACGACGACCTGCGGCACCCAGTGCCACTTGCTCATGAACACGTGGAACGGATCCTTGCAGAGGTCCGGCGCATAGCGCCTCAGCACCTCGGTGTCGTGGTGCATGCCCTTGCCCATCAGGATCCAGCCGATGTGCGCCCAGAGCGCGCCTTCCTTCGGCGTGTGCGGATCGCCGTCCTGATCCGAGTACTGGTGATGAATCCGGTGCGTGGCGACCCAGAAAATGGGGCCGCCCTCGAGCGCCAGCGTGGCGCACGTGGTGAGGAAGTATTCCATCCACTTGGGCGTCTTGTAGCCGCGGTGCGTCAGCAGGCGGTGATACGCCATGCCGATGCCCAGCGAGCCCGCGACCCACCACAGGATGACCGCCGCCAGGATGGCGCCGAAGTCGATGTACCAGAATGCGGCGACGGCGCCGATGTGGAACGCCGTCATCGCAATGAAGGTGATCCAGTTAATGCCGGTGGCAGCCTTACGCCCGTAAATCTCGGTGACAGGAATCATGTGAACGACAGTAGCAGGCGCCCAACTCGCGCACTGTAATAGTTGTGTCAGGCCTTTAACCGTCTATTTCTCAGCTACTTAATGATATTGTTGATAGCCATATATGGGTATGACAACACTTGAGCGCGAGCTCAAGCGTGGCTGCGCCGAACTCCTCATCCTCGCCCTGCTCGAAGAGCAGGAGCGCCACGGCTACCAGATCGCCCAACTGATCGCCGAACGCAGCGGCGGCGCCATCACCTTTCACGCCACCTCGCTCTATCCGGCGTTGTATCGCCTCGAAGAAAAAGGCTTGGTCGAGGGCCGCTGGGTCGAGCGGTCCCCCCTTCGCCAAGGCTCCGGGGGGCAAGCCGGCACGCGCCGCCGCCGCTATTACCGCCTGACGCCGGGCGGCCGCGGCGTGCTCGCCAAGCAGCGTTCGGTGTGGGAGACTTTTTCAGCCGCGCTGACCCGCGTGGCGGGAGTGAGACAAGACCAGTAGTTGAAAGTTGAGAAGTGGAAAGTTGGTAGTTTCAGTTCTAAGTTCGCAAGTTCAGGAACTGAAACTGAAACTGAAACCTGCAACTGAAACTACCAACTCCCAACTCTTCAACTTTCAACTGCCTACTTCAGTACAAACCTCCGCCACGTTTCCACCATGGCGCGGTCCGGGCCGCCGAGCTTCTGGTGGCGGTCGACGTAGTTGCGGAAGCGCGCGAGGTGATCGGGGCTGAGGCCCCGGTCCTGGACGTGCATGCGATACAGCACCTGGATGGCGATGAACAGCAGGGGCTGGTCGTCGATCTTGGTGTTGTCGAGCAGGTCGATCAGCTTGGGCAGCGCCCCGCTGTAATCGCCGAGCATGGCCAGCGCGGTGGCCTCGCGGCGAATGCGATCGTTGTCGTGGGTCCACGCCGACGGCGCTTCTTCCAGCAGGTCCACCGCCTGGCGGCCGTCGCCCATGCGGAGCAGGGCATCGACCAGCGCGGGGTAGACCGCGCCCGGGTTTTCGCTGAGCAGCGCCATCTGCCACGCGCCCACGGCTTCCTTGTCGCGGCCGAGCGCGGCGTGCGTGGCGCCCAGGTAAAACGCGGCGCCGAGAAAGTCGGAGGCGCCCTTCAGCGTTTGCTGGAAGTAGGCCGCCGCTTGCGGCACCTGGCCCTTGTTGAGCGCGTCCAGGCCACGCACGAACGCCAGGTTCAGCTCATCGTCCGGCGTCGTGCCGGGTTCGGCGGGCGGCATGAACTGGCCGGCCCGCGCCCGTTCGATGACCGCTTCCACGCCGGGGGATGGCGGGTGGAGCGCGGCGAGGCCATCGAGGAACGGCGCGACCACGTTGGGGACGAGCACCGTGTCGCGGACGAAGCGCGGCACCGGCGCGAAGATCTTCACTTCGGCGAGCGGCGCCGCCGGCGCGTCGGGGTCGAACGGGACGCGCGGGTCGATCGACACCTCGGTGGTGGCGGCGGTCACCGGCGCCAGCAGGAACGGGCGGGTCAACTTCAGCTCGGGCTGGCCGGGCGCCTTGAGCACGGCGCGCGCGATGTACTCGCCGGGCGGCAGCACGCCGAGGCGCAGGGTCGTGGCAAACGCGCGCAGGTTGTTCGAGCGCATGGCATGGCGCGCCTCGACGCTGACCAGGGCGCTGCCGTCCACGGCGTCGGCAATCTCGATCGTCGCCCTCGATCGGCTCAGCAGGCCGGCGTCGGTACCGCTCATCTCGACCATGGCCGTCAGCGTCTCGCTGTCGATGATGCCCGAGGGCCGCGGCCGCGGCAGCTCGCCGCCGTTGGGCGGCTGCGGCACGAGCATCAGGTCCGACACGCTCAGGCCGCCGGCCATGCGCGCGAGCCGCGCGGTGATGCTGTGGTGCACGCTGCCGGCGCGTCCGCGCTCGTCGATGGCCGCGACGCGCAGGGTGTAGTCGCCGGGGTCGAGCAGCAGGGAGGTCAGAATGAGCCGCGGCGACTCGCCGCGCACGCTGGCCGGCGCCAGCGTGGTCATGCCGGCGCGGCTGAACACCGCCTTGTCGTTCTTGTCGAGCACGATCACGCCGATCGGCAGCTCCTTCTCGCTCGTGACCGGGTCGCCCAGTTCGGCGCTGATCACCACGCGGACCTTGGCGCTGCCGCCGTCGATGCTGGTGAAGCTGGCCACCCGCATGGGCAACCCGCGGGTGGGCAGGGGCTGCCTGAGCACCTCGGTGACCTGCTCGACCGGCGTCATGGCCGCGACGGCGGCGTTGGTGGGCGCGGCATCGTGCAGCACGAAGGTGGGCCGCGCCCGCACCGTGAGGCCGCGCGGCCTGACCTGCACGCGGATGCGATGTTCCTGGCCGCGCCGGTCGGCGTCGGTCGGTTCGAAGCCGAGCAGGTAGTAGCCCGACAGCTCGCGGCCGAGGCGTTCGAACGCCGCGTTGGCCGAGGCGTTGATCGTCGACAGGGTGCCGCGCGTCTGGTCGGCCAGCTGCTCCAACCCCTCGCTCAGCAGCCCGTCGTCGAAAAAGCGCGTGGCGCCAGGGGCGGAGACGTCCTCGATGTCAAAGTACGACGTGCCCGGGCGCATCACGTGGATGGTGGCGCGCGCTTCGGCGGCGCGGCGGCCGATGTCGCGCATGTTGTTGCGATCGCGGGCGACGAACAGGCCCTCGGAGATCATCACGATGTTGATGGGGGTCTTGAGCTGGGTGAGGCCGGCCAGCAGGCCGTCGAGGGCGGAGAGCGTACCGCGGGCCCGCGCGCTCGATTCGCTCAGCAGGCGGCGCGCATCACCCTCGACGACGCTGGCGCAGGCCTCGCGCCCGGCCCCGCTTTCGCCGGCGCATTCGCGATCGACGGCCTGTTGCCACGTCGACGAGTCGTTGTTCTCGAGCGCCCAGGCCTCGCTGATGTTGACCTTGGTCATGCCGGCGCGATTGGTGACGCTGCCGGTCACCTTGAGCAGGGCGTCGCTCACCCGCTTGCGGTCGGTGGTGAACTCGACGTTGCCGACGCCGGTCGGCAGCCGGGCCAGGCCGACGAGGTCGCCCGGCGCCAGCCGTTCGAACAGCGACTGCGCCGTGCGCAGCACCGAGCGCGACGAACTGACGCGCAGGTTGCCCTCGTCCACGACGAACAACAGCAAGCGGCCGGTGGTCGCGGTGTCGTTCGAGCTGGCGGCGGCTTCGCGCGGGGTCGCCGGCGTGGCGTCGGCCGGGACGGTCGAAATGAACTGCACCGACTGAATCGGCCGCGGCTGGCCGTTGACCTGCAGCTCGAAGTCGGCGGCGGTCAGCGCCGGCACCGGCCTGGCGTCACGATCGATGACGTTGACGTCGACCAGGACGATTTCGGTTTCGGCCTCGAACGCCGGCCGCGGCAGCTGTGGTGTCGGCGGCGCCGCCGGCTGTTGCGCGGCCAGCGTGAGCCCGCCCATGACACAGGCCAGCACCAAGCCGACGATGATCCGTGGCGTCATCATTACGATCCGGGCGCGCGATAACCCTGGCGCGCGCGAACTTCGAAGTCGGTGCCGGGAATCTCGATCCTGACCTCGCGCCAGGCGCCATCGCGCTTGGGGTTGGTGCTCTCGTAGCCCAGCATGTATTGGTTCGACAGCTCTTCGAGGATCTCGGTGAAGGGCTGGTCGAGTTGATCGCTGCGCTGGACGAACAGGGCGCGGCCGCCGCTCAGGTTCACCATCCGCTCGATCCCAGACTTGAGCTGCGCTTCCTTCACGCCGCGGCCCAGCGCCACCATGAACAGCGTGGCGTCGTTGGCGCGCACGGCCTTCTCGACCGCGTTGATGGTGGCGTGGCTCGAGCGATCGTCGCCGTCGCTGAACACCACCAGCACGCGCCGGCCGGCGGCGCGCGACAGCTGCTGCACGCCCCGCACGATCACGTCGTACAACGCCGTGCCGCCCCAGGGGGCGAGCCGGTCCACCGCCCGCGTGCGTTGCGCCCCGCCGGTCTCGCGGCGGGTGAGCGTGAACATGTTGTCGTTGAACGCCACCAGCGTGACCTGGTCCTTTGGGCCCAGCGCGCCCAGGAACTTCTTGACCGCGTTCTTGAGCTGCGGCATCGCCGGCGTCATGCTTTCGCTGACGTCGATCGCCACCACGATTTCGAGCGGCGAACCCTCGGCCGAGAAATGCCCAATCACCTGGGGCCTGCCGTCCTCGAACAGCCGGAACGCCGTCGGCGGCAGGCCCGACACGAAATGGTTGCGGTTGGTCACGACCGCGGTCACCTGCACCACGTCGACGTTCACCTTCTCGACCTGCTCGAGGCCCCTGGTGCGGGCGCTGGCGACCAGGCGGCCGCCGCCGATCAGGTTGGCGACGACCCGGACGACGTGCGGGCGGATTTCGGCGCCGGCATCCCAGAGGCACTCGGCGGCAATCGGATCCAGCACGTTGCAGACCTGCTTGCCGTCGGCAAAGAACAGCAGCTGCGCGACGCGCGTGGCGAACATCTTCGGCAGGACCTCCGCCTTGAGCAGGGTCGGACCGCTCACGTAAAAGTCGGGTTCCGGCGAGATGATGTGGAGCTCGAGCCCGGGTGGCGGCGCCGGTGGTTCCTGCGCAGATGCGACGAACGAGAACGCCGTGAGCAAGACAAGCAATCGAACCATGGTTACAAGCCGCTTACGAAATGCGTAAAAGGGGAGCAGGTCCACTTTTCACTGCGGGCGCAACGGCCCGTTGCCGGCCAGCGCTGCCACGTAATCTTCTACCCGTGACGGCGAAAGCGCCAGTGCCTGTCTGGCCATGGCCGGCCAGTCGTCCGGAAAGCGCGCCGCCACGTCGTGCCAGTAATCCTGGGCCGCGAAGGTCAACAGTGACGGCACCAGCCGCCCGGGCAGCTTGAGGCGGGCGGTCTCCTGGATCAGCCGCAGGACGAGATCCGGGGATTGGGTGCCCATCACGCCGCCTTCCGGACGGCCGCCGAAGTCTTCCCACGCCGCGGCCGGCGGCATGGCGGTGACCAGCCGGCCGGTCAGGCCTTCGGCATACACGCCCCAGCGGTCCAGCTCCGCCTGGCTGAGCTCGGGCCGGCCGAGCCATAGCAGGTCGCGCAGGGTAAACAAGGCCGGAATCGATTCGGGCGCTCGGCTGGCGAGCCACGGCAATGTTTCGCGGAGGGCGGGTGACAGGTGCGCTTCGGTGGCCAGCGCCACGAGTGCGGTGACGGCCCGGTTGGTGGAGGCCACCCCTTCTTGGGGTTGCCTGGGGCCAGCGGCCGCTGCCACGCGGCGGCGGCCGCGCTCGATCGCCTCGACAATGCGATCGCGATGCGCGTCGGCCAGGTCGCCGGCGTTCATGGCGAAGATGGTGCGCGCGATGGACAGCTGGTCGTTGAGGTTGATGGTCGGCTCGACCGGCATCTCGTTGTCGGCGAGGCGGCGCAGCGCCAGCCGCGCGAGGCTGATGTCGAGGCCGAGCAAGGCCCCCTGCACCCGCCAGGCCAACCCGTCGCCGACGTGATCGCGCGGCAGCGCCCACGCCACGCCTGGACTGCGCGACACGGCCGGCCCGGTGAGGCCGAAGTCGTGGCGCGCGATGATGTCGGCGCCGAGCATCGCCTGGCCGCTGGGATCGCCGAGCGCCGGCGCATACACGATGGCCAGCAGGGCCTCGGCAATCGGCTCGGGCCGGCCCGCCGCGAGGGCCGCGTCGAGACCGGGCGACTCGAGTTGCTCGCGCACTTCCAGGATGCGCTGGTGTTCGGCGGCGGCCAGGTCGAGCCGGTACTTCAGCCCTTCCCACTCGATCACCGGCGCGCCGGCGGTGGCGACGGGACCGGCCAGTGCTTGCAGGAACTGCGATTCGTACGCGGTTTTCGCCGTCCACCGATCGGGTTGCACCAGCGGCGGCAACGCCTCGGCCAGCGTGGTCGTGAGCCAGTGCGCGACGACGGGCATGAACGGCGCGTCGCGATCGACGGCGTCGGCGAGCGAGAGCACGAGTTGTTCGGCGGCGGCGGCGGTAATGGCGTGCGACACGCCGGCCCGCTCGACGATCGCGAGCGCGCCCTGGAAGGCGATCAGGTTCAGCCGGCGTTCCCGGCCCGGGCGGTCGTCGAGGCGCCGCGCGGCCTCGACGGCGCGCGCGTAGGTACGCGGGGCGCGAATGCCGAGGCGGTCGAGCGTCACCAGCAGCGCGTGGTGGCGGCGAAAGCCGCTGAGTGCGATCAGCACGTCGGTGGCCTCGGCGTCGCCGGTCGCGCCGAACACGGTCTGGGCGAAGCGCACCGTCTCGAAGCGCTCGCGGCGTTCCCGCGGTGGCGTCGAGGCGATCTGCGCGGCCAGCCACGTCAGGGTGACCGGCGACGCGGGCACGCGCCGCACGGCGGCGGCCTCGCGGCGCGACAGGCCGGTCCGATCGAACACGGTCTCCCACAGCCACTGCCAGTTGGGGCCGGTCACCTGGCCGTTGGCCACCTCCACCTGCGTGGCCACCATCCAGGAGTCGGCGACGCTGCGCAGGAAGGGATGCTCCTCGATCTTCCAGTTCTGATCGCCCGAGCGAAACGCGTCGGCCATGGCCTGCACTTGTGCGATCTGCGCGGTGACTGGTCCCGGCCCCGTCATCGCCGCCAGCCGATCCGGGCTCATCTGCGCGGCCACGCCGTAGAGCCAGGCCAGGCGCCCTGAGTCGCGCGCCACCAGCGCGCGGATGAACTCAGCCGGCCGCGTCACCTTCTCCGCGACGATCGCCTCCCAGATCGGCACCGCCGCCGCGCCGCCGGGTACCGCGATGCGGCCGTCTTCAATCCGCAGGCCGCGCGCCGCCGCCGAGAACGCACCCGGCGCCGTCCGCACCAGCCACCGCAGCAGCCCGCGATCGCGGCCGAGCCAGTCGCGCAGCGAGGGGTCGGCGGCAAGGGTAGCGGCGCTCACGAGCAGCGCCGGCCGGTTGGCGATCAAGGCGGGAAAGAGGTCCGCGCGTCCGCGCAATTCGAGGACGTCGCGCCAATGATCCGCGGTGAGCGGCGCGGCAATCGTGATCGGCGTCGAGCCGGGGTCGGCCGGCGGCGCGGGCGCACCGGGGACGCCGAATACCGACGTCAAGAGCCCGGTGACCTCGCCGCGATCGGCGCCCTGGCCCTGGAACGCGCGCGCGAGAATGGCCAGCGCCGCCCCGCGCTCTTCGGGTGCGAGGCCGAGCGCCTCGTAGGTGGCGGTGCCGCCCGTGACCTCGAGGTCGAAAAAGCCGGGGACCGGCGTCGCCGAATTGGGGCCGCGAACGGATTGCGGCGGAAAAACGCCGACGACCACGGCCAACATGAGAAAGAGGCGGCTCAACGCCACCCTTATACTGCAACCCCGCGGAGGTCCCATCCGTCAAATCGGCCATGGGCATCGATCACCTGCGCCAGGACCTTCGTCACTCCGTGCGCGGCCTCCTGCGGGCGCCGGCCTTCACCGTCATCACCATCCTCACGCTGGCCCTCGGGATTGGCGCCAACACCGCCATCTTCTCCACGTCAACGGCGCTCGCATCCTGGGGCTCACTTCGTTCGTGGGGTGGCGGTTCCCGACGCGCGCCGGCTTGTCCGCCGTAGCCGGAGGCGGAGGTGGAAGGCGCGCGCCCCACGAAGGTCCGAAGGACCAAGCCCGACGAAGGCGCGAAGCGCCGAGCCCCACCGCCGCAGTATCATGTCGCCCATGAACCGCAGGGCACTTCTCAAGGTCGGCAGCATGGGCGCACTCGGACTCGCGGCCCAGGCATGCGCGCCCAAAGTTGCGGCGAAGCCGCAAGTCGCGCCGCTACGGCCACCCGTGCGGCTGCCGCACGTGCACGCCTCGTGGGACCGCGTGATCCGCACCACCATCGGCCTGCGCCCGCACCGGCCGTCGGGATTTGTCCTCAAGGCCGGCAAGCTCGATAACAAGACCATCATCCACAACTTCGGCCACGGCGGCTCCGGCATGTCGCTGTCGTGGGGCACCGCGTCGATGGCCACCGACCTGGCGATGGCACACACCGAACGGACGGCCGCCGTCATGGGGTCGGGCGTGGTCGGCCTGACCTCGGCGCGCGAGCTGCAGCGGCACGGGTTCGCGGTCACTATTTACGCGGCGACGGTGCCCCCCGACACGACCTCGAACATGTCGCTCGCCGGCTGGACGCCGACTTCGGGCCTGGTCGACTTCAAGAGCCGGACGGCCGACTGGGACGAGCAATTCCGCACCGCCGTGCGCATTGCGTATCGCCGGCTGCAGCTGCTGACCGGACCGAAGTACGGCATCACCTGGATCACGAACTACGCGCCAACCGACAACGAACAGGCGGCCCGGGGCGGCAACGTGCTGATGCCCGACGACATCACCAACCCGCGCGTGTTGTTGCAGCCGGGCGAGCATCCCTTTCCGACCAAGTACGCGATCGAGCGGCCCGAGATGCGAATCGAGCCGTCGATTTATCTCGACGCCCTGATGAACGACTTCCTGCTGTGGGGTGGCAAGGTCGTGATTCGCAAGTTCGAGACGCCGGCCGATGTCACGACCCTGAAGGAGAACGTAATCATCAACTGCACGGGTCTCGGCTCGAAGGCGCTGTTCAACGATCCCGAGCTGATGCCGCTCAAGGGCCAGTTGACGATTCTCGTGCCGCAGGCCGAGATCCTGTACTCCACCAGCGGCGGTGCCCGCGCGCCGGTGACGCCCGAGGCCGGCTTCATCCACATGATGCCGCGCTCCGACGGCATTGTGCTGGGCGGCACCTCGCTTCGCGACGACTGGTCGTTGACCGTCAACGAAGACGAGCGCAAGCGCATCGTCGAAACGCATATCGAACTCTTCAATTCGATGCGCAGCCCGGCGCGGACGTAAACGACAAACCTGAAGGTTGGTCGCCACGCAGGCACGTAGCGGCGGGACTCTAGTCCCGCCGGCTCACACTCAGGTGGGCGGCGGCAAACGCCCACTGATCGGCCTTCTCTTCAATCAGCTTGTCGGTGGGGCGGTAGCCATGCGAGCCCTGCGTCTCCACGCGGATCAGCACCGGACGGTCGCAGCCCTGTGCGGCCTGGAGCGCCGCCGTGAACTTGAACGAGTGGCTGGGCACGACGCGGTCGTCATGGTCCGCCGTGGTGACGAGGGTCGCCGGATAGCAGGTGCCGGCCTTCAAGTTGTGCAGCGGCGAGTATTTGATCAGGTACGCGAACTGCGCCGGGTCCGTCGCCGATCCATATTCGGTCGCCCACAAGCGCCCGCCGGTGAAACGGTCGTAGCGCAACATGTCCATGACCCCGACGGCCGGCATCGCCACGGCGAACAGGTCGGGACGCTGTTCCATCACCGCGCCCACCAGCAGGCCGCCGTTCGAGCCGCCCATCATCCCCAGGCGCGACGGGCTGGTGTAGTTCTCGCGGACCAGGAATTCCGCCACCGCGATGAAGTCGTCGAACACGTTCTGCTTCCGCCCGAGCGTGCCGGCCTTGTGCCACGACTCGCCGTACTCGGCGCCGCCGCGCATGTTGACCGACACGAAGATGCCGCCCAGTTCGAGCCAGGCCGGCACGTCGGAGCGATACGCGGGCAGCACGCTGATCGAAAACCCGCCGTAGCCGTACATCATCACCGGATGCGAGCCGTCGAGGGCCAGGCCCTTGCGCGCGGTCAGGAAGAGCGGGACACGCGTGCCGTCCCGCGACGTGGCGAACAGCGCGCGGGTCTCGTAGAGCGACGCGTCGATCGGTGACTGCGGCGGTTCGAAGGCGTGGAGTTGTGCCGATTCAGAGTCGTCGTAGTAAACGGTGCCTGGCACGAGCGGCGAGCTGAAGCTCAGCCACACCTCGGGCGCGTCGGCGCGGCCGTGGAGTTCCGAGACGGTGCCGACGCCCGGCAACGCGAGGTCACGCTCGAGGGTGCCGTCGAGACCGTAGACCTTCACCCGGCTTTGCACATCGGCCAGGTAGTGCACGATCACCCGGCCGCCGACGATGGCGGCGTGCTCGATGGCGTCCGGCCGTTCGGGCACCACGACCTTCCATGCCGCGGGGTCCGGGTTCTCGAGGTCGATGGCAATCACGCGGCGGTTGGGCGCGTCCTTGTCGCTGCGCAGGTAAAGGCGCGAGCCGTAGGCGCCGATCGGCAGGTATTCCGCATCAAGGGTCTCGACCACCGGGACGATTTCGCCGGCCAGGCGCGGACGGTCGCCGAGTTCCAGGTAGTGCAACTGGTTGTTGTTGTCGGCGCCGCGATACGCGCGAATCAGCAGGTACCAGCCGTTTTCGGTGACCGTGCCGTTCACGATCCAGGTGGGATGGTCGAGCCGCTGATAGACCAGCTCATCGTCCGACTGCGGCGTGCCGACGCGGTGGTAGTAGATGGCCTGGCCCGCGAGCGCGGCTTCCAGCACCTTGTGCGACGGCGGTTCCGGGTAGCGCGAGTAGAAGAAGCCGCGCGAGTCGCGGGTCCACGACAAATCCGAGAACCGGACCCAGTTCACCTCGTCTTCGCGATCGTGGCCCGTGGCCAGGTCGCGGATGCGAATGGTCTCCCAGTCGGCACCGCCCTTCGCGCAGGCATAGGCGAGCAGCGTCGCATCTGGAGATGGTGCGTAGTGCGCGAGCGACACCGAGCCGTCCGGCGACAGCACGTTGGGATCCAGCACCAGCGCGGGCGCGCCGGTGATCCCGCGGCGCCTGTACACGGGCGCCTGTCGCTGCAAGCCGGTGTTGCGCGAGTAGAACAGCGTGCCGTTTTCCACCATCGGCACGCTGGTGCGCGAGTAGTCCCAGAGCTCGGTGAGGCGGCGGACGAGCCGCGGCCGGTGGGGCAGGCCGTCGAGGTGCGCGCGGGTGACCGCGTTCTGCGCGGCCACCCATTGGGCGACCTCGGGCGACTCGAGGTCCTCCATCCACCGGTATGGATCGGCGACCTGCGTGGCGCCGTACCCGTCAACGACGTCGCCCTGGCGGGATGGTGGATAGGTGTGAACCGTCGTGCTTGAACCCTCGCCCATGAACCCTGGTGATCGCACCGCCGTGATCGAACCGATTCTATTTCGCTCGCGCCAGGTCGATCACGGCGTCCCAGGTGAAGCGAACGAAGCGATAGAGCTCGCTCTCGAGAATGCGCTCCTGGTCGCTGTGGGCGCCGAAGCCCTTGGGGCCGTCCTCGCTGTCGAGCGCCGGGCCGATGCCGTAGCACTGCATGCCCTTCTGGCGCAGGAACGCCATGTCGGTGGCGCCCGTGCTCATGGTCGGCAGCGTGATGGCCTTGTAGTGCTTGGTGATGTTGGCCTCGATCGCCTTGAAGGCGTCGGAGTCGAGCCTGGCGGTGGGCGTCGGCGGCCGCGTGTCGCGCGCCCCGTAGCTGACCTCGACCTGCGGGTCGTTGACCACCTGCTTCACCAGCTCGAGGAACTTGGCGGGATCTTCGTCGGGCGCCAGGCGCGTGTCGATGTTGGCAGTGCCCTCGGACGGAATCACGTTGGTCCGGTAGCCGCCGTTGATCATGGTCGGCGACAGCGACGTGCGCAGCATCGACCAGTGGCTCGGCTCGTTCTTGCGCAGGTAGGCGTCGGCCGGCCCCGAGATCTTCGGGTCGGGATTGAGGATGTCGCGATAGCGCTGGGCCTCTTCGGGCGTCGCCACGGTGGCCAGGCGCTTGAAGTAGGCGGCGGTGGTCTCGTTGATGCGCATGGGCGGCGTCCATGCCGCGATGGCGCCGACCGCCTCGCCCAGGTGGGCGAGGGCGTTTGACTCGAGCGGCACGGAGCCGTGGCCGGCCACGCCCTTCGCCGTCACCGTAATGGCGCGCGGAATCTTCTCCACCGTCTGCACGCGGGCAAACTTCACCTCGCCGCCGGTGCGGGTCACGCCGCCGCCTTCGGCGTAACAGAACTCGGCGTCGATCTCGGGGAAGTGCTGGTTGGCCATGAACTGGATGCCCAGCCGCGACGTGCCTTCTTCGCCGGCCTCGATCAGCAGGATCACGTCGCGATCCAGCTTCACGCCCAGCCGCTTCAGCATCAGCATGGTCATGACGTTGGCGACCACGTTGTCCTTGTCGTCGACGGTGCCGCGGCCGTAGATGTAGCCGCCGTCGCGCACGCCGCCGAACGGCGGGTGCGTCCATTTCTTGGGGTCGACGTTGACGGTGTCGCTGTGCCCCATCAGCAGCAGCGGCCGCTGCTTGCCGCTGCCCTTGATGCGTGCCACCAGGTTGGGCCGGTGCGGCTCCATGGCGAAGGTCTGGACGGCAATGCCGTCGGCCTCGAGAATCTGCTTGAGGTAGTCGACGACCGGCTTCTCACCGCCCGGCGGGTCGGTGGTGTCCATCTTGATGATGGCCAGGAAGTGGCGGAGCGTCTCCTCGTCCAGCTTGGCCCAGTCAGGCTGCGCCGGCGTCTGCGCGAGGAGCGAGGTCGAGAGCAGGGTGGCAATCAGGAGTGCTGCGCGCATCCGCGTAGCCTAGCATGAGCCCGTTACCGCACCACCCCGCGCCGGGCCCGGACCTTGTAGCTCGGGTTCGCCACCTTGACGCGCACCGTGTGGAGCTTGCCGTCGCCGCGGGTCGCCGGCGTGTAGCCAATCATGTATTGGTGATTCAGCTCCTCGGCAATCCGTTCGGTGGCCGGGCCGAGCTCGGCCGCGTTGCGGATGATCTCGGTATAGCCGCCGCCCTGGCTGGCCAGCTCGCCCAGCGTGTACTGGTTGATGCGCTGCGAGTTGCGGGCGTCGGCTGAATCGATGCCAATCGCGTAGAGGAAAATGTCGCTCCGGACCAGCTTGTACTTCAGGTAGGTCGGCGTCGCATCGCTGGCCGTGTCGGCGCCGTCCGACACCAGCAGGATCGCGCCGCGGGGATGCAGGCGCGACTCGAACAGCGGCAGCGACACGTCGATCGCGTCGTAGAGGGCGGTGCCGCCCGAGGGAATAAGGCCATCCAGGGTCGCCCGCATCCCGCCCCGCTCGGTGGTCCACGGCGCAATCATCTTCGCTTCGTGATTGAAGCCCAGGAGGGCCGCCTCGTCTTCCGGCGCCAGCAGCTTGTCGAGGAAGTTCGCCAGCGCCGCGCGGGCGTCGGCAATGCGCTGGCCGCGCATGCTGTCGCTGATGTCGAGCGTCAGCGACAGGCTGACCGGCACCCGGTCCTTCGAGAACTGCGTGATGCGCTGGGGCACGCTGTCCTCTTCAACGGTGAAGTCGGCTTGCGTGAGGTTGGTCACCAGCCGGCCATCGGCGTCGCGGACGGTCACGGCTGTCGTCACCAGTTCTGATGACGCGCGAAAGCTCCGGTCGCGCAGGTCAACGGGTCGCTGATCCAGCGCCGGCAACACGAGCAGCAGGGCGGCGAGGATCCGGGTCATTACTTCACGAAGTTATAGAGCGCACTGCGCGTGCGCACGAACAGCTCCCCGTCCGCCGGCACGGGTGTGGCGAACACCTCGTCATCGAGCGGGTTGACCTGCACCATTTCCCAGTCGCCCTTGGCGGTGACAATCGAGATGGTGCCGTCCTGGCTGGCGAGCCAGATCTTGCCGTCGGCGCCAATCGGCGACGCGAAGTACTTGTCGATGGCGCCCTTCAGCCGGCCCTGCTTCAGCACGGTGCCGGTCTTCGGATCGAACGACAGCAGGATGCCGCTGTCGTTCACCATGTAGAGCACGCCCTGGTAGAGCACCGTGGAGGGCACCTGCGGCACCGGCCGGAGGTACTTCCATTTCACCGCGGTGGCGGTCATGTCGCCCGAGCCGCCCAGCGTGATGGCCATCAGGCCGTTCTCGGCCGCCAGCATGGCGCGGAAGACGTCCCAATCCTTGGCGTCGAGCTTGCCGTCGCGGTTGCCGTCGAAGGCGTCAAACCCGTAGTCGGGCCGCAACATGCGGTCCATGGTGCCGGTGCCGTTGATCTCGTCGCGGCCGACGAAGCCGTCCTGGTTGGCGTCGTAGGTCTTCAGCCCGGTGGCGAAGTCCACGGTGGGCACCTGCGTGCCGGCCTGGTTCTGGCCGAAGCCCCAGCCGTTGACGTAGAGCGTGTCGCCGTCGATGCTGGCCACCGACTTCATCTCGCAGGCAAGGCCGCGCACCCACCACAGCTTCGCGCCGTCGGTCAGCGAGTAGGCGGTGAGCTGGAACGATTCGGGGATCAGGATCTGCGCGGGACCGTCCTTCGGCCGCCAGATGGTGGGCGTCGAGTAGCCCGAGATCACATGCGGCCGCGACACCTTCCAGCGCTGCTTGCCGGTCTTCGCATCAACCGCCAGCAGGTAGGGGTCGGTGTCCTGGTCGACGGGAAGGATGATCAACCCGTCTTCGAGGATCGGCGACGCGCCGAAACCGTAGAACATGTTGAACGGCCCGAGCGGCAGCCGCCACCGTTCCTTGCCGTCGGCGGTGTAGCTGATCAGGCCGAAGTCCTGGAAGAAGAAGTAGACGTTGGTGCCATCCGTGACCGGGCTTGGCGAGGCCGGCCCGTTGACGTTTTCGCGGCGGCCCGGCTGCAGGCGGGGAATCTCGTGCTGCCACAACGGCTTGCCGGTCTTGCGATCGAGCGCCAGCACGAACAGCTGGTAGGCATCCTTTTCCGGCGAGTGCGCGGTCAGGAAGATGTGGGTGTTGGTCAGCACCGGCGACGAGTGCCCGGGCGGCAGCGCCGTCTTCCACTTCACGCCCTTGGCGGGACCGAAGTCCACCGGCACGCTGGTGGCGTCCGAGACGCCCAGTCCGTTGGGACCGCGAAAGCGCGTCCAGTTCTCTGTGGCGCCGAGCGAGATCCCAAGCACCGCCGCCAGTCCCACCACCAGTCCCACGCGCAACTTCAGCATGGCGCAATCTTAGCGCTACCAGGGCGCCGGCTTGTAGTCCTTCAAGAACTGTCCCCACACGTGGTGGCCCGAGTTGAACCCGGTGACGATCGGCGCGACGATGCGGGCGCCGCCGTCGACGATGTCGAGGGGGGGATGGAAGCGGTGTTCGGCGGTCTTGCGCGTGGCGATCTCGACCGGATCCTCGTCGGTCACCCACCCGGTGTCGACGCTGTTCATGTGGATGCCGTCGTTGAAGTAATCGGTGGCGGCCGTGCGCGTCATCATGTTGAGCGCCGCCTTGGCCATGTTGGTGTGCGGATGCCGCGTGGTCTTGAAGGCGCGATAGAACTGCCCCTCGACCGCCGAGACGTTCACGATGTGCTTGTCGCGTTCGGGCGTGCGCAGCATCAGCGGCTTCAGCCGCGCGTTGAACAGGAACGGCGCCATGGCGTTGACGAACTGCACCTCGAGCATCTCGACCGTCGGCACCTCGGCCAGCAGCATGCGCCACGAGTTCTTGGCGCGCAGGTCGACTTGCTGCCGGTCGTGGTCGAACCGGCCGGCGGGGAACAAGTGCGAGCGCGCGACCAGTTCCTCGTCGAGCAGCGGCACCTGCGAGAGTTGGGCCGCCGCCACCACGCCCTGGCCCTGGTCGGCGATCGCGACCGCGTGGCCGGCATCGCCGAGCAGCCGCCGCACGTGTTCAGGCTGGTCCTTCGCGGCGGCCAGCTCGCCTTCCATCATGTGGGTGTAGAACTCGGGCGGACGCCGCACCGTCTGGCACGCGTTGTTGATGATGAAGTCGAGCCGCGAGCGGGTGGCGTTCAGGTCGCGGCAAAACGCTTCCACGCTGGGAATGTGGCGCAGGTCGAGGCCGTGGATTTCGAGGCGGTGGCCCCACTCGCCGAAGTCGGGTTCCTGCGCGTAGCGCTCGGCGGCGTTGCGCGGGAACCGCGTCGTCACAATCAGGTGCGCGCCGCAGCGCAGGAGTTTTAGTCCGGCCTGGTAGCCGATCTTCACGCGCCCGCCCGTCAACAGCGCGACCCGGCCGCGCAGGTCGGCGAGCTCCGTGCGGGCGGCGAAGTTGGTGGCGGCGCATGCGGGGCAGAGCTGATCGTAGAAGTGGTGGAGCTGCGTGTACGGCTCCTTGCAGACGTAGCAGACGCGGTCGACCGCCGGCGGGGTCTGGTGGGTCGTGCCGGCGCCATCGTCGGCCGGGGGAAACACGTTGGGCGTCGTGACCAGCGGCCGGCGCCGCAGCGAGCGAATGCCGGTGTCATTCAGCACCGCCTCTTCATGCCTCGCGGCCGCCGCCTTGGCGGCCTTCTGCCGCTTCCGTTTCGCCTGTGGATCAACGGCCGCCAGTTCGGCAATCGCGCGGTGAAAGCGGTGGCGATCCTCGGTGGGCAGCGATCGCAAGAGGCTGCGGTCGGTGGCGATGCGCTCCAGCCACTCGATCGCGCCGGTCGCCTCGGTGAGAACGTCGTTCGTAGGCATGGGATGAAACTCTGTCAAGCGCCGCCCGCCCGGGCTCGCGACCAGCACTGTTCGAATGCGCTGAGCAGGTCGCTCTGCCCGAGCGCGTCTTCGAGCATCTTCAGGACTGTGCGGACCCGGACCGTGTCCAGGTCATCGGGATGAATCCTCAGCAGCGAGACCACGTCATCGAGATCCTTGGGCCGGCTGGCCAGGACCTTCAGCACCACCAGGTCGGCGATCTCGATCACCGGAACCTGCACCCCGTCGATCGAGCGCACGACGGCTCGTTCGAGAAACTCGTCCTCCAGCCCGGGGCCGGCCAGGACGATGTCGACGGGCAGGCCGGTCTTGAGATGCACCACTGGCAGCACCCGGGTACTGGCGATGAAAGCGGCATCGGCGAATCGGCCCTGGAAGCCGTGGTGCTCCAGCGCGGCCAGCCAGTCGGCCGTTGGCATCGCCGGCGCCCGCACCGTCACGTCGACGTCGGCGGTCAGGCGAGCCACCCCATAGACGATCGCGGCCTGTGCGCCAAACAGGTACCAGGAGAGGCCCAGGCCGTCGAAGGTGCGACCCAGATCGGAAAGGAGATCAGCGACCGGCGAACGCACGGGCAGCGCGATCCAATCGGTCGCGGATCTCGACATGGTGCGCGAAGTCGTCAGCCCGATCGGCGGCCAGGCCCACGGCTCCCAGGCGGAGGGCGTGCTCGAGCAACAGCGTGGCGGCGTGCCGGGCCGGGGCCGCACCATCGCGATGAAAGCGGTCAGCCCAGTATTGCTGTTTCAAACGTGCGGCCGCGGCCCAATCCCGATGGGCGAAGGCGCGCAGGTCGTTGGGATCCACCTGGCAATTGTACTCCCTCGGTGATCGGATAATGGCCCCCGCGGCCCTGACTGCGAAGACAACACGGTCAAGCGCGTCGTCTCGACGCGCGCCGAGGCGAAGGTGTACTACGTCGGCGTCCAGGGCGGCCAGGTCGTGGAGCAGGGATGGCGCCCGAGCGCATCTCCTGAGCCGGCGTGTCTTACCGATCCGGCGCGGTTTTTCGCGTCACCTGTCCAATGACCGCACCGAGCAGGATCCCCGCCGCGAAGGCCAGCCCGACCGTCAGCAGCGGCGCCCGCTTGACGCGATAGGCGGCCGAGTCGCGCAGGTCGCCCAGGTCTCGCAGGCCATGCGTGATCGCCCGTTTGGTGGCGCGCAGGCCGTCTTCGACGGCCTCCACGGCGACCGTTTTGAGCCGGCTCGCTTCGCGCGCCGCGTGTTCGGCCTGGCGAACGGCATCCGCCCCGAATTCACGGGCTTCGGCAGTTGAGGGTGTCATGGCAAATCCCCTTGTGGAAATCGGCCGGCTCCAGGAGGGCCGGCCACCCACCAGTGAATGCAAACGCCGCGCCCGCGATTTCCTGGGCGAGACGGTTCTGGTTTAGCGAAAATTTTCTCAAGGCCAAGGAAAAGTCAGCGCCGACGTCCGGGCGTATGCTGGGATCATCGCCCCACGCATCACCGGCCGAGGGGGCAGTCATGCAAGGCGAGACGATGTCAGTCCGCGCGGTGGTGGTCGCCGTGTTGGTGGCCTGCGGGGCCGCGGGAATCGCGGCCCAACGAGACACGCGCGACTGGGACGCCCAGCGCGGGCGGATGGTCGAGGAGCAATTACGGGCCCGGGACATCCGCAATGCGCTGGTGCTCGACGCGATGCTCAAGGTGCCTCGCCACCTGTTTGTGCCGGAACCCGAGCGCGCCGGGGCCTACGGCGATTCCCCGCTCCCGATCGGTCGCGGCCAGACCATCTCCCAGCCTTACATCGTCGCGTTCATGACCCAGGCGCTCGAACTGGAGCCCAATCATCGCGTGCTCGAGATCGGCACCGGATCCGGCTACCAGGCGGCCGTGCTCAGCCTGCTCGCGAAGGAGGTTTACACGATCGAGATCCTCCACGCGCTGGCAGAGCGGGCACGCAAGACCCTCGCGGATCTGGGTCATCGCAACATCCAGGTCCGCACCGGTAACGGCTACCTCGGCTGGCCGGAGCACGCGCCGTATGACCGGATCATGGTGACGGCCGCGCCCGACGAAGTGCCACCGGCGCTGGTGCAGCAGCTCAAGGTTGGCGGCTTGATGGCGATTCCGGGGGGTGGGACCGCGAGCCAGGAGCTGCGCATCCTGCGCCGCACCGAGACCGGCACGCAGGTGCTCAGGACGCTGCCGGTACGGTTCGTGCCGATGACCGGCAAACCCAAGGGCGAGAGGGTATAATCGTAGGTTGTGATTTCAGTCAATAACGTCTCCATGCGTTTCGGGTCGAAGGTCCTCTTCGACGAAGTGACCACCACCTTCCTGGCCGGCCGCCGCTACGGCCTCACCGGCCCGAACGGATCCGGCAAGTCCACCTTCATGAAGCTGCTGACCGGCGAGTCGCAGCCGCAGAAGGGCGACGTCGTGCGCCCGAAGAAGCTGGGCGTGCTGAAGCAGGACCAGTTTGCCTTCGACAAGCTGCGCGTGATCGACACCGTGATCATGGGCAACGCCCGGCTGTGGAGCGCGCTCGAAGAACGCGAGGTGCTGTATGCCAAGCCCGAGATGACCGAGGCCGACGGCATGCGCCTGGGCGAGCTCGAGGGCATTGTCGGCGAAGAGGACGGGTACGAGGCCGAGAGCAACGCCGCCATCCTGCTGCAGGGGCTCGACATCGCGGATGCCCTGCACGGCCGCCTGATGGGCGAGCTGCAGGGCGGCCAGAAGGTGCGCGTGCTGCTGGCGCAGGCGCTGTTCGGCCATCCGCAGGCGCTGCTGCTCGACGAACCGACCAACCACCTGGACCTCGACTCGATCCACTGGCTGCGCGACTTCCTGCTGCGTTACGACGGCACGCTGATCGTGATCTCGCACGACCGCCACTTCCTGAACGCCGTGTGCACGCACATCGCCGACATCGACTACCAGACCATCATCATCTACACCGGCGGCTACGACGACATGGTGATGGCGAAGACCCAGATTCGCTCGCGCCTCGAGGCCCAGAACGAGCAGCGCGACAAGAAGATCGCCCAGCTGCAGGACTTCATCCAGCGCTTCTCGGCCGGCACGCGCTCGAGCCAGGTGCAGTCGCGGCGCAAGGAAGTGGAGCGCCTGCAGACCACCGAGCTGGCGCGCTCGAACATTCAACGCCCGTACATCAAGTTCACCAGCCTCCGGCCGTCCGGCCGCACGGCGCTGGAGTTCGAGGGCGTCTCGAAAGCGCACGGCTCGCTGCAGGTCATCGACAACTTCAGCGGCATCATCAACCGCGGCGAGAAAATCGTGCTGGTTGGCCGCAACGGCACCGGCA
This sequence comes from uncultured Acidobacterium sp., assembly GCA_964350785.1. Lineage (GTDB taxonomy): Bacteria > Acidobacteriota > Vicinamibacteria > Vicinamibacterales > UBA2999 > 12-FULL-67-14b. The sequence goes on along the minus strand of CAYGMD010000040.1, from coordinate 402 downwards.
AGACCACGCTGCTCAAGGCGCTGCTGTCCGACGCGCCCGGCCTGCCGCCCTCGCCGCAGGACCTCGATGCCGGCAAGACCAAGTGGGGGCACGAGGTCGCGATCGGCTACTTTGCGCAGGATCACACCGGCGAGATCCAGAAGGGCCTGACCGCGGCCGCGTGGCTGCACCAGTTCGACCCGGATGCGTCACGCCAGGACATCCACGGCCTGCTCGGGCAGATGCTGTTTACCGGCGAAGAGGGCCTGAAGCCGACCGAGGCGCTGTCAGGCGGCGAGACGGCGCGGCTGCTGTTCTGCCGCATCATGCTGCAGAAGCCGAACGTGCTGGTGCTCGACGAGCCGACCAACCACCTCGACCTCGAGGCGATCAACGCGCTCAACGTGGCGCTGCAGAAGTACG
>CAYGMD010000039.1:0-33427 GCA_964350785.1 uncultured Acidobacterium sp. | reverse complement strand
GTCCAGGAGGATGCGGATCAGCGCGGCCTGGCGCACTTCCTCGAGCACATGGCCTTCAACGGCTCCGCGCACTTCAAGCCGGGTGAGCTGGTGTCGTTCCTCGAGTCGATCGGCGCGCGGTTCGGCCCGCACGTGAACGCGTCGACGTCGTTCGACGAAACCATCTACATGCTCGACATCCCGACCGATCGTCCCGGGTATGTCGATCGCGGGATGCTCGTGCTGCACGATTTCGCCGCCGGGTTGTCGTTGCTCCCGGCCGAAGTGGAGAAGGAGCGCGGCGTCGTCCTCGAGGAATGGCGCGGACGCCTGGGCGCCGGCTCCCGGCTCACCGACAAGCAGTTGCCGATCATCTTCCAGGGGTCGCGGTATGCGGAACGCCTGCCGATTGGCCTCCCCGAGGTGCTGCAGAAGGCGCCGCGCGAGCGGCTGGTCGCGTTCTACGAGAAATGGTACCGGCCCGACAACATGGCGGTGGTCGTCGTCGGCGACCTGCCGGTGGCCGAGTCCGAGGCGCTGATCCAGAAGCGGTTCGGCGTGATCCCGGCGGCCAGGGGCGCGGCGTCGTCGGTCGATGCCGGCGTGCCCGGGCACAAGGAGACCCTGATCAGCATGGCCACCGACCCCGAAGCGCAGGGGTGGACGGTGTCGATGGCGTTCAAGAGCAAGGTCGAGGTCGATAACACCGTCCGTGGCTACCGCAAGCAGTTGGTCGAGCAGCTGGTGTCGCAGATGCTGAACCTGCGCCTGGCCGAGATTTCGCGCCGGCCCAACGCGCCCTTTCTGGGCGCGCAGGCTGGCGGCAGCAGCATCGGCCGCACGCTCGAGTTGTTCGAGATCGAAGCCGCCGTGCCCGAGGGGCAGCTCACCGAGGGCCTGGCGGCCCTGATGATCGAAGCCAAGCGCATGCAGCAGTTTGGGTTCTCGGACGAGGAACTGAACCGCGCCAGGGCCGGCCTGCTGGCCGGCTACGAGCGGGCGTTCAAGGAGCGCGGCACCGCCGAGAACCCCGGCTTCGCCAACGAGTACGTGCGGCACTTCCTGGAACAGGAGTCGATTCCGGGCATCGAGTTCGAGCATCGCCTGGCCTCGACCTACCTGCCGACCGTCACGGCGGCCGAGGTCTCGGCGCTGGCGAAGGGCCTGATTACCGACGAGAACCGCGTGGTGCTTGGCGTGGCGCCCGAGAAGAAGGACACGCCGCCGCCGTCGCCCGACATGCTGCGGGCGGCGATCACACGCGCGAGCGCCGCCCCGGTCGAGCGCTGGGCCGACGCGACGTCGGGCCGGGCCTTGGTGGAGAAGGCGCCGCCCGCCGGCAAGGTGGCCGCGCGGCGCGAGGTGGCCGACATTGGCGCCACCGTGCTCGCGCTGTCGAACGGCGTCGAGGTGTGGCTCAAGCCCACGGATTTCAAGAACGACCAGATCCTGTTCACCGCCTACGCCCCCGGGGGCGCCTCGCTGGCGCCGCCGGCCGCCTACAAGAACGCCAGCCTGGCCACGGCCATGGTCGGCGTCGGCGGCCTTGGCGGCCTCAGCCCCGTGGACATCAGCAAGATGCTGTCGGGCAAGATCGCCCAGGCCGCGCCGAACGTGTCGGACTACACGCAGGGCATCAGCGGCTCGAGCACGCCGAAAGACCTGGAGACGGCGCTGCAGCTCAACTACCTCGCGCACACGGCGCCGAACATGACCCCCGAGGTGCTCGAACTGATCAAGCGGCGCCTGACCGGCCAGCTGCAGAACCGCGACCAGAATCCCCGCGCCGTGTTCGGCGAGAAAGTCGAGCAGGTCAACACCTCGAATCACTACAGCGCGGCCGCGTTGACGATGGCGGATCTGCCGACGCTGAACGTTGACACCATGAAGTCGTTCTACGGCGCCCGGTTCGCCAACGCCGCCGACTTCACCTACTTCTTCGTCGGCGCCTTCACCGTGGACGAGATCACGCCGCTGCTCGAGAAGTGGGTGGCGACGCTGCCGTCGCAAGGCAAGAAGACGTCGGCGCATCGCGACATGGGCGTCAAGTTCCCGACGGGGATCGTGAAAGAGGAAGTGCGGAAGGGGAAGGAGCCTGCGGCCCAGACCGTACTGTCGTTCTTTGCCGATCCCGGCTTCGACGAGTACGAGATGCATCGCGCCCGGGCCGCGTCGCAGGTGCTCAGCATCCGCCTGCGCGAGATCCTGCGCGAAGAGCTGGGCGGCACCTACGGCGTGTCGGTCGGCTTCACCAACTCGCCGCCCCTGAAGGGCTACGGCGCCATGGTGATCCAGTTCGGCAGCTCGCCCGACAACGTGGACAAGCTGGTCGCCGCCTCGCTCCAGGAGATCGAGCGGCTCAAGGCCGAGGGCCCGTCGCTGGACGACGTGAACAAGGTGAAGGAACTGGAGCGGCGCGACCTCGAAACCAACGCCAAGCAGAACGCCTACTGGATGGGCTCGATGCAGACCGTCCACATGTTCGGCTGGGACCCGACGCGCATCAACAAGCGCCTCGAACGGACCGAGTCGCTGACGCCCGAGATCATCAAGACGATGTTCCAGAAGTACTTCCCGATGGACCGCTACACGCTCGTTACGCTGAAACCCGAAGCGTAATTGCCTCGCGGCTGGGGTGCCGCCGGCGGCAACCGCTGGTGGGGACAGACCTGCAGGTTTGTCCCCGCCAACCGCGTCGCCTCACCCCGGCGGTCCGCAACTCACCAGGCCACCAGATCCGGTACAATCGATCCTTCCAATGCCTCCACAGTTTGTTTACACCATGAAGGGGCTCGGGAAGGTCTATCCTCCCGACGCCCAAGTCCTCAAAGACATCTGGCTGTCGTTCCTGCCCGGCGCCAAGATCGGCGTGCTCGGCCTGAACGGCGCCGGCAAGTCGACGCTGCTGAAGATCATGGCCGGCGTCGAGACCAGCTTCGTCGGCGAGGCGTTTCCCGGCCAGGGCGTGAGCATCGGCTACCTGCCGCAGGAACCGGTGCTCAATCCCGCCAAGGACGTGCGCGGCAACGTGGAGGAAGGCGTCGCCGAGATCAAGGCGCTGCTCGACCGCTACGACGCCGTCAACGCCCGGCTCGGCGAGGACATGTCGCCGGAAGAGATGGACAAGGTGATGGACGAGCAGTCCCGCCTGCAGGATCGCATTGACGCGACCAACGCCTGGGACCTCGATTCGCGGCTCGACCTGGCGATGGACGCGCTGCGCTGCCCGCCGCCGGACGCCGACGTCACCACGCTGTCGGGCGGCGAGCGCCGCCGCGTGGCGCTGTGCCGCCTGCTGCTGTTGTCGCCGGACCTGCTGCTGCTGGACGAACCCACCAACCATCTCGACGCCGAATCGGTGGCGTGGCTCGAGCGGTTCCTGAAGGACTATCCGGGCACGGTCGTCGCCATCACCCACGATCGCTACTTCCTCGACAACGTCGCCGGCTGGATCCTGGAGCTCGATCGCGGCAGCGGCATTCCCTACGAGGGCAACTACACCGGCTGGCTCGAGCAGAAGTCCAACCGGCTGCAGCAGGAAGAAAAGGCCGAGAGCAAGCGGCAGCGATCGCTGCAGCGCGAGCTGGACTGGATCCGCATGTCGCCGCGCGCGCGCCAGGCCAAGGGCAAGGCCCGCCTGAACGCCTACGAGCAGCTGCTGGCGGAAGACACGGCGCAGAAGGTCGACACGGTTGAAATCTACATCCCGCCGGGCCCGCGCCTGGGCGACATCGTCGTCGAGGCGCGCGGCTTGAAGAAGGCGTTCGGCGACACGGTGTTGTTCGACGATCTCAACTTCACCCTGCCGCCCGCCGGCATCGTCGGCGTGATTGGCCCCAACGGCGCCGGCAAGACCACCACGTTCCGCCTGATTACCGGGCAGGAGCAGCCGGACGGCGGCTCGCTCAAGCTGGGGCAGACCGTGCAGGTCGGCTACGTCGATCAGTCGCGCGACGCGCTGGATCCCAACAAGTCGGTGTTCGACGAGATTACCGACGGCCTCGACGAACTCGAGATGGGCAAGAAGACGGTGGCGTCGCGCGCCTACGTGTCGTGGTTCAACTTCAAGGGCGGACAGCAGCAGCGCAAGGTCGGCACCTTGTCGGGCGGCGAACGCAATCGCGTGCACCTGGCCAAGCTGCTGCGCAAGGGCAGCAACCTGCTGCTGCTGGACGAGCCGACCAACGACCTCGACGTCGACACGCTGCGCGCCCTCGAAGAGGCGCTGCTCAACTACGCCGGCTGCGCGGTCGTCATCAGCCACGACCGCTGGTTCCTCGATCGCATTGCCACTCACATCCTGGCCTTCGAGGGCGACAGCCAGGTGGTGTGGTACGAAGGCAACTACCAGGACTACGAGGCCGACCGCAAGCGCCGCCTGGGCGCGCAGGCCGACCAGCCGCATCGCATCAAATACAGGAAGTTGACCCGAGGTTGAAAATACCAGAGGTGCCAGAAGGCCAGCACTTTAGTGCTGGCCCCCGGCCGAAAAGGAGACGACGATGAGCGCAGAACAGGCGAAGTTTTTCGCGACCACAATCGGCCAGAACCTGCAGACCGAGTGGATGCATACCTTCAAGGCCATTTCGGCCGTGCCCGACGCCAAGAAAGACTACAAGCCGGAGCCCAACTCGCGGTCGGCCTGGGACCTGGCGCATCACATCGCCGTCTGCGACGTCGGCTTCCTGCACGCTGTCATCGCCAACAACTTCAGCGCCTTCGAGGTCAAGTGCGATGCCAAGTCGATTCCCGAGCTGGCGGATTGGTACAAGCACGAGTTCCCGAAGGCCCTCGAGAAGGTGCTGACGCTCGACGGCAACCACCTGTCGCAGATCGTCGAGGCGTGGGGCATGAAGCTGCCGTCGATGACCTACCTGATGTTCTGCAACAACCACATGATTCACCACCGTGGCCAGCTCACCACCTACATCCGCCCGATGGGCGGCAAGGTGCCGGCCATCTACGGCGAGAGCTTCGACGAGAAGATGGGCGGCTAGGCCACGACGGCCGGCATGGGTCCCTCGATTTCCACGCGCTCCTTGTGCCTGGTGATAGCGGCGGCTCTCACGCTGCCGCTGGGGTTGCCGGTGCTGAACCTGCTGGCGCCGCCCGCGGCGGTGGCGCCCAGCTATCTGCCCAGCATCGAGGAGCCTCGTGTGCGCGAGCCGTTCGATGAGGAGGCCGCGGCGACGCTGCGCGAGGCGCGGCCCGACTATGCCGTGATCGGCGATTCGATGGCCGGGACGCGCATCGTCCCCGGCCACCTGTCGCGGCTGGTTGGCGGCCGCGGCGTGGCCGCCCTGCTGCATCCCGGCAGCAGCGTCGCCTACTGGTACCTGGCCTTCAAGAACCTGATCGTCGAGAACCCGCCGGTGCGGGTCAAGACGGCGATCTTCTTCTTCCGTGACGACCAGTTGACGCTCGCGTTCCAGCGGGTCACGCCCGGTGTCCTGGACCGCGTGGCCCGCGACCACGAGCCCGTCCTGGACGGCGTGCTGGCGGCCAACGCCCTGGGGACCTCGGCGGGAATTCATCGCCTCGTCCAGTCGGCCTACGACGCCAACCGGGCGCGTGACTGGATGGTGCCGGCGTTGACCCATGCCCCGGCGGCCGTGGCCGCCCCCGGGCAAAACCCCGCGGCGTTTCTGGAGTCGATGAACAGCCGGATGTTCTCGCTCGAGACGCTGCGCCAGACCGCAGCCGCCGACCTGCCGCCGTCGGCCGAAGAGAACCTCGATTTCAACCTGATGGTCGGCCGGTCGATCCTGCCGGAGATCCTGAGCCTCGCGCAAGCGGGTGGCGTGCGGGTGGCGTTCATCCGCGTGCAGCGCCGGCCATCGGCGCAGGGGCCGCCCGCGCAGCCGGAGCCGCTGGTGCAGTACATCCGCGACCTGCGCCGCTACCTGGCCGACCACGGCGCCTATTTCCAGGACGAGTGGGGCGATCCCGACCAGCCCTTGTCGATCTACGCCGACGGCGATCACGTGGCGCGCGAGGCGCGCATTCCTTACACCGAACGCTTCTTCCAGAAGGCCCGCCGCCTGTTTCAGTGATCTTTCACAGCCTCGAGTTTCTCGTCTTTTTCGCCGTCACCCTGGCCGTTTACTGGTCGATGCCGCTGCGCGGGCAAAACCTGTTGTTGTTGTTCGCCAGCTACGTGTTCTACGGCTGGGTGCACCCGTGGTTTCTGTGGCTGATCCTCGCGACGACCTTCATCGACTACTGGTCGGCGCGGCGCATGACGGAGCAACCATCCCAAAAGAAAGCCTGGCTGTGGCTGAGCATCGTCACCAACTTCGGGATGCTGGGCTTCTTCAAGTACTTCGGGTTCTTCGCCGCCAACCTGGCGGCGGCGACGGCGGCGCTCGGCTGGCACGTGCCGCAAGCGGCCTTTGAGGTCCTGCTGCCGGTCGGGATTTCGTTCTACACGTTCCAGTCGATGAGCTACACGATCGACGTGTATCGCAACCACGCCCCGGCGCGAACCAGCTTTGTCGACATGGCCGCGTTCGTGTCGTTCTTTCCGCACCTGGTGGCCGGGCCGATCATGCGGGCCACCAACCTGTTACCGCAGTTTGAGCACGAGCGGCGTTTTTGCGCCGCCGCCGCCCGTGATGCGACGGTGTTGATGGTGTGGGGCTTGTTCAAGAAGCTGGTGATTGCCGACAACGTGGGCGTCATCGCCAACAAGGTGTTTGCCCTGGAGTCGCCCGAGTTCCCGGTCCTCTGGGCGGGTGTCTTTGCCTTTGCGATCCAGATTTACGCCGACTTTTCGGCCTACACCGACATTGCCCGGGGCGTGGCCAAGTGGTTTGGCTTCGACCTGATCAAGAACTTCGAGCAGCCGTACCTCGCGGCGAGCCCGACGGAGTTCTGGCGGCGCTGGAACATTTCGCTGTCGACCTGGTTCCGCGACTATGTCTACATCCCCTTGGGGGGCTCGCGCGTGGGCGCCCCCAGGGAAGCAGTGAACCTGATGTTAACGTTCCTGGCTTCGGGCTTCTGGCACGGCGCCAGTTGGAACTACGTGCTGTGGGGCGCCTACCACGGCACGTTGCTGGTGGCCGACCGCCAGGTGGGCCGGATCTGGACGCCCCCGGCGCCGCTGCGCCGGGGGCTGCGGCTGGTGCAAGTCCCGGCGATGTTTGGCCTCACATGTCTCGGGTGGTTGATCTTCCGGGAGACCGACATCGCCCAGTTGGGACGGGATCTCCAGCTCACGCCGTTTGGCGCGAGCGAGCTGGGCGTGTCGTCCGGCATCTACTTGTTCCTGTTGGCCTTGCTGTACTCGATTCCGCTGTGGGTGCAAGACCTGTGGGCGCAACTGGGCGGGCCCGACTTGTCGCGGGCGATGGACCAGCCGGAGATGGCCGTCAGCTGGCATCGCACCGCCGCGCAGGGCGCGTTGTGCGGTGTCATGGTGGCCATGATCGTGGTGTTGCGCAGCCAGACGGCGCTGGACTTCATTTACTTTGCGTTCTGATTGGCGGTCGTTCACGACAGGTATGATCGGTCGAATGGACGGTGGATGGGCGCGCGGAGGAATGCTGCTGGCGGTACTGGGCCTGAGCGCCTGCGCCGCGACCGCGCCCGACACGGCGCTTCTGAACGGCAAGATTTTCACCGGCGACGCCGCCCAGCCCTGGGCCCAGGCCCTCGCCATCAAGGGCGAGCGCATCGTCGCGGTGGGCGATACCTCGACCATCCAGGCTCTGGCGGGCTCCGGCACGCGCCGCGTTAACTTGGGCGGCCGCACGGCCGTGCCCGGGCTGAACGACGCCCACCTCGCCCTCGCCGGCGCGACGCCGGCGTCGGTGCGCGTGCTGGGCGCCGAGGCGCTGGCCCACGGCGTGACCTCGCTGCAAGTGTTCTCGACCTCGCCGGTGGCGGAAACCGTGCGCGCCTTCCGCGAGGCCGACCTGCCGCTGCGCGTTCGCATCCTCCGCATGCCGCAGCCGGACGCAGGGGGCGTCAACCGCGACAGCCGGCCGTTCTTCCCGCCGCAACCGACGCCGCGCATCGACGTGCGCGGCATGGGGTTCGTGCTGGGCCCCGCCGACGGCGAGCGGTTGCGCCAGGCCGTGGGGTGGGCGTACGGCAGCGAAGACCCCCTGGCAATTGCGAGCCTCGACGCCACCGCCACCGCGGCCTACCTCGCGGCGATGGCCGAACACGGCGCCGCTGACGTGTGGAAGGCCAAGCGCCCGCGGTTCGAGCAGCCGGTGTCGATGCCGCCCGAGTGGTACTCGCAGGCGGCGTCGATCGGCGCGGTCGTGGTGCAGGCGCCTAGGGCCGGTGCGCCGTTGGCGTCCTTTCTACGGGCCGGCCTTCCGCTCGCGCTGGGGTCCGGCGACGCATTCCAGGGCTTCAATGCGATCCGCCTGGCGACGATGGGCGCATTGGGGACGGAAGCGCTGACGGTGGAGCAGGCGCTCGCCGCCTATGGCTATGGCGGCGCCCTGGTCGAGTTCGAGCAGAAGGACAAAGGGCGGCTGGTGGTGGGCGCGCTGGCCGACCTGGCCGTGCTGGGGCGCGATCCGTTTTCGGCGGGCGAAGAAGATCTCGGCAGAATCCGCTCGGTGTTGACTATGATCGGCGGACGGCCTGTCTACGATGTTCCCAGACCTTAGAACCTTCCTCGACCAACTCCGTCGTGATGGCGATCTCGTGGAGATCAGCGCGCCGGTTGATCCCGTCCTCGAAGCCGCCGAGATCCACCGCCGGGTGATTGCGGCCGGCGGGCCGGCGTTGCTGTTCACCCACGTCAAGGGCGCGGCGTTTCCGTTGGTCACCAACCTGTTCGGCACGCCCCGGCGGGCCGGACTGGCATTTGGCAAGCGGCCGTTGCAGTTCATCAAGCGGGTGGTGCACCTGGCCGAGACCCTGCTGCCGCCGACGCCCGCCAAGCTCTGGGGCGCCCGTGACGTCGGCCTCGAGCTGCTGAAAGTGGGCACCCGCCGGCTCGCCACCGGTCCCATCCGGGAAGTCGTCACGTCCGACGTGCGACTCGATCGCCTGCCGGTGATCACGTGCTGGCCCGACGATGGCGGGCCGTTTGTGACGTTTCCACTGGTCTATACCCAGCATCCCGAGAAGCCCGGCCACCCGCCTACGCACGGCTCCGGCGGGGCAAGCAACCTGGGGATGTATCGGATGCAGGTGTACGACAAGGCGTCGACCGGCATGCACTGGCAGATCGGCAAGGGGGGCGGCTTTCACTACGCCCGGGCCGAGGCGCGCCACGAGGCCCTGCCGGTGACCGTGTTCCTTGGCGGTCCCCCCGCGTTGATCCTGGCCGCCATCGCGCCGCTGCCGGAGAACGTGCCGGAGCTGATGCTGGCGTCGTTGATCGCCGGCGAGCGGCTGCCGCAGGTGGCCGGGCCGAATGGCCATCCGCATCCGCTGATCGCCAGCGCCGAGTTCGCGCTGATGGGGCAGGTGGCGCCGCGCGTGCGGCGCCCCGAAGGGCCGTTCGGGGATCACTACGGCTACTACTCGCTCCAGCACGACTACCCGGTGTTTGACGTGCGCCAGATCGCCCACCGCAAGGACGCCATCTACCCGGCGACGGTGGTCGGCAAGCCGCGGCAGGAAGACTTCTTCATCGGCGACCTGTTGCAGGACCTGTTGTCGCCGTTGTTCCCGCTGGTGATGCCGGCGGTGGAGCAGTTGTGGTCGTACGGCGAGACCGGCTACCACTCGCTGGCGGCGGCGGTTGTCAAGCAGCGCTACAAGCGCGAGGCCATGGCCAGCGCCTTCCGCATCCTGGGCGAAGGGCAGTTGTCGCTCACCAAGTTCATCCTCCTGACCGATCAATACGTTGATTTGAAGGACTTCCGCGCCACGCTCGAGCACGTGCTGGCCCGTACCGATTCCCGGGCCGACCTGTATGTCTTCTCGAACCTGGCGATGGACACGCTCGACTACACCGGTCCCGTCGTGAACGAGGGGTCGAAGGGGGTGTGGCTGGGCCTCGGCGACCCCGTGCGCGACCTGCCGCGGGCCTTCGCCCCGTCAACCCCGCCGCCGTCGGACGTGACCGATGTGCGGGTGTACTGCGGCGGCTGCCTGGTGGTCGGCACGCGCCGCTTCGCGGACGATCCGCAGGCCCCCCGCCGCGTGGCCGCCCACCCCGCGTTTGCCGGCTGGCCGCTGGTGATCGTGACCGACGAGCCCGAACGCGCCACGCGCAGCGACATGAATTTCCTGTGGACCACCTTCACGCGCTTCGAGCCCGCGGCCGACATCCACTCGGCCGCCCAGCGCGTGGTGCGCAACCACATTGCCTACGAGCCGCCGGTAGTGATCGACGCGCGGATGAAGCCGTGGTACCCGGCCGAGGTAACCTGCCGACCCGACGTGGCATCCAACGTCAGTAGCCGCTGGTCTGAGTACTTCCCGGGCGGCAAGGTCGAGATGGGTGACTCGGAACGCGGACACTTGGATTGAGTTCAAGCCCCAAGCCCCAAGCCCCAAGCCTCAGGCCATGGGATAATCATTTCGTGAGTGACACGACGACCAACGGCATCCGCGTGCAGGTAACCACGAAATTCCTGCCCGAGCGCAGTTCGGCAAAGGACAACGAGTACTGGTTTGCATATTTCATCCGCATCTCGAACGTGGGCGCGGAGACCGCGCAGCTCGTCAGCCGTCATTGGGTGATTACCAACACCGACGGTGAAGAAGAGGACGTGCGCGGCGAGGGCGTGGTCGGCGAGAAGCCGGTGCTGGCCCCGGGCGCCACCTACGACTACAACAGCTTCTGCCGCCTGAAGACGTCGGTGGGCACCATGCACGGCAGTTACATGATGGTGACGGCCGGCGGCGACACGTTCGAAGCGCGCATTGCCCCATTTACGCTCGCCGTCCCGTACGCCTTGAACTAACTATGGCCCTGCTCCGATCCGGCGCCCCATCCATGCGACGAGCCGAGCGATCCTCGGCCCGCTCCACCGCGCCGGCCGGCGCCGACACCCGGTCGGCCGCCAAGAAGAAGATCGATTCGGCCGCCGCCTGGCGCGAGTTCCGCGAGCTGGTCTGGGTCCATCGCCGGCGCCTCGCCATCGGCCTCGCGCTGATGATGATCAGCCGCCTGTCTGGCATCGTGCTGCCGGCGCTGTCCAAGTACGTCATCGACGACGTGATCGGCAAGGGCCGGCACGACCTGCTGATGCCGATCGCCCTGGCGGCCGGCGGCGCGACCGTGGTGCAGGCGATCACCAGTTTTTTCCTCGGGCAAACCCTCGGCGTGGCGGCCCAGCGCGCCATCACCGACATGCGCAAGAAGGTGCAGGCCAAAGTCATGCGCCTGCCGGTGCGTTACTTCGACTCGACGCAAAGCGGCGTGCTGCTGTCGCGCATCATGAGCGACGCCGAAGGCATTCGCAACCTGGTCGGCACCGGCCTGGTGCAGCTGGTCGGCGGCGTGCTGACGGCCATCATCAGCCTGGGCGTGTTGGTCTACCTGAACTGGCGCATGACGCTCGTCACCGCCATCGTGCTGGCGATCTTCGGCGGCGGCATGGCGACGGCCTTCAAGCGGCTGCGGCCGCTGTTCCGCGAACGCGGCAAGATCCAGGCGGAAGTCACCGGCCGGCTCACCGAGGCGCTCGGCGGCATCCGCATCGTCAAGAGCTATACCGCCGAGAAGCGCGAAGAGATTGTCTTCACGCACGGCGCGCACAGGCTGTTCCGGAACATCGCCGCCTCGATGACCGGCGTGTCGGCCACGACTTCGGGCAGCACGGTGATCATCGGCGTGGTCGGCGTGATCATGATCTGGATGGGCGGCAACGACATCCTGGCCGGCAAGATGACGCTGGGCGACTTCGTCATGTATATCTTCTTCATCGGCCTGCTGGCGGCGCCGATGATCTCGATCGCCTCGATTGGCACGCAGATCACCGAGGCGTTTGCCGGCCTCGATCGCATCCGCGAGATCATGAACATGCAGACCGAGGACGAGGCCGACGCCGGCAAGCCGTCGCTCGGGTCGATCCAGGGCGACATCCGCTTCGACGCCGTGTGGTTCGAGTACAACCCGGGCGTCCCGGTGCTGAAGAACGTCTCGTTCCAGGCGGCGCCCGGCACCACGACGGCGCTGGTGGGGTCGAGCGGATCGGGCAAGAGCACGCTGATCAGCCTGGTGATGGCGTTCAACCGGCCGCTGCAGGGCACGATCTCGGTGGACGGCAAGAACCTGATGGACATCCCGCTGCGCGATTACCGCGAGCAACTGGCGTCGGTGCTGCAGGAGAACTTCCTGTTCGACGGGACCATTGCCGAGAACATCGGCTACGCCAGGCCGGGCGCGTCGCTGGACGAGATCAAGGCGGCGGCGCAGCTGGCGCACTGCGAGGAGTTCATCCTCAAGTTTCCCGAGGGCTACGACACCATCGTCGGCGAGCGCGGCATCAAGCTGAGCGGCGGCCAGCGCCAGCGCGTGTCGATTGCCCGCGCCATCCTGGCCTCGCCCAAGGTGCTGATTCTCGACGAAGCCACCTCGAGCCTCGACAGCGAGAGCGAGGAGATGATCCAGGACGGCTTGAAGCGGTTACGGACCGGCCGCACCACGTTCGTGATTGCCCATCGCCTGTCGACCATCCGCAGCGCCGACCAGATCCTGGTGATGGAAGGCGGCGAAATCGTCGAGCGGGGCACCCACGACGAGCTGCTGGTCCGCGACGGTCGCTACCGCCAGCTCTACGACAAGCAATACAAGCTCGAGACCAACCGCTTCATCAACCCCGGCGAAGACTGGACGCCGGAGGCGCCCAAGCCGGTGGCGGTGAAGCCGGCGTCGACGCAGCTGTAGGGCTGCTGGGGCCCGCACCTTCGGTGCTCGTGGGGCTCGGCGCTGCGCGCCTCGTAGGAAACACCGTCTTTTGGGACCACATCCATCGGTTTTTCCATTGGAACCTTTACGGGGTTCTGCCAGTATTTCCCTCACTGAGGGACGAACGACGTGCTGAACAACCCGGCTGACATTCTTTCGGTAGTGTTACGCGGCGCCTTGGGGCGTTCGGGGCGCAAGCGCGCGCGGCGCGCCACGCGCTATGTGACCGGTCACGGCGGCTTTCTCACCGCCAGCACCGTGCTCGCGGCCGCGGGCGTCGCCTGGGGCATTTACGATTCGATGAAGGGGCAGGACGTACCGCAGGTGCCAGGGGTGTCCGCCTCCGCGGCCGAAGGCCGCTACGGCGAGACCTCGCCGAAGCTCGCTGGCGTTTCTGGAGCGAGCGCAGGCGGGCCTCCCCCGATTCCCGTGCTGCCGACCGACCTGCCCGATCCGGTGCTGCAGATGATCCGCCTGGCGGTGTCGGCGTCGCGGGCCGACGGCGAGCTGACAGCGGTGGAGCGCGCCTTGATCCTGGAACGGGCGAAAGCCGCCGGGCTCGAGGCCGTGATCGAGCCCGAGTTAGCGCAGACGCCCCGGCCGTTGTCCGACATCGTCCGCGGCGTCACCGACCCGGCGGCCAAGAAGGAGTTCTACACGCTGGCGTTTACCATCGTGCGGGCGGACGAGGTCGTGACGGGTGGCGAGCGCATCTACCTGGCCCAACTGGCGCACCAACTCGGCCTGGATCCGGCAGCCGTGGCGGCGATCGAAGCCGAGACGACGGCGAAGATCGACGCCCAGCCGGAAACTGAAAACTGAAACTGAAACTCACAACTGAAACTACCAACTGTCAACTGTCAACTTTCAACTTCCAACTAACAAGGAGCACGCATGGACGGCTCGAATCAGTGGTACATGGCCATCGGCGGCCATCAGGTGGGACCGGTGGGGCAGAACGAGATCATCTCGAACCTGCAGAACGGCAGCATCGACGCCGAGACGCTGGTGTTCACGGCCGGCATGACGGCGTGGCAGAAGGTCAAGGACGTCGCCGCCTTCGCGCCGTTTGTCAAAGGAACCGCCGGCGCTTCGGCGGGCCAGGCCGCCGGCGCCGCCTTTGTTCCACCACCGGCGCCCGGCCGGCGTGCTCACGACATTGACTTCGAGATCCACGGCAACGAGATGCAGTTCGTCGAGGTCGACCTCGATCCCGGTGAAGGCGCGGTGGCGGAAGCCGGGTCGATGATGTACATGACCAGCGGCATCCAGATGGAGACCATCTTCGGCGACGGCAGCCAGAAGCAGTCCAAGGGCGTGATGGACGCGCTGCTCGGCGCCGGCAAGCGCATTCTGACGGGTGAAAGCCTGTTCATGACGGTGTTCACCAACCAGGGGCAGGGCAAGCACAAGGTCGCGTTCGGCGCGCCTTACCCCGGCAAGATCATCCCGATGGACCTGCGCGCGCTCGGCGGGCACCTGGTCTGCCAGAAGGACTCGTTCCTGTGCGCGGCCCGCGGCGTGTCGGTGGGCATTGCGTTCCAGAAGAAACTGGGCGTCGGCCTGTTCGGCGGCGAGGGTTTCATCATGCAGAAGCTCGAGGGCGACGGCCTGTGCTTCGTGCACGCCGGCGGCACCATCCATCACTTCGAGCTGGGCGCGGGCGAGACCATGCGCGTCGACACCGGCTGTCTGGTGGCGCTGCAGCCCAGCGTGAACTACGACATCCAGTTCGTCGGCGGCATCAAGACCGCGCTGTTCGGCGGCGAGGGCATCTTCTTCGCCACGCTGCAGGGCCCCGGCCGAGTGTGGCTGCAGTCGCTGCCGCTGTCGCGCATGGCCGACCGCATCTACGCCGCCGCGCCGCAGAGCAAGGGCTGGCGCAAGGAAGAGGGCTCGATCCTCGACCGCGTCGGCGGATTGGGCGATCTGATTGATGGACGCTAACGCAGATGGCCCGGGCCGCCGATGACGCCGATGACGCAGAACTAGAGGGCTTTCTGGTACCATGACTCGTCATGGGACTGAAGACCCTTCTTTGCTCTGTGTTATCCGTGTCATCTGTGGCCCTGGTCTTGTCGGCGTCATCGGCGGCCCAGGTGCGAACTGCCGATCCCATCAAACGTGGTCTGAGCCGATCTGAGTTTCCGCGCACGGTCAAGATTACTGACTCTGTGTACGGCTACGAGGACTTCCACAGCGCCGGCATGACGACCGTGACGCTGTTCGTGGTCGGCGCCGATGGCGTGTTGATCGCCGACGGCCAGGGCAGTCCCGCCGCAACCCAGAAGCTGCTGGACGCGATCGCCAGGGTGACGCCCAAGCCGGTGAAGTGGTACATCGTCGGGTCGGACCACGGCGATCACACCGCCGGCAATGCGGTGTTGCCGAAAGACATCACTTACGTGGTGACGCCGGCGTCAAAGGCGGCGATGAAACTGGCGGCGCCGGCGATGACCGGTGACACCCAGACCGTCAACGTCGGTGGCATCGAGGTCCAGGCCATCTATGCCGGCCGCGCCCACACGGGCGGCGATCTGCTGGTCTACCTGCCGCAGCAGAAGATCCTGTTCATGAGCGAGGTCTACCTCAATCGGGTGTTCCCGGCGATGCGCTCGGCGTATCCCACCGAGTGGGTGAGCGTGATCGACAAGGCGCTGAAGATGGACGTGGACCGCTTCGTGCCCGGTCACGGCTTCATCGAGGAGCCGAAGGTGTCGCGCGAGGAGCTGGTCGAATACCAGAAAGCGCTGCGGGCCGTGATCGCCGAAGTGAACCGCCTGCACAAGCTGGGACTGCCGGCCGCTGAGGCCGCCAAGCAGGCCAACTGGGGCCCGTACGCCGAGTGGTACCTGGCCGAACAGCAGGGGCCCATCGCCGTGCGCAAAGTCTACGAAGAGATCGAAGGAAAGCTAAAGTAATGGCGGCGCAGAGTTACGAGAGTCACGCGCACCACCCGGTGCCCACCTACCTCGCGTCCGGCTTGACGTTGCTGGCATTGGCCCTGATGTACGGTCACCTCCACCACGGCTGGCGGACCGAAGAGCTGGCTTTCTTCGCCCTGGCCCTGGCCGTGTTCGTGCTCGTCGCGATTTCGCGTTTGTACACCGTGGCGCTGCAGGACCGCATCATCATGCTGGAGATGAAAGTGCGCTGCGCCGAATTCCTGCCGGCGGGCCAGGATACCAACCTGGCGAAGCTGTCGAAGAAGCAGATTGCCGCGCTGCGGTTTGCGTCGGACGAGGAACTGGGGGCCCTGCTCGAACGCGCCGCGCGCGAGAACCTCGCCCCCAAGGCCATCAAGGCGGCGATCCGGACCTGGCGTCCCGATCCGTATCGCACCTAGGCCACAGATGACGCCGATGACGCCGACACGCTCCTGGGTGCAGCCGTGACTCCAGACGAGCAAGAAGAAGTCCGCCGCCTGATCGAGGCTCACGAGCAGACCCTGCAGGTGTGCCGGGCCTGCGCGGAGACCACGCGCGACCTGGCGTGGGAGGTCAAGCGGGGGAGCCTGCCGCAGCCCGAGGCGCTGGCCGCCACACTGGCCGAGGTCGAGCGGGTGCTGGCCGACCTTGGGAAGGTGGAGATGGCCATTGCCGAGATGAAGGCCGCGCTCTGGTAGGCTAGACAGATGGGTTCCCGGAGCCTGCGGTGATCGCGACGCCCAGCGTCGAACAGCTCGCCGCGCTCATCAACTTCAGCGTCGATGCGGTGGTGCTCGTCGACATCGGCGGCGTCATCCTCTGGGCGAACCCGGCCACGCGCAGCGTGCTCGGCTACGACCCCGGCGACCTGGTCGGCCTGCGCGTGCGCGACCTCGTCGAGCCCGAGGACCTGGCGGCCTGGCAGGAGCTGGTGCGCGAGCTGTTCGATCACCCGGCGGTGCCGCAAACCGGGACGTTCCGCTGCCGCCATCGCGACGGCGGCGTGCGCTGGACCGAAGGCGTGGCGCGCAACCTGCTGGCCGAGCCCACGGTTGCCGCGATCGTCGTGCACTATCGCGACGTCACCGACCGCAAGGCCACCGAGGAGGCCCTGCGCGTGACCGAAGACCGCTACGGCCACCTGTTCGATGCCGCCGCCGACATCATCTTCGAGGCCGACGCCGAGGGTTATTTCCGTTTCGTCAATCCCGAGACCCTGCGGGTGTTTGGCTACCCGAGCGACGAAGTGATCGGCCGCCGCTTCACCGAGTTCGTCCGGGCCGACTACCGCCCCACGGTCCTGCAGCACTACTACCGGCAGACCAACCAGGGCGTGCTCAACTCGTATATCGAGTTTCCGGGCGTGACCAAGTCGGGGCAGGAAGTGTGGCTGGGGCAGAACGCGTGGCTGGTGTTCGACAGCAAGGGGCAGTACACGGGCATGCAGGCGGTCGCGCGCGATATCACCGAGCGGCGCCGGGCCGAAGACGCGCTGCGCACGGCCGAAGCGAAATACCGCGGGTTGGTGGAGCAGTCGCTGGTCGGCGTTTACATTCTGCAGAACGAGCGGCTGGTCTACGTCAACCCGAAGGGCGCCGACATTCTTGGCTACACGCAGCAGGAGTTGCTGGACCTGTCCTGGGCGTACGCGCTGCTGCACGAACAGGACCGCGCGCTGGTGATCGATCAGCTGTCGCGGCTGGGCGGGGCCGAGGACGCCAACGTCCAGCTGACGCTGCGCGGCGTGCGCAAGGACGGCGCCGTGGTGCAGGCCGAGGCCTTCTGTTCGATCACCGAGTTCGGGGGGCTGCCGGCCGTGCTGGCCACCGTCATCGACATCAGCGATCGCGTCAAGCTCGAGGACCAGCTGCGGCAGGCGCAGAAGATGGAAGCGGTCGGCCGCCTGGCCGGCGGCATCGCCCACGACTTCAACAACCTGCTGACCGCGATTCGCGGCAACGCCGAGCTGATGTCGCACCGGGTGGCCAAGGACCCCGCGATGGCGGCCGAGGTCGACGAGATCCTCCACGCCGCCGACCGGGCCGCCTCGCTGACCCGCCAGCTGCTGGCGTTCAGCCGCAAGCAGGTGCTGCAGCCGGTCGCCCTCGACATCAACGACATCGTGGCCAGCGTCTCGCGCATGGCGCGGCGCTTGATTGGCACCGGCGTGCAGTTGCGGCAGGAACTGGCGCCGGCGGTGTCCCAAGTACTGGCCGACCCCGCCCAGATCGAGCAGGTGCTGCTCAACCTGATCGTCAATGCCCGGGACGCCATGCCGTCGGGCGGCCTGATCACGGTGGAGACGGCCAATGTCCGTTTCGAGGCCGACTCGCCCGAGATGCTGCAGGCCGGCCTGTCGCCCGGCCCGTTCGTGCTGCTGGCGGTCAGCGACAACGGCATCGGCATGGACCAGGCCACACAGACGCGGATCTTCGAGCCATTCTTCACCACCAAGGAGACCGGTCGCGGGACCGGTCTCGGCCTGTCCACCGTCTACGGCATCGTCCGCCAGACTGGTGGCGCCATTTCGGTGGTCAGCGAACGCGGGCGCGGCGCCAGCTTTCGCGTGTATTTGCCAGCCGTCACGGGAGAACGTCTTGATTCGTAAGCCGGTCGTGCTGATAACGGGCGCAGGCGGCGAAATTGGCCACGGGCTGATTGCGCACCTGGCCGAGGCCGGCGCGCAGCCGGTCATTACCCTGGACGTGAACCCGCTGGAGCCCTCGCTCGCCAGGAAGGTGCAGCGCCAGTTCACCGGCTCGATCACCGACAAGTCGCTGCTCGAGCGCGTGCTGTCGGAGTTCGAGGTCGAGATCGTGTATCACCTCGCGGCGCTGCTCTCGACCCGTTCGGAGTTCACGCCGACGACGGCGCACCAGGTGAACGTGGAGGGCACGCTGAACCTGCTCGAGTTCTCGCAGCGGGAAGCCGAGTCGCACGGGCGGCCCGTCACGTTCCTCTATCCCTCGTCCATCGCCGCCTACGGCCTGCCGGACCTCGCCACCAAGCGCAAGGCCGGCAAGGTGAAGGAAGACGACTACAACACCCCGTCGACGATGTACGGCTGCAACAAGCTGTATTGCGAGCAGCTGGGCCGTTACTACGCGCGGTTCTACAAGCAACTGGCGGCGGAGACGCAGTCGGGTCGCGTTGATTTTCGCTGCGTCCGGTTTCCCGGGCTGATCTCGGCCCTCACCGTGCCGTCCGGCGGCACGTCGGACTACGCGCCCGAGATGATTCACGCCGCGGCGAAGGGCGAGCCGTACGCCTGTTTCGTGCGGCCCGACACCCGCATTCCCTTCATGGCCATGCCCGACGGCGTGGAGGCGCTGCTGCGGGTGGCCGGCGCGCCGAAGGCGTCGTTGACGCGCACCGCGTATAACCTGGCTGCCTTCAATCCGTCGGCGGAAGAGGTGCGCGCGGAAGTCGTGCGCGCCTTCCCGGGTGCCGACATCACCTGGAAGAACGACATCAAGCGGCAGGGCATTGTCGATTCGTGGCCCGAAGACGTCGACGACAGTGCGGCGCGCCGCGACTGGGGCTTTGCCCCGGCCTACGATTTCAACCGCGCGTTTCGCGACTACCTGATTCCGACCATCGGATCCCGCTATGCGACTTAGTGGAGCGTATCAACGGTGGTCGAAGTATGCAGAATCATGCTCTTCGCCGGTACTGGGGGCGTTCCGTAGGAACGCCCCGCTTTCGATGTCGATCGGGCGCGCCATTGGAACGCTGCTGCTGTTGGTCCTTGCCGGAGTGCCCGTGATGCTCACCGCCCAGACGCCTGCCGACCCGATGCGCGGCGTGGCCGAGCGCTACGTCAGGCTCGTGCTGGCCGTCGGGCAGCACGACGCCGACTACGTCGATGCCTTCTACGGCCCGGCGGAGTGGCGCAAGGCTGCCGAAGCGGAGAAGCTGCCGCTGGCCGCCATCGACCAGCAAGCCGCGGCGCTCGAGCAGGACCTTGCCGCGGTCACGGCGGGGCCGCCGGTGGCGAAGGACGCCGAGTTGTGGGCGTTGCGCCGGCAGTACCTGAGCCGGCAGATGGCGGCGCTGCGGGCGCGCGTCGCGATGTTGCAGGGCCAGAAGCTGACCTTCGACGAGGAGTCGCGCGCGTTGTATGACGCGGTCGCTCCCACCCAGACCGAGGCCGAGTTCGATGCCGTGCTGAAGCAGCTCGAGGGGCGGCTGCCCGGCGAGGGGGCGCTGATCGAGCGGTACGACCGCTTCAAGCAGGCCTTTGTCATCTCCACCGGCCGCGTCGACCGGGTGTTTCGCGAGGCGATCCGTGCGTGCCGCGACCGCACCATGGCCCGCGTGGAATTGCCGGTGGAAGAACGGTTCACGGTCGAATACGTGACCGGCAAGTCGTGGTCCGGTTACAACTGGTACCAGGGGGGCTACAAGAGCCTGATCCAGGTGAACACCGACCTCCCCATCTACGTTGACCGCGCCATCGACCTGGCGTGTCACGAAGGCTACCCCGGTCACCACGTCTATAACGTGCTGCTCGAAAAGCACCTGGTCCGCGATCGCGGCTGGATGGAATACACCGTCTACCCGTTGTTTTCGCCGCAGTCGTTGATCGCCGAGGGCACGGCCAATTACGGCATCGAAGTGGCGTTCCCGCCCGCTGATCGCATCACCTTCGAGCGCGAGGTGCTGTTTCCGCTGGCCGGTCTCGATGTCACGCGCGTGCAGGAGTATTACGACGTGCTGGCCCTGGTCGACCGGCTGTCGTATGCCGGCAACGAAGCCGCCCGCCGTTACCTCGACGGGGCGCTCGACCGCGCCGGCGCGATCGCCTGGCTCGAGAAGTACGCGCTGTACACCGCGCCCCGCGCCGAACAGCGCGTGAAGTTCATCGACCAGTACCGCAGCTATGTGATCAACTACAACCTCGGCAAGGACCTGATTCGCGCCTACGTCACGCGCAAGGCCGGCCGTCAGGCCTCGGCCGCGCGCCAGTGGGCCGAGTTTGCGGCGCTGCTGTCGTCGCCGCGCCTGCCGTCGGGTTTGAAGTGAGACCACGAAGGACACGAAGGCTTCGTGGTTACGTTTATGCGTGTTGTTGAGATCTCACAGTTCGGCCCGCCGGATGTCCTGAAGCTGGCCGAGCGGCCGGATCCCGTGGCCGGTCCCGGCGAAGTGCTGATCGACGTGGCGGCGGCCGGCGTCAATCGCCCTGACGTGATTCAGCGGCTGGGCAAGTATCCGCCCCCGCCCGGCGCCTCGGACCTGCCTGGGCTGGAAGTGGCGGGCACGGTCGCCGCGCTTGGCCCCGGCGTGACCGGCTTTGCCGTCGGCGACGAGCTCTGCGCGCTGGTGGCCGGCGGCGGCTACGCGGAGCGCGCCAACGTCCCCCAGGAGCAGTGCCTGCCCGTGCCGCGCGGCCTTTCGCTGATCGAGGCGGCGGCCATTCCCGAAACCTACTTCACCGTGTGGACGAACGTCTTCGAGCGCGGCCATCTGACGCGCGGCGAGTCCATCCTCGTCCATGGCGGCACCAGCGGCATTGGCACGACCGCGATCCAACTGGCCCACGCCTTTGGCGCGCACGTGCTGACGACCGCCGGGAGCGATGAGAAGTGCGAGGCGGCCATCCGGCTGGGCGCCGCGCATGCCTTCAACTACCAGGCCGTCGACTGGGTGGCCGCCGTCAAGGCGGCCACCGATGGCCGCGGCGTCGACCTCGTGCTCGACATCGTCGGCGGCGACTACATCGCCCGCAATCTCGACGCGCTGGCGATCGAAGGCCGGCTGGTGCAGATTGCGTTCCTGAAGAGCGCGAAGGCCGAACTCGACTTCTCGGTGATGATGCGCAAGCGCCTGTGGATCACGGGCTCGACCCTGCGCCCGCGCACGCCGGCCCAAAAGGGCGTGATCGCGCAGCAGCTGCGCCAGCGGGTGTGGCCGCTGCTCGAATCGCGGACGGTCCGGCCGATTATTTACCAGGTGTTTCCGCTGGCGCAGGCCGCGGAGGCCCACCGGCTCATGGAGGCTGGTACTCACATTGGCAAACTGGTCCTCGACGTCCGCCTCCGCTCACTCTGAGATGACCGAGCTACGGCGCGACAGGTCCGAGCCTGAACCACTCTTTACGCCGCGCTTCTTCCTGATGTGCAGCTACAGCTTCACGGTCTTCATGTCCGCGTTCCAGTTGCTGCCGACCGCGCCGTTTCACATCCTCTCGCTCGGCGGGACGGGGAGCGAGGCCGGGCTGTTTCTCGGCTTGCTGACTTACGCGTCGGCGGTGTCGGCGCCGATCACGGGCGCAATCGGCGATCGCCTGGGCAAGCGCCGCGTGCTGGTCGTCGCCAGCCTGGCCATCACCGTGTTCTCGTTGCTGTATGCGTGGGCGCCCTCGTATCACATCATCCTGGGCCTGGTGCTGGTCCACGGCGTGTTCTGGTCCGGCCTGCTGTCGTCATCGAGCGCCTACGTCACCGACATCGTGCCCAAGTCCCGGCGGGCCGAAGGCCTGGGCTACGCCGGCTTTGCCAGCATCCTGGCGGTGGCGGTGGCGCCGTGGATTGGGCTGTGGGTGTTCGACCGCGGCGGCTGGACGCTGCTGTGCCTGGAGATGGCGGGACTGAACCTGCTGATGGCGTTCATCGCCTGGCGGCTGCCGCCCGACGCCCGGCGCGAGATGCCGCCGCTGTCGCTGAAGCCGGCCGACCTGGTCGAGTGGCGGGTCGTCATCGGCGCCTTCACGTTGTTCTTGTATTCGTTCAGCTACGGCGGCATCACCAGCTTCGTCGCGGTCTATGCCGATCAGGTGGGCGTGACCCCCCGCGCGCTGTTCTTCACGGTGTTCTCGCTGGCCATTGTCGCGACGCGCCCGTTCATTGGCCGCTATGCCGACCGGGTCGGTCATGCGCGCGTGATCGTGCCGTGCCTGATCATGATGGTGCTGGGTATCAGCGTGCTGGTGTTCGCGTCCACGCGCACGACCTTCGCGCTCTCGGCCGTGCTGTTCGGCGTCGGCTTTGGCTCCGCCTATCCCATCTTCGTCGCGCACCTGATGCATCACGTGCCCGACCACCGCCGGGGCGCGACCTTTGGCGCCTTGATCGGCGCCTTTGACACCGGCATCGGCACCGGCTCGATCTCGATTGGCTGGTTGAGCGAGCACTACGGCTTTGGCCGGGCATTCACGGTGGCCGCGGCGCTGGCGCTGCTTTCGATTCCGTACTTCCTTTACATGGAGAAACGACAGTGGACTACGTCCGCCTTGGCACCACCGGCCTGAAGGTTTCGCGGCTCTGTCTCGGCACCATGACCTACGGCACGCCGGCGTGGCGGCCCTGGGTGCTGGACGAGGCGGCCAGCCGCCCGTTCTATCAGCGGGCGATCGAACACGGCATCAACTTCTTCGATACCGCCGACATGTATTCCCGTGGCGAAAGCGAGGCCGTGCTCGGGCGCGCGGTGAAGGAGCTGGCGAGGCGTGAAGAGGTGGTGGTGGCGACCAAGGTCTTCTATCCGGTCACGGACCATCCCAACGGCCGCGGCCTGTCGCGCAAGCACATCATGGCGGCCATCGACGGCTCGCTGAAGCGCCTGGGCATGGACTACGTCGACCTCTACCAGATCCACCGCTACGACGATCACACGCCAATCGAAGAGACGCTCGAGGCGCTGCACGACGTGGTGAAGGCGGGCAAGGCGCTGTACCTCGGCGCCTCCAGCATGTTTGCCTGGCAGTTCGCCAACATGCTGGCGACCCAGCGGCGCCACGGGTGGACCCGGTTCGTGTCCATGCAGAACCACTACAACCTGATCTATCGCGAGGAAGAGCGCGAGATGTTCCCGTTGTGCGCGGCCGAGGGCATCGGCGTGATTCCCTGGAGCCCGCTGGCGCGCGGGTTCCTCGCCGGCAACCGCAAGCGCGGGAGCAAGGACGCGTCGTTGCGCGAGCAGCACGACGGCTACGGCCACAGCCTTTACTATGCCGACTGCGATTACGACGTCGCCGAGCGGGTCGTCGAGGTGGCGAAACGAAAGGGCGTCCTGCCGATCCAGGTGGCGCTGGCCTGGGTCGCCAATCGTCCCGGCGTCACGGCGCCGATCATCAGCGCGACGAGGCTCGAACAGCTCGATCAACTGGTCGCCGGCCTGGCCGTGACGCTCACGGCCGATGAACTGAAGGCCGTCGAAGAGGTGTATCAACCGCACCCGGTCCTCGGCACCGAGCCCTGACGCCGGTCCGACGGCGCGAGCGGAAAGGTCTTGGTGGGCATGGTGTCGTCCTCCAACCCCAGTGACGGACCCACTCATGCCATTCACGCGCGCGGCAGCGAGGGGCGTGGGTTTATGTCACTTTCACGGGTGTATAGTTCTGAGTTCATCAGGCAATCTGGCTGGGAACGTCGGCACTTCGACCGTCCAAATAACGGGGTGACTATGGCGGGACGTTCATGGGACGACTGGGGACCACTGGCGGCTCGATACCAACGGCCTGGGCCGAGGCGCCTGTTGTCGCTCGATGGCGGCGGCATTCGTGGCTTGATGACGCTGCAGGTGCTTGACCGCCTCGAAACCGACCTGCGCGGCGCGCTTGGCAAGGACGCCACCTTCCGGCTCTGTCACTTCTTCGACGTCATCGGTGGCACGAGCACCGGCGCCATCATCGCCGCCGGCCTCGCCCGTGGCATGTCGACCGGCGAACTCATCAAGTTCTACAAGGAGTTTGGCCGCGAGGCGTTCACCAAGCGGGCGCTCATCGAGCGCTGGAAGTCGCTGTATGGCAACGGCAAGCTGCAAACCAAGTTGCGGCAGACATTCGGTCAGGACACGACGCTGGCTCCCGAGCACCTGCAGTGCCTGCTGCTGGTCGTGACGCGAAATGCCACCACCGATTCGGCCTGGCCCGTCATGAGCAACCCGTGGGCGAAGTACAACGACCGGTCACGGGGCGATTGCAACCTCAGGATTCCGCTGTGGCAACTCGTCCGGGCGAGTACGGCGGCCCCGATCTACTTTCAACCCGAAGCCGTCGAGCTCGACCCCGCCAGGCCCGACAAGTCGTTCGTGTTCGTGGATGGCGGCACCACCTCCTACAACAACCCGGCCTTCCTGATGTACCGGATGGTCACCTCGCCGGCCTACCGCCTGGAATGGCCGAACGGCGAGCGCCGGATGATGATCGTCTCGGTTGGCACGGGCAGTGGTCCGGTGCTGGGGCAGGACACCAGCGACCCCGAACTGAATCTCGCGTCGGCAGCCAAGCAAACCCTGTTGGCGTTGATGTCGCAAGCGGCCTTCGATCAGGATCACGCCTGCCGCACGATTGGCCGTTGCGTCGCCGGCAACGTTCTCGACAATGAGGTCGGTGACCTGATTCCGCGGTCGAGCGACGGCAGCGTCACGCCGCTGACCGACGACCTGGGGCGCGCGTTCCTCTACGCCCGCTACGACGCGTTACTCACACGCCAGGGCCTTGACGCGCTTGGCTGTGACGCGATCGACCCGGAAGAGGTCAGCAAGCTTGATTCGGTCGACACCATGGACCAACTGGAGCGCGTCGGGAAGGCCGTGGCCGCGCAGGTGAAGCTCGCGGACTTCGGAGACGTGATTCGCGGCTGATCGGCACGTGACGCGGCCACCACCGGCAGCGCTCACTTGCTGGTCGCGGTGCCGTCGGGGTAGTGCAACTCGAGTTCATGGCGGAGCGTCTTCGTGGTGCCGTCTTTCAGGTGGACGTCGGCCTTGACGACGAAGCCGCCCCAGCCCGACGCGTCGATTCGGAAATTGTTCCCGCGATCGGTCGCCTCGAGTTCCGGTTCCGGAAACGTCGGATGGAGCTTCCACACCACCTTGTCGATCTGCGAGAGGTTGGCATCATCCAGCCAGACACTCCACCGCCACCAATCGTCGCCATCGTACTTGTCGGTCTGTTTGATTTTCATGGACCACCTCACACGGGCTTCAGTGCGGCCTCGCGAATCACGGGGCTGATCCCGCGGCGGGCCAGGTTGACCGTGCCGAAGGGGACCACCACGTCAATTGAGTAGTTCGGCCGCGGCTTGATCCAGAACAGCACGACCAGTTGATCCCCGCGAGGGCGCACGAGCAAATCCGCCGTGTCGACGACGACGTCGTCTTCGGTGGCCGTGCACGTCGCGCGGAGTGTGCCGGCGTTGGCCGCGGCGAGGATCGGTTCCTTCAGATGCTCCGGGCATGACAACACCAGCTCGATGGGGCCGACGGGCCAGGTGGCCATTTGTTCGGCCAATGCGAGCAACAGCTTGGGCAGTTGATCCTGGTCGAAGGGGATATGGGAATGGAACGGCTCGGCACCGCCGCCGTAGTCCACCTTGGATTCCCGAAACTCGGTCACCAGTTGGTCGCGGCCGCGGGCCATCATCAACTCGTCGCGCACCCAGGCGGGTGGCGCATAACTAGACGGTTCGCTGGCGCCTTGGGTGTAGATCGGCGTGGCGCGCGTCGCGAAGCAGACGACGCGCCGGCACAGCCGCATCTTGGCCTTGACCTCGTCGGGCAGGGCACCCGCGTCGAGCATCTGGCCGGTTACTGGCTCGTGGCCAAAGTGGCGGATCAAGGGAACGACGTAATCGGCGACCCACGAGTGCTTGAATGAGTAGCTGACAAATATCTTCATGCGGGATGCCCTCCGCCGAGACGCCGGGTGGCTGGTGACCGATATCCTGCCTGAGCCGTTCACGGCCGTCAATCCAGGCGCATCTCACAGTGTCCTGGCATCAATCCACGTCACCTGGCCGGTGCGCCGTTGGACTTCGTGGTACATGTGCGCCGTCCCGCCACGGCCATCGCCTTCAGCGCCGTTCCACAGGCAGAGGAACCGAACCTTTGAAATCCCCGCGCTGAGCGCCGTGTAGAGGAGCCAGCGGTTGGCGCGCTCGTAGGCCTCGTCGGTGACCGTGCCGGGCGGTGGTGGCCCCAACGCCTCCGGGGCCTGGCGAGGGGGATCGGCGAGCTGGGCTTTCGCGGCGAAGTACCGCTGGCGCCAGGCGTCGCCGCATTTGGCCACTGAGTTCGCGATGAACAGTGGCTCCGCGAACGGTTGCAGCCACTGGACCCTGACCTTTCGCGCCAGGCAGGCTTCGGTGAAAAGCAGGTCGCCGCCGCAGGCGCCCTGCGTGAGGGCGAGATCGCGCTCACCGGCGCCGAGCCGGTCCAGCGCGTCGCCGATGCGCGCGGCGGCCGCGTCCACCTTGCCCTCGGGGAAGCGGGGCCGGGCGCGCTCCGGGGCGTCCACCATGTGCCCGCTGAAGAGAAAGACCGTTTGTGGTTGCCAGTCGGATTCGGGCGGTGCGAGGCGGGCGAGCGCCCGGTCGAACGTGGCGATGCCGGCCTCCACTGTATCCGGCCGGAAGTTCAGGTCCCGCAAAATGAGCAGCTGCGATCGGCTGGAGTCGATGGCAAACCAGTCGCGATCGTTCTTGGCGATGGCGGCCTTGTAGGCCTCCGTCGTGCTGGCGGGTGTTCCCGACAACACCTCGAGATCGCCCAACGTGGTCAACGCCCAGAACCCATCACGGTCGACCACGCATCGCGCGGCGAATCGCACGGCTTCGGTCATGGTGGCCAGCTCCGCGTCGTAGCGCGGGTCCGCGGTCAGGTGCCTGGCCAGGTGCATCAACGTCAGCGCGTTGATCCCCGAGTAGTAATGACCGGGGGTCGAGCAGAAGACCCGGTGGTAGCCGTCGATGGCCGCGCGCAGCAACGCGTTTTCGTACGCCGCGTCGGTCGCCCGCTGCTCGGCGGTCGAACCGTCGCGCCGCCACGCCGCGAGCCACGCGGCCTTGTCGACGCGGGCCGCAAGGGAACCCAGTTCGGTGTCGTCCGGGTGCGCCTTCACCAGCGGGGCATAGTAATCACGAGCCCGATCGAGTGAATGCTCCGGCTCGCCGATCTGGGCCAGGCGCTCCAGGCACATGCCCTTGCCGGCGAGGCCCTTCGGGTTGGCCGGTTCCACGGCGAGGCCGCGGTCGTACTGCTCCAAGGCGAACCTGAATCGCCCGGCCTTGCGGAGTTCTTCGCCGGCCTGGATCCAGCCCTCGGCCCGAAGTGCCGCGACCGGTGCTTCGTCAGCGAGCATGAGCAGGTCGCCAATGCGGCCGCTGACCCGCGCCTGCTTCAACCGCGCCGTCCAGGCGTCGTACTGCGCCCAGTATTCCTTGACCTGGCCGACGCGGAGCGATTTCCAGACCGGTTCCTGCAGGTTTGGCAGCAGGTTGTAGACCGGGCTGTCTTTCCGTTCGTGCCGCGACTCCATCGTGCTGGTGACCATCGTGGCCAGGCCTTGAATGTCGGCCACCAGCGTGGCCGGGTCGGGGCCGCCGTCCTTGAGGCTGTAGCGCAACTTGCGCTGGGTGTAGATGTCGAACGCCTTAGGTGTCTGCCCGCCGGCAATCAGGACCACGCCCCGCGCCCGCAGCGCATGGCGCACCCCCAGCTCGTACCAAACATTGGGGTTGTCGATGGTGATGTCGACCAGGACCAGGTCGGCGAGCAGCAGCTCTTGGAACATGTCGGGCAGGATGTCGCCGGCGCGGGTTTCCTGGTCCGCCCTGAATGCTTCGAGGCCGGCTGCCTGCAGTGCCTCCGCGATCAGTTCCTTGTAGACGCGATTGAAGTCGATGGTCGCACCGGCGGCGTCCTGCTTCAACCCGAACGGCATGGCGACAAAAGCGTGAGGTTTCATCTGTGCAAGATCGCCGTCAAGACGAGGGCATAATAGCCGGTCGCCGGGCACGCCGCACAGCCCCGGACCTCGCGGGGGCGGGCCGCCGAAGGTTGTGTGCAAGGAGGACCGGGATGTTCAAGTCGCTCGACACCCTCGTCGCGTTCTCAACCATCATGCTCATGCTCAGCATGGCCGTCACGGTCATTACCCAGGCCTTGACCGGGATCTTCAACAGCCGTGGCCGTCACCTGAAGCGCGGCGTCCAGGACCTGCTGCGGCTCCTCGACCCCAATCTTCCCGCCGCGACATCGGCCACGGTGGCCAACGCGGTGTTGACGCACCCCTTGATCAGTGGTTCGAGCTGGCTGTCGCCGGCCGGCGCGGGCGGCGCCGAGAACCGCGGGGCAAAACTTGTGCGCTGGGTCTTCGGACCGCGCCTCGGGACCGTGATTCTGCGCGACGAATTCACGAAGATCCTGATGCATTTCGCCAGCGCCGACGGCGCCACCGACGTACCGCCCGACATCGCCGCGCGGCTCAAGACAATGCTCGCCGCCAATGGCATTGCCGATCCCGATCGGACGCTGTCGAGCATTCGGACCCGGGCGCTCGAGATCGAACGGCTTCAGCCCGAGCTGGGCCACGCCGTCCGGCAAGGCGCCGCGGTGCTTCGTGAAGCCGCCACCGAGTACGTCGCCAAGATCAACGCCTCGTTCGACCAGACCATGGACCGGGTGTCGCAGCGGTTCACGGCCTCGACGCGCGCGGTGACGCTGGCCGGCGCCCTCGTCGTGGCCATCACGTTCCAGGTCGACGCGCTCATGATCGTGAACCGGCTGTCGGCCGACGAGAAGATGCGAGAGGCGTTCGTGGCGAAAGCCGCCGCGGTGCATGCCGAGTTGCAGCCGCGCGACGCTGCCGCCGCCACGCCGGCCGGAACTCCGCCGCCCGCGGCGCCCAGCCGCGAGGACATCGACCGCGAGTACCGGAGCTTCCTGGCGACCAACGGTGTCATCGCCCTGCCCAGCCAGGGCGAATGGCGGCGGGCCTGGGCGTCGGTGAATCCGTTTGGCGTGGCCCTGACCGTGCTGCTGCTCAGCCTTGGCGCGCCGTTCTGGTACAAGGCGCTCGGCCAGCTGCTGAACCTGCGGTCGTTGCTGGCCGCCAAGGATGATTCGGCCCGTGCGGCCCGACAGGCGGGACCGCACGCGGCCGCTCAGGCACCGAGGGACGAGCGCGGCGGTCCCGCGGCGCTCGGATAGGGAGCACGATGTCGGCCTCCTGGAGTGGAACGCCGGCAGCTACCGCCGCACGGAACAAGCCGTAGACGGTCTACGTCTAAGGGTGTAGAGCGTCTACAGCCATGGCCAAATCCCGGGACGATCAGCGCCTGGAACTGCTCCAGGGCACCCTCGACATGCTCATCCTGCGCACCTTGCAGTGGGGGCCCCAGCACGGCCACGGCATTGGCCAGGCGATTCGGGCCCAGTCGGACGATCTGCTCAAGGTTGAAACCGGCTCGCTTTATCCCGCCATGCACCGCCTGGAAAAGAAAGGCTGGCTCAAGTCGGAGTGGGGCGTGAGCGAGGCCAACCAGCGGGCGAAGTATTACCAGCTGACACCGGCCGGCAAGGCCCAGTTGTCGCGCGCGCGCGATCGCTGGTCGCAACTGGTCGGCGCCATCGGCCGCATCATGAACCCGGCGGGCAACGAGTAGCCATGCGGCCCGACGATCGCGAACTGGACGACGAGATCCGCGGCCACCTGGCGCTCAGCGTCAAGGAACGGATCGAGCGCGGCGAGCATCCCGAAGCCGCCCGCCTGGCGGCGCTGCGCGAGTTTGGCTACGTGCCGGCCACCGTCGTGATCACGCTGGCGCTCGGCATTGGCGCCAACGCCGCCATCTTCAGCGTCGTGCGCAGCGTGCTGCTGCGGCCGCTGGTGAACGAAGAGGCGCTAAAAAGGGGTCGGGGATCTTTTTCCGCCTTCAACCCCAATAGGTTTTGCCGGGGGCAATGCGACCCCCAAGAGGAAGTGGTGCGATGACCAAAAAGATCCCCGACCCCGTTTCCATGCGGCTCTGGCCGGGCGTGGCCCTGGCCATATTCGCGTTGCTGGTACGGTTCGGGCTGCCCGTGGCCCTGCCCGACACGCCGATCTTCGGGCTGGACGCGGGTCTTGCCGGCCTGCTGGGGTCGGTGATCGCCACGCTGGGGATCATCCTGTGGTGGCTGTTCTTCAGCCGGGCGCCATGGTCGGAACGGCTGGGCGCGCTGGCGATCACGGCCGCGGCGATCGTCGTGGCGAAGGCGGTCGCGCACCCCTCCATCACCGGCGCCGGCCAGGGCTACCTGATCTACCTCATGGCGATCCAACTGGTGACGCTGGCCCTGGTGTTCTGGGCGGTCGCGAGTCACGGGCTGTCCGCTGGCGCGAGACGCGGGTCGATGGCCGCCACCATCCTCGTGGCGTCCGGCCTGTGCGTGATCATCCGGACCGACGGTGTCAGCAGCAGCCTGCTGGGCTCCGACTACCACTGGCGATGGACGCCAACCGCCGAGCAGTTGCTGCTGGCGAAGACCGCCGCCGAGCCCGAGCGCGTGGTGCCGCCGCCACCGGCGTTGGAGGCTTCGAAAGACGCGCCCGTGCCGCCACAAGCCGTGCCGCCGATGCCTGCCGCCGCGACGCCGCCCAACGTGGCCATTTCGGCTGTGGCTGCCAAGAGCGAGGAGCGTATCGCGCTCGACGAGCGCGACGCCTCGCCAGTCGAATGGCCGGGGTTCCGGGGGCCCGCGCGCGACAACGTCGTCCGGGGCGTCCACATCAACAGCGACTGGTCGGCCGCGCCGCCGGTGCCGATCTGGCGCCGGCCGATCGGTCCCGGCTGGTCGTCCTTTGCCGTGCACGGCGACGTCGTCTACACGCAGGAGCAGCGTGGCGACGAAGAGATGGTCGCGGCCTACCGGCTGTCAACCGGCGAGCCCGTATGGCGGCACAGCGATCCGGTCCGCTTCTACGAATCGAACGGCGGCGCCGGTCCGCGCGCCACGCCGGCGATCGACGGGGGCCGGGTCTTTGCCCACGGCGCGACCGGCATCGTGAACGCGCTGGATGAGCGCACGGGCAAGCGGTTGTGGTCCCGCGAGTCAAGCGCCGATACCGGTGTGCCGGTCCCCGGCTGGGGCTTCTCGAGCTCGCCGCTGGTGGTAGACGGCAAGGTCATCATCGCCGCCTCTGGGGCGCTGATTGCCTACGACGCCGCCACGGGCGAGCGTCGCTGGATGATGAAATCGCGCGGCGGCAGCTACAGCTCGCCGCACTTGCTGAGCCTCAACGGGATCGACCAGGTCCTGCTGATGGGGGGACAGGGCACCACCAGCGTCGCGGTCGCCGATGGCACGGTGTTGTGGGACAACAAATGGGCGGGCGCACCGATGGTGCAGCCGGCGGCGCTGCCCGGCGGCGACCTGCTGATTACCAGCGCCGACGCCATGAGCGGGCTTGGCGTGCGACGGCTCGGGCTGACGCATGCGGCCAGCGGCTGGACCGTGACCGAACGATGGACGTCACGCGGGTTGAAGCCGTACTTCAATGACTACGTCATCCACAAGGACCACGCCTACGGCTTCGACGGCAACATTCTCTCGTCGGTCAACCTCGAAACCGGCGACCGCGCCTGGAAAGGCGGCCGCTATGGCAACGGCCAGATGCTGCTGCTGGCCGACCAGGATCTGCTGCTCGTGATTTCGGAAGAAGGCGATCTGGCGCTGGTGTTGGCGACGCCGGCCAAGTTCACCGAGGTGGCGCGAATCGCGGCGCTCAACGCCAAGACCTGGAATCACCCGGTGCTGGTTGGCGATGTCCTGCTGGTGCGCAATGGCGAAGAGATGGCGGCGTTCAAGTTGTCCCTCGCCAGCGCGGCTACGCGCTGACGAGGGCCGGTTCGTAGGCCAGGATTGGGCGCAGCCAGCGTTCGACCTCGCCAATCTCCATGCCCTTGCGCTTCGCGTAGTCGGCGACCTGGTCCTGGCCGATCCGCTGGATCGCAAAGTACTTCGACTGCGGATGCGAGAAGTAGAGGCCGCTGACCGACGCCGCCGGCGTCATCGCGAACGACTCGGTGAGATCGAGGCCGACCGCGCGCGCGCCCAGCAGCTCGAACAGCCGCGCCTTCTCGCTGTGGTCGGGGCATGCCGGGTAGCCGAACGCCGGGCGGATGCCCTGGAACTTCTCATCGATCAGGTCGTCGTTCGACAGCCGATCGATGATGCCCCAGTCCTTGCGCGCCTGCGCGTGCAGGTACTCGGCGAAGGCCTCCGCGAAGCGATCGGCCAGCGCCTTGACGATGATGGCGGAGTAGTCGTCGTGCCTGGCTTCGTACTTCTTGACCAGTTCGTCAACGCCCAGGCCGGCCGTGACGGCGAACGCCCCGACGTAGTCGGCCACGCCGCTCTCAACCGGCGCGATGAAATCGGCCAGCGACCGGTTCGGCTTGTTGTCGGCAATCACTTCCTGCTGCCGCAGCATAGGAAAGCGCGTCAGTTCCTGCCGGGAGTCGGGAGTCGGGAGTCGGGAGTCGGAAGAACGCTCGTTCGGCTGGAACAGCACAATGTCGTCCCCGTGGCTGTTCGCAGGCCAGAAGCCATAGACACCCCGCGCGCGAATCAGCTTGCCGTCGACGATCTGCTTGAGCAGCGCCTGCGCGTGGCCGTAGAGCTCCGTGGCTGCCGCGCCGATGGCGGCGTCCTTCAGGATGGCGGGGAAGCGGCCCTTGAGCTCCCACGCCGCGAAGAAGAACTGCCAGTCGATGAACGGCACCAGGTCCGACAGCGCCACGTCCACCTTCTTGAGGCCGGTGAACGAGGGCTTCAAGGGGTTGGTGAAGGCGAGCTTGAGCCGATTGGCGCGCGCCTGCTCGAGCGACAGCGTCGGCCGCTCGCGCCGGCCGGCATGCTGCTCGCGCAGCTTCACGTGGTGCGCGCGGTTGGCGGCGTCGAAGGCCGGCTTCAGCTC
>CAYGMD010000038.1:0-33664 GCA_964350785.1 uncultured Acidobacterium sp. | reverse complement strand
GCGGCTGTACGACGAGCCGACCACCGGCCTCGACCCCATCACGTCGCTGACGATCGACGCGGAGATCGTCAAGCTGCGCGACCTCGAAGCGGTGACCTCCGTGATCGTCACCCACCAACTGCGCGACGCGTTTTACGTGGCGACCCACGCCGCCTCGCGCGACGCGGCGGGCGCGCTTGAAATCTCCAAGGCCGCCCAGGCCAAGATCGACGAGGCCGATTTCGTCATGCTGAAGGACGGCACGATTCATTTCGAAGGCTCGGCCGACGAGCTGCGTGCCTCGACCGACCAGTACATGCAGACGTTTCTTTCGTAAGGGGAATAGAGCACCATGCCGCGGACACATTCACTCGCATGGGCCGAACTCAAGTTCGGCATCATCTCGGTTTTCGCGCTGGTCATGGCCGGCCTGCTGATCTTCGCCGTTGGCGGCGGGGGCGGCATGCCGTGGCAGAACTACCCGCTGAAGGCCCGCTTCGGCAACGTCGCCGGCCTGATGGCCGGGTCGCCGGTGCGCGTGGCCGGCGTGCAGGTGGGCACGGTCGACCAGGTCATCCTATCGGATACCGGCGTCGAAGTGTGGTTCGACGTGAAGGACGATTTCCGCGCGCTCGTCACCGACCGTTCCAAGGCCGTGATCGGCAGCATCTCGCTGCTCGGCGAGGGCGCGGTCGACATTTCGGCCGGCGTCGGCGGCACGCCGATTCCCGACTGGGGCTACGTGCCGTCGGGCGTGGCCGAGGGCAGCATCGCGCAGCTCACCACCGAAGCCACCGCCGGCTTGAACGAAGCCAAGCAGCTCGTGGCCGACATCCGCGCCGGCAAGGGCACCGTGGGCAAGCTGTTCACCGACGACTCGGTCTACCGCGAGTTCGAGGGGTTCGTGAACGCGGCCGAGCGGGTGGCGCGATCGGTGTCGGAAGGCAAGGGCACCATCGGCAAGTTCGCCAACGATCCCAAGCTGTACAACGAGCTCGAGGCCTCGCTGGCGAACCTCAATGCCATCACCAGCGGCCTGCGTAAGGGCGAGGGCAGCCTCGGCCAGCTGATGAACGACCCGACGTTCGCCAAGAACCTGAACCAGGCCACCTCGAACCTCGAGACCATGACCGCCAAGCTCAATCGTGGCGAGGGCACCGCCGGGAAGCTCCTGACCGACGAAGCGCTGTACCAGCGGCTGGACAGCATGACTGCGCGTCTCGACACGGTTCTGCGAGACCTGAACGCCGGCAAGGGCACCGCCGGCCAGCTGCTGCACGACAAACAGTTATATGAGAACATGAATGGAACGGTGTCCGAGATGAGGGCACTCATCGCCGAAATCAAAAAGGACCCGAAGAAATACCTGAACGTGAAGGTCAGCATCTTTTGAGGAGTCCCATGTCCAAGGACAGCAGCGGCAGCAACGTGATGATTGCGTTCGTGGTCGGCGCCCTGACGGGCGCGGCCGTGGCGCTCCTGTTTGCGCCGGCCTCTGGCGAAGAGACCCGCGAGTACCTCGGCAAGAAGGCGCGCGAAGGCAAGGACAAGGCGCGCGACGCCATGGAGCAGGGCCGCGAGTACTACGAACGCCAGCGTGAACACCTCGCGACCGCGGTCGATCGCGGCCGCGAAGCCTTCCAGCAGGCCCGCGAGCGAGGCGACCAGGCGTGAGCGACACCGGCGATCTGTTTCTCGGCATCATCGCGTTTGCGGTGCTGCTGATGGCGATGATCCAGGTTGGCGCCATCATCGCCGGGATCCGTCTTGCCCGGCGGGTGGACCAGATCGCCACCCAGCTGGATCAGGACATCAAGCCCCTGCTCGCCAACCTGACCGCGCTCACCAGCGAGGCGGCCCGCACGGCCGCGCTGGCGGCCAAGCAGGTGGAGCGGTTCGACCAGGTCTTTGCCGAGTTGACGCAGCGCGTGGATCAGACCCTGGCCGCGGCGCAGTCGTTCGTCACCGGCCCCGCCCGGCAGGGCATGGCGATTTTTGCCGGGGTCTCGGCCCTGATCGATTCCTTCCGCGGCCTGCGCGAAGTGTCGCGCCGCCGCCAGGCCAGCCGCCCCACGGTCGATGAGGAAGAATCGCTTTTCATCGGCTGAATCCCGCCTTCGCCTAGGCTTCGGCGCGGCAGGCCGCCTTCGCCCTAGGCTTCGGCGGGACAAGTGTGTTAAATGGGAACATGAAATTTGTGTCCCCCGTATCCCTTACCCAAGTTCTCGTCCCGGTACTGCTCGTCACGGCCTTGGCGTCGGTGGCCGTCGCGCAAGAACCGCAGTCAGCCGCGCCCGCCAAGGAGCTGGCCCAGCTGCTGGCGAGCAAGAAGCTCGACAGCATCGCCGCGCGCATGCCGGACGACCGTGACGAGTTTGTCGGCGCCCTGAGTTTCCCCGGCCAGCTCATGGTGGTCTGGGCGCGCACGACCGCGCCGGCCGTCGTCAACGAGAAGCTGATTCGGAAGGAATACCGCGAGGTCTACATGGACCTCAACAGCGCCTCGGTGGTCGAGTCGCGGCACTTCGTCACCGACCTCAACTCCGACGGCCTCAAAGCCAAGCCGGCCGCCAAGCAAGGGCCGGCCGATTCGCACGACCAGGGCGCCAAGACCATGCGCTTCGACGGCAACTGGCGCGAGGACAAGATGTCGGAGGCCGATTACATGAAAGCCCACGCCGAGGCCGATGCCGCCTACGCGCGCGCGATCAAGGCCCTGATCGAAGAGGTCAAGAAAGCTGGCTAGCCCGCGCTCATCGACCCGCACGCAGGCGAGATGAGTCGAACTCCGCTCCTGGCCGCCGCCGTGACGGCGGCGGCCTTGCTGCACGCCGCGAGGCTGGGCGAGGTGCGGCCGATCTAGAAGGCCGCGAACCGCGCGGCGTCGACGGCGAGCGCAGCCATCACGGCCCAGCCGAGCATTCGCCACCAGCCGTCCCGCGCCAGCCAGCCCGCCACGCCGCCGGCCGTCAGCAGGACAACCAGTGGCACCATCAGGAGAAAGTCGGCGATTGCGTGCGGAGCGCCGAACGTCGAGGCCGCCAAGGGGGCGACGGCAACACCCGCCAGCAAGAGCAGGGTGACGGGCGTTGGCCCGGCCCGTAGGCGTTGCGAGACGCCGGCAGCCAGCGCCACCGCCGTGGCCAACAGAAAAGGCGCCGTGCCGCGAAGGGCTGACGCACGCGTGGCGGCGTTGGCGAAAAACAGCCACGACGGGTCGAACGATCCCCAGTAGAGAGACAGGCGCGTGCCCAGGGTGTTCCAGTTCACGAATGCCCTGAGGCCGTCGAGGGGAAAGCGCAGGTGAGCCGGATGAATGGCCCATCGGCCGAACGTGTCCGGGTAAGCACTTGGGTTTGCGGCGAACCACGCCATCGCGAGTGCAAGCGGCGCCGCGAAGGCCGCGGCGGGCACCGCCAGGCTGGCGGCATCGCAACGCCCCGCCATCCACATGACGGCCATCGTCACCAGCAGGAGAAAGCCCATCGTGAGTGGCGCCGACGGGTGTGAATACATGCCGGCGCCCAGCGCGAAGGCGCCAGCCGCGGCGTAACGCCGATCGCCGGTATCGAAATAGGTGACCAGGGCCAGCAACCACGCCAGCGCAAATGGCAGGGGATAGATCGCATCGACCGCGGTACGGGCAAAGACGACGTGGGCCGGCGTGGCCAGCAAGAGCAGCGCGGTGCCGACGGCGACCGGCGTCGAGGGTTGGAGCCGTCGCGAGATCAGGAAGATCAGCCCGACGTTCAGCCCGCCGATGGCCGCCGCCGCCAGGCGGCCGGCGTGCTCGGGGGCCGCGACGAGGTTGGCCAGTGCCGTGGCGTACACCGCGACGGGCGGCAGCCAGCGCTCGTTCTCGATGTGGAAAAACAGGGGAAAGCCGGTTGGCGCGGAGCCGACAGCGCCCGCCTGGCGCGCGACGTCGTGCTCGGCCGGAGACAGCGGCGCGCCCGTGCCAGTGGCATACAGCGCAAACGCCAGGACGGCGAGCAGTCCTGCAGTGGCAATCGACCGAAGGCGAGTGCTCAAGATGGAGTGGGTAAGTGGTGCGCGCTGGTGGATTCGAACCACCGACCCCCGCCGTGTGAAGGCGGTGCTCTACCGCTGAGCCAAGCGCGCGGCCAGACGAGAGATCATAGCATACGCCGGGCCCGGCTCAGACCGTGCCGAACAGCCGATCGCCAAAGTCGCCGAGTCCCGGGACGATGAACTTGTGGGCGTTCAATTCGCGGTCGACCACGGGCGTGAAGATCGGCACCATGGGGTAGGCCTTTTCGACGGCGGCCACTCCTTCGGGCGCCGCCACGATGCACACCAGGCGCACGTGACGTGCGCCGGCCCGCATGAGCACGTCGAGGGCGGCCACCGCGCTGCCGCCGGTTGCCAGCATGGGATCGATTAACAGCACATAGCTGTTCTCGAGGCCCGGCGGCAGCTTGGCGTAATACTGCGAGGCAACCGCCGTGCGTTCGTCGCGCTGCAGTCCCAGGTGGCCCACTCGCGCGTTTGGCACCAGTTCCAGCATGCCCGGCAACATGCCGAGGCCCGCCCGCAGCACCGGCGCCATCACGACGTCGGCGGCCAGGCGCCGGCACGGTGACGGCCCAAGCGGCGTCTCGACCGTCGTGTCGGCCATGGGCACGTCGCGCAGGGCCTCGGCGCCCAGCAACACGCTGATGCGGTTGGCCAACTCGCGAAAGCGCTCGGGCGGCGTGCGCGCATCGCGCAGTTCGGCCAGGCAATCGTGGACCAGCGGGTGAGTGACGAGGTGCAGCACAGAGGGAAGCTTAACAGGAGTTCGAGAGGTCAGGAACACCCGGGATTGGGTCTTCGGGCCTCTTGAACTCCTGTTTAGTCTCGGGCCTGCTTCACGTACAATTCACCCTGCATGCGCGTTCGCATCCTGGTTACCGGGTTGGCGCTGGTCCTGGCCGCCCCGCTGTTCCGCCCGGCCCTGTCGGCCCGTCAGGTCACCGACGTCTCGATGATTGTCGCCAACGGCATCGTCATCACCGTGGATGGCGGCCGGCGCGTCCTCAATCCCGGTTCGGTCGCCATCAACGGCACCCAGATCGTCGCGGTTGACACGCCGGCGGCCATTTCGGCGCGCTATCGCAGCGCCGACACCATCGATGCCACCGGCAAGGTGGTCATGCCCGGGTTGATCAACACCCACACGCATGCCGCCATGGTCATGTTTCGCGGCCTGGGCAACGACCTCGCCCTGATGGATT
Source organism: uncultured Acidobacterium sp. (assembly GCA_964350785.1). Classification (GTDB taxonomy): domain Bacteria; phylum Acidobacteriota; class Vicinamibacteria; order Vicinamibacterales; family UBA2999; genus 12-FULL-67-14b. The sequence goes on along the minus strand of CAYGMD010000038.1, from coordinate 28,448 downwards.
GGCTCCAGAAGTACATCTTCCCGGCCGAGGCCAAGACGGTCACGCCCGAGTTCGTGCGGGCCGGCACCAGGCTCGCGTTGCTCGAGATGATTCAGTCGGGCACGACCACCTACGCCGACATGTATTACTTCGAGGAGGAGGTCGCCCGCGTGACGAAGGCGGCCGGCGTCCGCGGGGTCCTGGGCCAGACGGTGATCGAGTTCCCGGTGGCCGACGCGAAGACGCCCGCCGACGCCCTGACGCGAATGGAGGCGTTTGCCCGGGAATTCGATCACGACGAGTTGATCACGCCGTCGATCGCGCCGCATTCCGTCTACACCCTCGACGCGAAGACGCTCGCCGCGGTCGGCCGGCTGGCCAGGCGCCTGATGATTCCGATCCAGATCCACCTCGCCGAAACCCAGGCCGAGGCCGGCCTCTCGCAGGAACGGCACCAGATGCGGCCCGTCGCGATCCTCGACCGCCTGGACTTCTGGGCGCCGACGACGCTGGCCGCGCACGGGGTGTGGATCAACGACGAGGAAATCGCCCTGCTCCAGCAGCGTGGCGTCGGCGTGTCGAACAATCCCGAGAGCAACATGAAGCTCGCGAGCGGCACCGCGCCGGTGATGAAGTACCGGAAGGCCGGCGTCAGCGTCGGCATCGGCACCGACGGCGCCGCGAGCAACAACGACCTCGACATGTTCGAGGCGATGCGCCAGGCCGCGTTCCAGCAGAAGCTGGTGACGATGGATCCGACCGCAATCAGCGCCGCCGACGCGCTGGAGATGGCCACCCTCGGCGGCGCCCGCGCGCTTGGCCGCGGCCAGCGCCTCGGCTCGCTCGAACCAGGCAAGCTGGCCGACCTGATCATTGTCGGCATGGCGAAGCCGCGGCAGCAGCCGCTGTTCGACCCGGTGGCGCAGATCGTCTACGCGTCGCGGGGCGACGACGTCGAGACCACGATCGTGAACGGGAAGGTGTTGATGCGTGACCGCAAGCTGCTGACGCTGGACGAAGCGGCCGTGCTGGCCGAGGCCCGCAAGGCGGCGGAGCTCGTGAGGAAGGCCGTTCAGTAGTCGGTGTCTAATCGGTGTAAATCGGTGGCCTATTCGAGGATGCCGATGTACGGCAGGTTGCGGTACTGCTCGGCATAGTCGAGCCCGTAGCCGACGACGAACCGATCCTCGATCGTGAAGCCGATGTAATCGACCTTGACGTCGATCTTGCGGCGCGAGGGCTTGCTGAGCAGGCACGCGGTGCGCAACGATCGCGGCCCGCGGGCCAGAAGGATCTCCTGAAGGTAGTGCAGGGTGAGGCCGGTATCGACGATGTCCTCGACGATGATCACGTCGCGGCCTTCGAGGCCCGAGTCGAGGTCCTTCGAGAGCCGGACTTCGCCGGTGGACGAGGTGCCGGCGCCGTAGCTGGAGCAGGCCATGAAGTCGATGGTGACGTGGCCCTCCATGGCGCGAATCAGGTCGCCGAGAAACAGGAAGGCGCCCTTGAGGACGCAGACGAAGTGCAGTTGCCCGGACGGGAAGTCCTGGCGGATTTCGCGGGCGAGGTCGGCAATGCGGGCGGAGAGCTCTTCCTGGTCGATCAAGACGGCGGGTTTGACACTCGACATGGCGGAAAAGACTAACACGAACGGGAATGCATGAAGGCGTTTGACATCATCACCGAGACGGACGCGCGGACCCTGGAGATCGGCTCCAGCGTCACGCTCAAGCCCGGCGGGCACGTGACGCCGCTGGCGGCCGACACGCTCACGGCGCGGCGCATCACGGTGCACCGCGGCGTCGCCGACGCCAGCCTGGACGGCCTGGCGCCGGTGGCGGCCATCCGCGTCCTGGCCATCGGCAGCGACCACGGCGGCGTGGCGCTCAAGGCCGCCTTGCGCGATTACCTGCGCCAGAAGGGCCTGAGCGTGCTCGACGTGGGCACCGACGGCCCCGACGCGGTCGACTATCCCGACATCGCGGCGCAGGCCGCCCGGCTCGTCGCCCGCCAGGAAGTGGACGCCGCCATCGTCATCGACGGCGCCGGGATTGGCTCGGCGATCGCCGCCAACAAGATCGACGGCGTTCGCGCCGCGGTGTGCAACGACCAGACCATGGCCCGCTACGCCCGCGAGCACAACGGCGCCAACGTGCTGACGCTCGGCGCCACCCTGATTACGGCCGACGAGGCCAAGGCCATTGTCGACACGTGGATGGGCACGCCGATGGGCGAGGCGCGCTACCTGCGCCGCCTCGCCAAGATCCGCGCGCTGGAGAAGACGCAGTGACCGACTATCGCCGTGTCATCGAATTGATCCTCGAGGAACTGGCGCGGGCCGGCGCGGTGGCGCCGCAGCGCTGCGCGTGCCATGGCTTCACGTTCGACTGCTGTCCCGACCGCGTGCGCCACGTCCTCGACGCCGGGGCCACGCGCCTGGGCCTGCATGCGGCCGACGGCGGCGCGCAGGGGCTGCCGGGCCTGATCGACCACACCCTGCTCAAGCCCGACGCCACGGCGAAAGAGATTGAACAGCTCTGCAAGGAAGCCGCCGAATGGAAATTCGCGACGGTGTGCGTCAATCCCACGTGGGTTTCGCTGTCGGCAGGCCTGTTGCGCGGATCCGGCGTCGCCGTGTGTTCGGTCGTCGGCTTTCCGCTGGGCGCCACGACGCCCGACGTGAAGCAGTTCGAGGCGCGCCGCGCCATCTTCGACGGCGCCGCTGAGATCGACATGGTGATTAATGTCGGCGCGCTGAAGTCCGGCGATGTCCGGCTCGTCAGCGACGACATCCGCGGCGTCGTGTCGGCGTGCCATGCCGCCGGCGCCGGCAGCAAGGTGATCATCGAGACCGCGCTGCTCACCGACGAGGAGAAGATCACGGCCTGCACGCTCGCCAAGGCGGCCGGGGCCGATTTCGTGAAGACCTCCACCGGCTTCGGCCCGGGCGGCGCGACCGCCGCCGACGTGGCCTTGATGCGGCGCATAGTCGGCGACGAGATGGGCGTGAAGGCCTCGGGCGGCGTACGCGACCTCGAGCAGATGAAGGCCATGGTGGCGGCTGGCGCCACCCGCATCGGCGCCAGCGCCGGCGTGCGCATCGTCAAGGAGTCGCGCGGCGAGGCGGCGGCAGGAAAGGCGAGCGGCTATTGAGGCGGCGCTGCCTGCTCGTGTTGCTGACCCTGCTCGTGTCGGTCCCGGCGTCGGCGCAAACCCCTGCACGGCTCCCGTGGTTCGCCCTGGACCTGCAGGGCGCGTGGGTGGGCCTGCCGACAGCCGAGGGCTGGGTCCCGACGGTGACCGCGACAACGCCCCTCCCGGGCCGCGCCTGGGGCGTGGCCGGCGGGGCCACGGTTTACCCGCTCAGGATGGGCGTCGTGACCCTGGGCCTGGGCGTGTCGATGCACACCGGCAAGAGCACCAGCGACCCGCTGATGTCGACGGCCACCGCCACCGCGCCCGCCGTCCCGACCACGACCACCGCCACTACGCAGATCACCAGCATGCTCCCGCAGGTGTCGATTAATTTCGGCCACAAGCTGGGCTGGAGCTACCTGAGCGCGGGTTATGGGCGCTCCAAGGTCGTGAGCAGCGCCGAGGCCTTCGGGACCATGCCCGCCCAGGCCGTGCCCGAAGCCTGGAATGGCGCGATTAACTTCGGCGGGGGAGCCCGGTGGTTCATGAAGCCGCACCTGGGCGCGGGGTTCGACGTGCGCTTCACCAAGCTGGGCTCGCGCGGCGAGACCGACGTGTTGCCGGCCGCCAAGCGGACGCAGATGTTCACGATCAGCGTGGGGATCTCGATTCAGTAGGCGAGGACGAAGCCGCAGGGGTCGTTCGCTTCGCTCACGTCCTGGGGCTCGGGCTTCGCCCTTTGTAGGGCTCGCGGCCTCCCGCCGCTCGTGGGGCCGGGTCTGCTAGAATAGCTTCGCTGAGCGGGAGTAGTTCAGCGGTAGAACGCGAGCTTCCCAAGCTCGATGTCGCGGGTTCGATCCCCGTCTCCCGCTCCACTTTTGAGCCCAACGAGCGCCGGAAGGCGCGAGCCCCACGAAGGCGAAGCCCGAGCCCTACGCCGAGCGAAGCGAGGCTAGCCCCGGATAATCCCCAGGATCTCGTCCCGGCGCTTCTCCATGATCTCGGGCGTCAGGCCCTCGAGATTGAGCCGCAGCAGGGGCTCGGTGTTCGACTGCCGCACGTTGAAGTGCCAGTCGTCGAACTCCACCGACACGCCGTCGAGCAGGTAGACGTTGCCTTTGGCGTAGATCTTCGCCAATTCCTGGATCTTCAGGTCGGCAATGCCCATGTTGGCGACCTTGGTGTTGATCTCGCCCGAGATGAAGTATTTCTCGCGCAGCGGCTTCAGCAGGTCGCGCAGCGACATGCCTTTCTTCGACATCAGGTCCAGGATCATCAACGCCGGGATGAAGCCGTTGTCGGCGTAGAAGTTGTCGCGGAAGTAGTAGTGCCCGGTGACCTCGCCGCCGAACACCGCGTTGTCTTCGCGCATGCGGCGCTTGATGAAGGCGTGGCCGACGCGGTTCATCAGCGCCGTACCCTGGTACTTGGCAACGATGTCCTTCACGGCGTAGCTGGCGCGGACGTCGTAAATCACGGCCTGGCCGGGCGTCTTCAGCAGGAAGGCCTCGGCCAGCAGCGCGGTGATGAAGTCGCCGGCAATGAACTCGCCGCTGCCGTCGATGAAGAAGCAACGGTCGGCGTCGCCGTCCCAGGCAATGCCGATGTCGGCCCCCTGGGCGATCACCGCCGCGGTGATGTCCTGCCGGTTTTCCTCGATCAGCGGGTTGGCCTCGTGGTTCGGGAACGTCCCGTCCACCTCGAAGCACAGCCGCGTGGTCTTGCAGGGGAGGCGATCGAACAGGCGCGGCGCCACGAACCCGGCCACGCCGCTGCCGGCGTCGAGGACGACGTTGAAGGGCTTGATGGCGGCGGCGTCGATGAACGACATCACGTGATCGACGTAGCGATCCATGATCTTGCGCCTCTCGACGGTGCCGCGTACCGCCGGCGGCGCGGGAATCGCGCCGGCCAGGATCATCTCCTTCATTTCCTTGATGCCGGCCTCGCCGCTCAGCGGAAACGCCTCGGCGCGCACCATCTTGCAGCCGTTGTACTCGCCCGGGTTGTGCGAGGCGGTGATCTGCGCGCCGCCGTCGAGCTGGTCGGCCGCCACGGCGAAGTACATCTGGTCGGTGCCGAGCAGGCCGTAATCGAGGATCGTCCCGCCCTGCAGGGTCGCGCCATCGATGAACGCCGCGGTGAGCGAGGGGGACGACACGCGCATGTCGCGGGTCACCGCGTAGCGCCCCGGCCCCAGGTAGGCGACAAACGCCCGGCCCAGTTGGTGGAACAGCTCCTCGGTGATCTCGGACGGGTAGAGGCCGCGAACGTCGTACGCCTTGAAGACAGTTGGGTTGATCATAGCGTCGTGTAATCGGTCAGCTGCGTCTTGTCGCCAATCACCGAGGCCGACTTCAGCACCGCGTTGCGGCCGATGTGGCAATTGCGGCCGATGATCGGGCCGTGGACCACCGCGCCCTGGCCGATGCGCGTGTTGGGCCACACGATGGTGTTCTCGACATCGGCCTGTTCCTCGACCAGCACCGACCGGCCGAGCACCGCGTAGGGGCCAACGCGCGCGCCGCTCTTGACGTGCGCGCCGGCGTCGATGAAGCAGGGGCCCACCAGTGTGACGCCGTCCTCGATGCGCGCCTCGGGCGACACGATCGGCTGCGTGCGATCGGCCGTGGCGAACACGCCGCCGGCGAACTTGCCGTCGAACATGTCGTGGTGCACCTGGATGTATTTCTCGGGGGTGCCGATGTCGATCCAGTAGCCGCGATCGACATAAGCGACGAACATGTCCTGCCGCTCGATCAGCGACGGGAAGTACGTGCGCTCGATCGAGTAGGAGACGTCTTTCGGGATGCGGTCGAAGGTCTCGGGCTCGAGCACGTAGATGCCGGCGTTGATCGTGTCGCAGGTGATCTCGTCGGGGTTGGGCTTTTCCAGGAAGCGGCGCACGCGGCCGTCGCTCTCGGTTTCCACCAGGCCATAGGCCGTGGGGTTGTCCACCGGCGTCAGCACGATGGTGGCCTTGGCCTTGCTCTCGCGGTGGCGCCTGACCACCGCGTTCACGTCGACGCCGGTCATCACGTCGCCATTGAACACGACGATCGTGTCGGTGGCGCCCTGGGCGGCGTAGCGAATCGCGCCGCCGGTGCCGAGCGGCGCCGGTTCGACGACGTAGCGCAGGCGCACGCCCGTGCCGGCGCCGTCGCCGAACACCTCTTCGATGCGGCGGGGCTGGTAATTCAGGCTGAGGATGACCTCGTCGATCTCCGGGACCTGCTTGAGCCGGTCAATCTGGTAATGGAGAAACGCGCGATCGAAGATCGGGACGACGGGCTTCGGGGTGTGGAGGGTGAGCGGACGCAGCCGCGTGCCCTTGCCCCCGGCAAGGAGGATGGCCTTCATGACAAACTTCCATCTTACACGACCGAGGGGTAGAATGACGGCGGTTGACATGAACCTGCCGAACAGCCTCACGATCGCACGCATTTTCCTGGTGCCGGTGCTGGTCTCGGTGCTGCTGACCAAATTCGAGGGCCGGCTCGTCGTGGGCCTGCCGGTCGAGTTGGTCGCGGCGGCCATCTTTGGCCTGGCCTCGCTCACCGACTGGCTCGACGGCTACCTCGCCCGTCGCCGCAACCAGGTGACCCCCCTCGGCCAGATCCTCGACCCGCTCGCCGACAAGCTCCTGATTTCCGCCACGCTGATCTCGCTGGTGCAACTGGGCCTGGCGTCGGCGTGGATGGTGGGCGTGATCATCGGCCGCGAGATCGCGGTGACCGGTCTGCGCAACCTGGCCTACTCGCGCGGGCTGGCGATGCCCGCGAAGGGCCTGGGCAAGTTCAAGATGGCGTCGCAAGTCACCGCCATCCTGCTGCTGATCCTGGGCTGGGAACGCGTGCCGGCGTTGCTGGTGCTGGGGCAGGCCGCGTTGTGGGTGGTGCTGCTGACCGCGGTGATTTCGGCGGTGGATTACTATCAGGACTTCCAGCGCGCCATGACCAGGCGGGCCGCGAAAGTGGCCGACTTCGAAGCGGCGAAGTCGGCCCGGGAAAAGAAGATCAGCTAGCGGCGCGGCACCGCGATGTCGGTGACGTTCACCACGCCCATGCTGGACATCAACACCATCTTGGCCGAGGCCGGCGACGGCTCGGTGACAATCGCCTCGCCGACGAGCACGAGCGGCCTGCCATCCTTGCGGTCGCGGTAGATCGCATACCGCGCGCCGACCGCCACCCCATCGTCGATTCCGCGCGCAATCGACAACGTGTCGCCGGCGCCGAAGATCTGCCGGCCTTCAAGGCCGGGGAGGATTGGGATGCGCTCGGTGAAGTCGGGCGCCGGGGCATCGCCGGTGGGCGTGGGCAGCACCGGCTCAACATAGGGCACGATGTAGTCGTCGGGTTCGATTGCGGCGCACGCGTGGTCGATAAGCGCCATCGCATTGAAATCGTCGATCGCGGTGATGGTCAGCCAGCCGAGGGTCCGGATGGGGACGTATCCGCCGTCCTTGGGCAGGACCGCCGCCTCGCCCGTTGGCAGCCGGCGCACCAGATAGCGCTGGCCGACCGCGAGGCCGTCCTCGGGCCGGCGGGGCAGCACGGCGACGTCGCCGCGGCTGAGCGCCCGCCGATCCTCGGCATGGTGCACGCCGGCGATCCGCTGCGTCGGCACCGGCAGCGCCGGGACGAGCAAATCTGCGCACATCACGTCCGCGGGCAGGAGGGTGCGTGGAGCAAGGTTGGGCTTCGACTGGGCCCAGGCAGGGGCCGCCGCTATCACGGCGATGGCGGTGAGCACGACGCGGACGCGCATAACACTGGCCTACTTTCCGGCGGGTGATCCGCCTTTGAGCTCCGCGACGCGTTTTTGCGCCAATTCGAGGTACTCGCTTTTCTCGAATTCCCGGAGCAAGCGTTCATAGTAGGGGAGCGCTTCGGCTTTCTTCTCGGTTCGATAGAGGATTTCCGCTAGATGGTAGTACACCGCATCCCGGTTGCTGTATCCCGGGTCGGTGGCCAGCACGTCCTTGAAGCGGTCGATGGCGCCCGGGTCCCATTTGATGCGGAAGTAGTAATAACCGACCTTGTAATTGGCTTCGCTCAGGCGGTCGCGGGCCTCGCGCTCCATCTTGCGCGCCTCGGGCATGAGCGCGCTGTTCGGAAAGCGTTGCAGGAAGATTTCAATCTCCTTGATCGCGTCCTTGGTCGCCGACTGGTCGCGTTCGGGCGCCAGCATCTGCTCCATGAAAGTCTTGGCGAGCTGCAACTGCGCGTAGTCGGCGCGCTGATGGGTCGGGTAGAAGGTCAGGAACTCGCGGAACTCGTTGGCACCCAGCAGCAACGACTCCGTGGTCCCCTCGCCAAGGTAGGTGTCGCCAAGCGCCAGCTTCGCGTCGGGCCGGTAGGGGCTCTGGGGGTAGTTGTCGACCAGGTTGCGCAAGTACTCGCGCGCGTTCAGCCACTTGCGGTCCTTGGCCGCCCCGGTCCCGCGTTCGTAAAGGAACTTGTCGGCGTCCACCGTGCCCGCCGGCAACAACGCCGACTTCGCCGCACACCCGCCTGCCAGCGCCGCCGCGAGGGCCAACGCCGTCACCAATCGTATCGCACTCATGCTTTCGTCGCTTCCATCCAGCGCCACATGGCTCGAAGACCTTCTTCGAGCGTCACCGACGGCGCAAACGCCAGGTCTTGCCTGGCCCGTGTCGTGTCGGCGTAGGTATCGCGCATATCGCCCTTCTGGGGGCCCTGTTGATCGATCACGACCTCGCGGCCCGAGACGCGGCCCAGCAGGTCGAAGACTTCCTTCAGGGAGACGCGCGAGCCGCCGCCAATATTGTAGACGCGCCCGGGCACGCCGCGGACGGCGGCCGCGGCGGTCGCCGTGACCGCATCGGCCACGAACGTGAAGTCGCGGGTCTGGAGACCGTCGCCAAACTGGATCAGCGGCTTGCCGTCCAGGATGGCCGCAAAGAAGCGGTTGAAGCCCATGTCGGGCCGCTGCCGCGGCCCGTAGACCGTGAAGTAGCGGAGCGACACCGCCGGCACGCCGTAGTTCACGTAATACAAGTGGCACAGTTGTTCGGCGGCCAGCTTGGTGACGCCGTACGGCGAGACCGGCTGGGGCAACGCGGTTTCCGTCATCGGGATGGCCACATCGTCGCCATACACCGACGAACTCGAGGCATACACCAGGCGTTCAATCGGCGTGTGCGCGCACGCCTCGAGCAAGGCCTGCGTCGAGTCGACATTGAGGCCCGTGTAGACCTGGAACTCCTTGCCCCAGCTGCGGCGCACGCCGGCCTGGGCGGCGAGGTGAAACACGTGGGTGATGCCGTCGAGCGCGGCGCCGAGATCGAGCTCGCGCAGGTCGCCCTCGATGAACTCGTAGCCGGCCCGCCCGCGAAGGTTCTCGAGATTCCGTTCCTTCAGGGGACGCGGGTAGAAGTCGGTGAAGGCGTCGATGGCGCGGACGCTGGCCCCTTGTTCGAGCAGCCGCTCGCTCAGAGTCGACCCGATGAAACCCGCGCCGCCGGTAACCAGTGCTTTCATACGAACAATTCCTTTATGCGAGCCGGCAAGCGCGCCGGGCGGCCTGAGGGGCCGATAGTGGCATGGACCGTATGACCGGTAGCAAGCGTCGCGCCATCGGCCTGGCGGGCCACCTCGTAGTCGAACTGGATGCGGACCGGCGACACCAGTTGCGCCCGGGTCCGGATCTCCAGCTCATCGTCATAGCGCGCGCCCTGCTGGTAGTCGCAGTGCGCTGCGATCACCGGCAACTGAAACCCGTCGGCCTCCATGGCCCGGTACGTCCAGCCCGTCTCGCGGAGCCAGTCGGTGCGGCCGACTTCGAACCACACAAGGTAGTTGGCGTAATAGACCACGCCCATCTTGTCGGTCTCGGCGTAGCGCACGCGGACGCGCGATGAGCTGACGCGCGGCGTCACCGGCGGCCGCCACGAGCCGCCTGTTGCGCGGCGTCCTTCAGCGCGCGGGCGGCGGCCGCGGCATCGCCGCCGGCGAAGATGGCGTTGCCCGCCACCAGCCAGTCGGCGCCGGCTTCCACCACGGAGCCCACGGTACTCAGGTCCACGCCGCCGTCCACCTCAATCGGCGCCGCGGCGTTGCCGGCGCGGTCGAGCAGCGCGCGCACCGCGCGAATCTTGGCGACACTGCGCGGGATGAAGACCTGCCCGCCGAAGCCCGGATTGACCGACATCACCAGAACGAAGTCGACGTCAGCGGCGACTTCTTCGATGGCCGAGACCGGCGTCGACGGGTTCAGCACGACGCCGGCCTTCGCGCCGAGCTTCTTGATCTGCGCGATCGTGCGGTGCAGGTGCGGCAACACTTCGACATGCACCGATACCATGTCGGCGCCGGCATCGATGAACGGCTCGATGAAGCGATCGGGGTCGGTGATCATCAAGTGGACATCGAGCGGCAGCGTCGTCGCCTTGCGCAACGACTTCACGACCGGCACGCCGATGGTCAGGTTCGGGACGAAGTGTCCGTCCATCACGTCGACGTGGATTTGGTCGGCGCCGCCGTGCGTCACGGCCTCGATGTCGCGGCCGAGGGCGGCGAAGTCGGCCGATAGGATGGACGGCGCGAGGCGAATCGCTTGTCCTGAGCGAGAGGTCATGCGAACCTCGCGAGGGTGACATCGGGTCGCAGGATCATCGGCTGACCTCGAGGGCAATGGGATCGCCCGGGTGGACCTGGTAGCCGCCGGCCGGCGCCTGCCGGACGACAACGCCCGGCGGGATGGCGGAAGCCGCCGACTGGGCGGTGATCGACACCCGGAAGCCGCGCGTGCGCATGACGTCGGCGGCGCGCTCGCCGTTCAAGCCAATCAGGTCGGGCATCACGTAGGTCGCGCGGTCCTCGCCGCGATTCACCAGCAGGCGGATTTCGGTGGTCTGGGTCTTGGCCGGCGGATCCTGCGCGACCACGACATCAGGCGGGTAGAGGGCGGAGCGGATTTCGGTCACGGCGCCAATCGACAGGCCGTCCTGCGCCGCCCGAATCTCGGCCGACCGTTGGGTTTCACCCAGCAGGCTGGGCGCCAGCGCGATGTGCGCGCCGGCGCTGAGCACCACGCGCACGCTGCGCTGCCGGCGCGCGGCCGCACCCGACTCGGGATCCTGCAGCAGGACGTGGCCCGCCGGCACTTTGGGATCGGGGCGCTTGAGCGGATCGATGCGCAGGCTGAGATCCAGGTGGGCCGCCGCGGCCGTCGCATCGGCGATCGATTGGCCGACCAGGTTGGGCACCGTCACCTGCCGGGCCCGCACGGCCACGCGCATCGCGATGGCGGCAAAGACAACGAAGGTCACCGCAAGGGCTCCCGCCAGCAGGAGAATCTTCCCGAAGCCCCAGACTCTGGTTCCAAGCGGCATGGACAACACTCAATGGTACTACAGGGGAGTGCTTGGGTGCTTGGGGTGCTTAAGTGCCCCCAAATGTGACGGTTAGGCGCGGCGCGTCAGCACCGACCCGAAGAAGGCTTCGAGCCCGTCGCGGAAGGGCAGCGTCTGGTGTTCGCGGGCCTGCGCAAACTCGGGATGTCCGGCGAGAAAGCCGGCGACGACGTCCTGGTTCTCTTCAGGCTCGCTCGAGCAGGTGCTGTAGACGAGTGTGCCGCCGGGCCGCACCAGGCCGGCGGCGCGCTCGAGAAGCTCGCGCTGGGTGGCCGCCAGCGCCGGCAGGTCGGCCTCGGCAACGCGCCAGCGGATATCGGGGTCGCGCCTCAGCGTGCCCAGCCCCGAACAGGGCGCGTCAATCAGCACGCGGTGGAAGGCGCCGCCGCCGAAGGGCAGCGCGCCCGACACGGGCACCTGCACCACACGGGCGCGCGTGATGCGGCACCGGTCCAGCGTTTCGGTCAGCACGCGGAGGCGATGCCGCCTCACGTCCGACGCCACGATCAATCCCGACGCTCCCAGGTCCGCCGCCATCGCCACCGTCTTGCCCCCCGGCGAGGCGCACAGGTCCAGGACCAGGTCGCCGCGCTGGGCCGCCACCAGCTCCGCGATCAACTGCGAGGCTTCGTCCTGCACCAGGCACCGGCCCTCGCGAAAGGCGCGCGTGGCCAGCGCCGGACCGCTCACCACGTGCAGCCCGTGCGGTGCCCGCGCGGTGTGCGACGTCTCGACGCCGTCGGCGCGCAGCTCGTCCTCGAGCGCCTGGCGCGAGGCCAGGGCCCGATTCGGCACCAGGCACAGCGCCGGCGCGCGGTTGTTGAACTCGAGCCACCGCTCGGTGCCGTCAACGCCGTGGCGCTGGAGCCAGCGGGCCACCAGCCATTCGGGGTGCGAGTGCACGATGCTGAAGTAGGCGGCCATGGCCCCGAGGTCGGCGGCCTCGGCCGGTCGTGCCGGCCACACCAGTTGCTGACGTTGGCGATTGAGCGTGCGCAGCACCGCGTTCACCAGGCCGGTCGCGCTCGTCTTGCCGCCACGGCGCGTCAAGTCGACGGCATCGTTGATCACGGCCGACGACGGGGTGCGCGTGAGGTAGATCAGCTGGAACGCGCTCATGCGCAGGATGTCGCGGACCAGGGCGTCGAGGCGCGCCAGGGGGCGCGACAGCCGCGACGCCAGCTGGTAATCGATCGCCGCGCGCATCCGCAGCGTGCCCGATACAATCTCGAGCAGCAGCGCGCGGTCGCGTTCGTCGGCCAGCGCCTTGCGGACGCGGGCGACGGCTTCGCCCATGTCGAGCCGCGCTTCGTCGACCTCGCGAAGCGCGTCGAGCGCGGCCGACCGGGCGGGGGCAATCATGGCGTGGCGAAGCGGGCGCCGGGTTTGAGCAGGGGACTGGCCATGACGTCGCGCGCGTTCATCACGCGCTTGCCTTCCAGTTGCAGGTCGATGATCTCGAGCGCGCCCTCGCCGCAGGCCACGTGCAGGCCGTCGGCCGCCGACGCGGCCAGGATGGTCCCGGGCGCGGCGCCGGCCGGCCGCGGCGACAGCCGCGAGCGGTGGAGGATGAAGCGGGTGCCGTTGAGAAACGCGTACGCGTGCGGCCAGGGCCACAAGCCGCGCACCAGGTTGTGAATGGCGCGGGCCGGCTGGCGCCAGTCGACCTGGCCCTCGGCCTTGGCCAGCTTGGGCGCGTAGGTCACGGCCGCTTCGTCCTGCGGCGTCTCGGTGGCGCGGCCGTGCTCGATGTCGTCCAGCGTGGCGACGAGCAGATCGGCGCCGCGCGCCGCCAGTTGGGCTGCCACCGTCGTCGTGGTGTCGTCGTCGCCGATGGGCACGCGGACGTGCGCCAGCATCGGGCCGGCGTCGAGCGCCGTGACCACCCGCATGATCGTGACACCGGTCTCGGCGTCGCCGCTGATGACGGCACGATGCACCGGCGAGGCGCCGCGATAGCGGGGCAGCAGCGACGCGTGCACGTTGATCAGGCCGAGCCGCGGCGTGGCCAGCAGCCAGTCGGGCAGGATCTTGCCGTACGCCGCCACCACGCCGATGTCGGCGCCGAGCGCCGTGAAGGCCGCCTCGAACCGGTCGCGGGCAAGGCGCTCCGGCTGCAGCACCGGCAGGCGCAGGGCCGACGCCAGCGACTTGACCGGCGCCTCGGTGATCTGCTGGCCGCGGCCCCGCGGACGATCGGGCTGCGTGATGACGCCGACCACGTGGTGCGGCGAGTGCACCAGGCGCTCGAGCGTCGGCACGGCGAATGCCGGCGTGCCGAAGAACGCGACGCGCAGCCCCATCAGCCGCTCACCATTTGCCGGCCTTCGACAGCTTCCTGATCTTGCGCACGATCAAATCGCGGGAGATCCCGCGCAGCCGGTCCACGAACAGGCACGACTGCAGGTGATCCATCTCGTGCTGCAGCGCGCGCGCCAGCAGTTCCGTGCCCTCGATGCGGTGTTCTGAGCCGTCGCGATCCAACCCCTTCACGACCACCCGCTTCGGGCGGGCGACGGTGGCGGTGAAGCCGGGCACGCTGAGGCAGCCTTCTTCCTCGAGCTGCATCCCCTCGCGCTCCACGAATTCGGGATTGATCATCACCTTCAGGCCTGCCGGATCGCGGCCGACCGACAGGTCGACGACAAAGATCTGCAGCGGCACGCCGACCTGCGGCGCCGCCAGCCCGATGCCGGGCGCGGCGTACATCGTTTCGATCATGTCGTTGACCAGGGTGTCGATCTCTGGCGTGATGGCCTCGACCGGTCTGGCCGGCTCGGTCAGGATCGAGTCCCCGAGCCGCAAGATGGGACGCAGCACGAATCAAGCCCGCGCTGGGGCGGCGCGGCGCGAGAGCCGCCCGCGAATTTTGAGGCCGGTGTCGGCGACCCGTGTCAGCAGGTCGCTCATTGTGTCGCCGCCGAACCGGTCGAGCACGGCATCGGCCAGCACCAGTGCGACCATGGCTTCGGCGACGACCGCGGCCGCCGGCACCGCGCATACGTCGCTGCGTTCGATGGCGGCGGGCGCCTCTTCGAGCGAGGTGAGATCGACCGAGCGCAGCGGTTTCATCAGCGTCGCAATGGGCTTCATGAACCCGGTCACGCGCAGTTCCTCGCCGTTGGTGACGCCGCCCTCGAGGCCGCCGGCGCGATTGGTCGGCCGGCGCACCACGGGTTGTCCGGCCGCCGCCGCGCCGGCGTCAGCCACGATTTCGTCATGCACCTGCGAGCCGGGGCGGCGCGCGGCGGCGACGCCGTCGCCGACGGCCACGGCCTTGATCGCCGGGATCGACATCAACGCCTGCGCCAGGCGGCCGTCGAGCTTCCGGTCCCACTGGACGTAACTGCCGAGGCCCACCGGCACGTTGCGGACGATCACCTCGAACGAGCCGCCGAGCGTGTCGCCGGCCTCCTTGGCCGCGTCAATCGCGGCGATCATCTGCTGTTCCAGTGCGCGGTCGGTGCAGCGCAGCGGTGCCTCGAGGTCCATCGCCTGGGCGGCCTCGAAGGTCACGTGTCCGCCGGCCGGCACCACGACCGCGCCGATGCCGGTGATGTGGCTGGTGAGCTCGCAGCCAATGGCCGCCAGTAACTGTCGCGCGATCGCGCCGGCGGCGACCCGCGCCGCGGTTTCGCGCGCGCTCGCCCGTTCCAGCACATCGCGGATGTCGTCGTGATCGTACTTGAGCGCGCCGGCCAGGTCGGCGTGCCCGGGACGCGGACGCACGACGGCGGCGCGGTTGGCGCCGGTGGCGCCGGCCGGCGCCTGCGGCTCGGCGTGCATGGTGTTCTGCCAGTTCTCCCAGTCCTTGTTGCGGACCAGCAACGCGACCGGCGCGCCGGTGGTGCGGCCCCGCCGCACGCCCGACAGTACCTCGGCGCGATCGGACTCGATCACCATGCGGCGACCGCGGCCATACCCGCCCTGGCGGCGCCGCAACTCCACGGTCATGGCATCGGTATCGATCGTCAGTCCGGCCGGCAGGCCTTCGAGAATGGTCACGAGACCTTGCCCGTGGGATTCCCCGGCAGTCAAAAAACGCAGCATCCGCCTTGCATTCTATACGAAGAAACTGCGATCCCCTGGCATCGTCGCACGCGGTTCTCCTCGTAATTCCGGGTTTTGCGCGCGGGCCTGTGGTTTGCACTACCCGCGGCATGTTGATGCTCGATCGCTATCTCGTCTCCGGCGGCCGCGCGCTCGATCTCGCCACGGGCGCTGGCATCCGCTGGCACCTGCGCCGCGGCTCGGCGAAGCCCGTGCCGGCACTCTTCACCACCCGCGCGCAAGCGTGGCTGATCGATTTCGACCTGCGGGGCCGCTCGCGCATCGAAGTGTGGGAGCGGCACACCGACGGCCTCGCCGGCGAGCCCGCGCCGGGCGCGACCCTGGATGCGTTCCGGGCGGCGCTCAGCGATGCGCGCGACGGCCGGCCGCGGGCGCTCGACCTGGTCGAGCCCTCGCTGGCCAGCTGGGCGCGCACGCATCGCCTGCTCGCGCGGGAGGCGCGTCTCGCCGGCTTTGTCCCGCTGGCCGCCGACGCGCTCGGGGCCGTCTTGTCGCAAGGCCGGTGGCGGTGGCCGTCGTGGCTGAAAGATCGGTCCATCGTCGTCTTCGCCACCGACACCCGGCTGTCGCCCGAGGCGGCCCTGGGGCTGTTCAGGCTGGCGACCAAGGACGCCCGGCCCCATCTCGTGGTTCGCGCCGCCACGGGCGATTGGGCCTGGCGGCCGCGGCTGGTGCCGACGGCCTTCCAGGTGCACGAGGGCAGCGTCGACGACCTGGTCACGGGACCCGAGGACCTCATCGAGCGCGCGCGCGTGCTGCAGACCGATGGCCGCCTCGTGGACGCCGAGGCCGCCGCGCGCTGGGGTGTGCTGTTGACCGGCCCCGGCCCGGCGCAGACCACGGCGCGCTGCGCCTTGGCGCGCTGTCTCATCGCGCAGCGCCGGCTGCTCGAGGCGCGCGCGGCGTTGATTTCGGCCGATGGCGCCGAAGCCGACGACCTGCGGCGCCAGATTCTCGCCGGGCCCGCCGACACGCGAAGCGAACCGGCCATGGTGGAGACGTTCATGGAGATTCTGCGCGCCTGTCAGGAAGTGGACGATGGCGTGCTGACGTTGAGACGGGTGGCGGCCCTCGTGCAGGAGCGTTTGGCCGCATCCTCGGTGGCGTTTGTCACGCGGCACCATCAGCAACCGGTGCCGGTGGCGCACAGCGGCGCCGAGGCGCCGCGCACCGCCGTGCTCGACGCCGCGCTGCGCGTGCTCGATACCGGTCTCGCCGTGGGTCCGGTGGACCGCGGGCCGGCGGCCGAGGCGGCCTGGCCGGTTCGCTACGGCGCCACCGTAACCGGCGCGCTGTGGTGCCATTGGGCCATCGGCGCGCCGGTCGTGGCGCAGGACATCGCGCTGATCCTGCGCCTGGCCGCCACCGCGTCGGCGCCGGCGGTCTACGCCGTGTCCGAGCGATCACGCCTGCCCGATCCATCCGCGGCACTGATGCCCGAGCTGGTGGGCGACAGCCAGGCCATGCAGGAGGTGCGGCAGGCTGTCATGCGGGCCGCCGCCTCGCCGTTCCCGGTGTTGATCGAAGGGGAAAGCGGCGCCGGCAAGGAACTGGTCGCGCGGGCCGTGCACGCCGCCAGCGCGCGGCGTGCGCGCCGGTTCTGCGCCCTCAACTGCGCCGCCATCAGCGACGAGCTGGTCGAGGCGGAACTATTCGGGCACACGCGCGGCGCCTTCACCGGCGCCGTGGCCGAGCGCCTGGGGTTGTTCGAAGACGCGCAGGGCGGGACCCTGTTCCTGGATGAAGTGACCGAGTTGAGCGCCCGCGTCCAGGCCAAGCTGCTGCGCACGCTGCAGGAAGGGGAGGTGCGCCGGCTCGGCGAGTCGCAGGTCCGCAAGGTCGATGCGCGCATCGTGGCCGCCACGAATCGGCCCCTAGCCGCGGAAGTCGCCGCGAAGCGATTCCGCATGGACCTGCGGTACCGGTTGGATGTCCTGCGGATTGTCATTCCGCCGCTGCGCGACCGGCTCGAGGACATCCCGCCGCTTGTCCGCCACTTGTGGTCGGTCCTCGCCGGCCGCACCGGGAGCCGGGCCGTGCTGTCGCCGTCGGCGCTCGCGGCGCTCGGCGCCTACGACTGGCCTGGCAACGTCCGCGAACTGCAGAACGTCCTGGCGTCGGTGATGGTCGCCGGTCCGCCCAGGGGCGTGATTGGCGCCAACGGCCTGCCCGGCCACGTCACGCGGACCACGGCCATTGCGGGACGGGCCACGCTGGCCGAGGCCCGCCGCGCGTTCGAACTGCACTTCGTGCGGGCGGCGCTGGCCCGCACGGGCGGTCGCCCAATCGCGGCCGCCCGCGAGCTCGGCCTCTCGCGGCAAGGCTTGACCAAGCTGCTGGCGCGGCTCGACCTGCCCACGGCCGAGCGGCCGGCCGCCGCCGACGCATTAGAATGAGCGCGGTGGTTCGCTTTCTCGTGCGGCGTGTGCTCCTCACCATCCCGGTCCTGCTCGGGGTGGCCACGCTTGTCTTCTCGTTGATTCACCTGGTGCCGGGCGATCCCGCGCAAGCCATGCTGGGCGACGGCGCCTCGCCGCGGGACATCGCCGAGTTGCGGACCAACCTCGGACTCGACCGGCCCCTGCCGGCGCAGTACGCGGCGTTCCTGCGCAGTGCGGTCATGGGCGATCTGGGCAAGTCCTTCCGCACGGGCCAGCCGGTCACGCAGATGATTGCCGAACGCGTGCCGGCCACGGCGGAACTGGCGCTGGCGGCCATGACCGTCGCCATCCTGCTGGCCATTCCGCTGGGCGTCATCGCCGCGGTGTGGAAGAACACGCTGGCCGATCACGCGGCCATGACGTTTTCGCTGGCCGGGATCTCGATTCCCAATTTCTGGCTGGGTCCGCTCCTCGCCATTGTCTTTGCCGTCGAACTCGGCTGGCTGCCGGTTTCGGGACGGGGGACCTTCGCGCACCTGGTGCTGCCCGCCGTGTCGCTGGGGTTGGCGCTGTCGGCGATTCTCGCGCGCATGACCCGCGCCAGCCTGCTCGAGGAACTCGGCGAGCTCTACGTCCGCGCCGCCCGCGCGCGCGGGGCGTCACCGGCCGCCGCGGTGCTCTCGCATGCGCTGCGAAACAGCCTGATTCCCCTCGTGACCATCATCGCCCTGCAGTTCGGCGCGGTACTGACCGGCGCGGTGATCACCGAGACGATCTTCGCCTGGCCGGGCATCGGCCGCCTGCTGATCCAGTCGATCGGGTTCCGCGACTATCCGATGGTGCAGGGTTGCATCCTGCTGATCGCCGTCACGTATGTGACGGTGAACCTCGTCACCGACGTGTTGTACGGCGTGCTCGATCCCAGGATTCGCCTCGAATGATGCGCCTCGGCCTGGTCGTCGTCGTGATGGTGGTGGCATCGGCGTTGTCGGCGCCGTGGCTCCTGCCGTGGGACCCCAGCGCGCAGGAACTGGCGAATCGGCTGCAGGGCCCCAGCGGGCAGCACTGGTTTGGCCTCGATGAACTGGGCCGCGACATCCTGGCGCGCGTGCTGCTCGGCGCCCGCGTTTCGTTGCTGGTGGGCGTGGTCGTGGTCGGCGTGTCGTCGGTGGTGGGCATGGTGGTCGGCGCGGTGTCCGGGTACTACGGCGGGCGCATCGACCAGGTGATCGGCCGCGTGATGGACGTGCTGATGGCGTTTCCCGGCATGTTGCTGGCGATCGCGCTGGTCGCGGTGCTCGGGCCCAGCCTCACCAACGTGGTGTTGGCGCTCGCGGTGATCGGCTGGGTCGGCTATGCGCGGTTGGTGCGGGGCCAGGTGTTGCGCGCGCGCGAATTCGAGTACGTCGTCGCCGCCCGGGCGCTGGGGGCCGGCACGTTGCGGCTGCTGGTCAGGCACGTGCTGCCCACCGCGCTGCCGCCGGTGCTGGTCCAGGCCACGCTCGGGATGGCCGGCGCCATGCTGTCGGAGGCCGCGTTGAGCTTTCTCGGGCTGGGCGTGCAGCCGCCCACGCCGAGTTGGGGCACGATGATTAACGGCGGCCGCGTGCACCTGCTCGATGCGCCGCACCTCACCATCTTCCCGGGATTGTTCCTCGCCATCGTCGTGCTGGGATTCAACTTCCTGGGCGACGGCCTCCGCGACGCGATTGACCCCAAGAAATAGAACCTGCTCCTCTTTTACGTAAACCGTAAAAGGGGAGCAGGTCCCATTTTCACGGCAGGCGCTGCTTGAGTTGCATCAGCTGACGGTTGCCGGGCTCGGCGGCCAGCCCTTCGTCGATCACGTGGCGCGCGCGGGCGAGGTCGCCGCTCTTGAGCGCGGCATCGGCCAGCCGCACCTGCAGCGCGGGGCTGGGGCCCGATTCATCGATGGCCCGCTCGAACCAGCGCACGGCCATGGCCGGCTCGCCGAGCCGCATCGAAAAGTCGGCAATGCGCGTGCTGACGTCGGCCAGCGGCTTGTCGTCACCCACCAGGGCCGCGTATTTCAGCAAGGCATCGCGGGCATCCTGGATGCGGCCGTCGCGACTCGTGAGATTGGCGAGCTGCAGGTACGCATCCGGCGGCACGGGCACGCGCGCCACCGCCTGGCGCAAGGCCCGCTCGGCCGCGACCCGATCGCCGGCGAGCGACCAGGCGCGCCCCAGTTCGGCGAACGTGTCGCTGGTGGCGTCCGAACGAGCCGCGGCTTGCTGCAGCGCCTCGATCGCCTTGTTGAGGGCCACGCGGTCGCCGCGCCGCTGCGCGCTGGTCAGCCACACGTGGCCCAGGGCGGCGTACGCCAGCGGCGCCTCGGGGAAGCGTTCCACGGCGCGACCCAGGGTGACCACCGCCGCGTCCTCGCGCCCGGCGCGGGCCTGCGCCAGGCCCAGCGCCACCAGGCGATCGGCGCGCGTGACATCCAGCGCCGCCAGGGCCTCGAGTTCGTTGATGGCCTTGGTGTGCTCGCCGTCGAGGGCGTAGACCTCGGCGAGCGCCTCTCGCGGCGCCGACTGGCTGGCCGGGAGGCGGCGCGCCGCCTCCTCGAGTGAACGCTTGGCGCCGGCCAGCTCGCCCCGGTCGCGCAGCACCAGCCCGAGCAGGTAGTGCGCATCGCCCAGCGCGGGATCCAGCTTGAGCGCCTGCTGGAGGGCCGAGGCGGCCGCCTCAATGCGTCCGGCGCGGTAGCGCGACAGGCCCAGCTTGTAGTGGACCCGGGCATTGCGCTCATCGAGGTTGATGTACGCCTCGTAGCGCTCGATTGCCCGTTCAGCCCGGTTCATCGACGCATTGACGTCGCCCAGCAGTTCGATGGCCAGCAGGGCCCCCGGGTCGAGTTCGACCGCCTGGCGCAGGTCGCGGAGGGCCGCCTCGAACTCGTTCTGGCCCTGATAGACGGCGCCACGCTTGAGGTGGGCCAGCATCGAATCGGGCCGGCGGGTAATGGCCCCTGAAAAAGCCTCAATCGCCTCGAAATGGCGCTCCGACGCCACGGCCTGGTCGCCCTCGGCAATCAGCCGTTCGTATTCGCGTTCGTTGGCCAGGGCCGAGAAGGCCAGCGCCCCCGCGACGCCCGCCACGGCCACGAACACGACGACCACCAGGGTTCGACGCACGGAGACGATGGTAGCAAATGGCAGGGAACTTTCGGGCCCCGGTGGTTTCTAAGCTGATACACTGACAATGGGCTTTCGATTTGTCGCCGATTCCGTCATGAAAGACGCCGGTGCACTCGGTTGGACCGAAGTCGGTAACCACGAGGCGGCGCTCATCGAGCGTTGTGCCGCGGGGGAACAGGCGGCGTGTGCCGAACTGGTATCGGGCCACGAGCGCATGGTCTATCAACTCGCCCTGCACCTGCTGGGCGACCGCGACGAGGCCCTCGACCTTTCCCAGGAAGTCTTTTTCAGCGTCTTCCGCACCATTGGCAACTTCCGCGGCCAGTCGGCCCTGAAGACCTGGATCTATCGAATCGTCATCAACCAGGCCCGGAACCGCCAGCGCTGGTGGCGGCGGCGGCACAAGGCCGACCAGGTGTCGCTGGATCAGCACGTGGCCGCGCACGGCGACCTGCGCCAGCCAGGCGAGCACACCTCGCCCGATCGCGCCTACGCCCGCAAGGAACTCGCCGAAAAACTGTGGACCGCGCTCGACCGCCTGCCGTTCGACCAGCGCACCGTCATCGTGCTGCGTGAAATTGACGGCCTCAGCTACGACGACATCGCGTTTTCGCTCGGCGTCGCGGTCGGCACGGTCAAATCGCGCCTGACGCGGGCGCGTCAGACACTGCGTCAACAACTACAAGGGGTGCGCGTATGATGCACGAACATTCGTGCGCCGATGTGCGCGGGCGCCTCGAAGCCTTCTACGACGGCGAAGTGCCATTCCCGGAGCGGATGGCGATCCAAAACCATCTCGGCGAGTGCGTGGCCTGCAGCCTCGAGGCCGAGGAGATTTTCTCGCTGGGCGCGACGCTGCGTGACATGGCCGCCGAAGTGGGCGAGCATGCGGCCGTGGCGCCGCTGCGTCTCTCCGCACAAGTGGTCGAGCAGCTGGGCGTCGAGCAGCAGCTCTCGGCGCGGGCGCAAATCGTCGCCTTGTTCCAGGACATGCACCTGGTGTGGGCGGGCATTGGCGCCACGGTCGCGACGCTGATCTGCGTGATCGGGTCGGCCAGCGTGCTGCACGCCGCCAACCAGGAGCGTCCCGATTCGCTGGCCGGCGTGATCTCGCTGCTGGCCAACCCGGGCTCCAACGCCAACCCGGTGCGGCTCAACTACGACATGATGGCGCCGCGCGCCGTCACCGACCCGGCGATCGAGATGTCGGAGGAAGACGCGGAGTACGCGCTGCGGGCGGTGGTCTCGCGCGAGGGGCGCGTCCAGGGCATTGAAGTGATCAACGACGCGCAGCCGCTCGGCAAGCGCGCGGTGGTCAACGCCATGCTGAACGAGGCCTACCGCGTGCAGTTCGCGCCGGCCCAGGCCCGCACGGGCGACGCGGTCGCGGTCAGCATGGTGTGGCTGGTCGCCAACACCACCGTGAAGGGCCGCCATGACGACGGCCTTGGCGTCTTGCGGCAGGCCCTGCGCATGCGCAACGCCCCGCAACCGATTGGGCCGGTGCCCCTGCCGGCTGAGGCCGTCACCCAGCCGAAGCCGCAATTGGCGCCACTGAAGCCCGTCGGGCCCGAGGCGTTCGAGGCCGCGGCGCCGCTGGCGGCGCCCGCGGCCGTGGGCCTCTAGGGCAGGCCCTTCGACTCCTCAGGTGCGGCCGACGGTCGAACCTGACTCGCTCAGGGCAGGCGAATCTGGACCTGCCCGGTCCCGACATTTCCCAACGCGTCGGTCGCGCGAATCACCAGCGTGCGGCCGGCGGTCTCCGCATCCAGGCGAATCTCGAACAATTCCTGGCGCGCGTCGAGAATGCCGTCGCGCGGAAACGCCGGCTGCCAGCGTTGCGCGTCGACGGAGAACTCCACCCGGACAATCGCGGAATCGGTGTCGCGCACGTCGGCGGGGACGACAAAGCGCGTCCCGTCGCGGCGCACGGCGCCGGGCTGGACGGTGGGCGCCACGTTGTCGACATCGAAGCCGCTGCTTTCAAGCTCGCCGACCAGCGCCGACTCGGCCGCGTTGGCGCGGGTGTCCGACGCGGCCACCTTGAGCACGTAGGTGCCGTTTGGCACCGACGTGGTGTCCCACACCAGCAGCGTGTCTCGCAGCTCGCGCTTGAGCGGCCGCCAGGCCGTCTCGCCTTCACGCCGGTAGGAGACGTCGTACACCAGATCGTCGCCGTTGTCGTCGTCGGCCTTCCACACGAAGGTCTGCAATCCCTTCTGGTAGATGCGGCGGCCAAGTGCGGGCCCGCCGGCGCTCACGGTCGCCGCACCGGCGTTGCGGCGATCGGCGGCGTCTTCGTCCAGGCCGGCGATTTCGGTTTCGCCGCTCGAGAATGGTTTCTGGAACACAACGCCCGGCGGGTGCACGGTGATCGAGGTCACCTGCGGCCGCACGTTACGCGGCAGGTACGCCGAGGTCAGCGACGTCAGGATTGGACTGTCCGTGGTCCCGGTGAGCACCGCGCGCCACTGCAGGTAACGGGCCTTCGGGCTGGTGATCGGCGAACCTTCAGCGTTGGCGTAGGGCCCGGCCCACTCGCTCCACGCTTCGTCAGGCGTGCGCGTATTGCCTGAGCGGGTGAAGATATCGACCTTGGCGCCCGGCGGAGCCACGGCTTTCCACGCGACCACGCCCCAGGTCGAGACGAGGCGCGCGTCCTTGACGTCGGACTCGAAAGTGCCGCGCGTCGCGCGCGCCGACGAAATGGCCATCAACCGCCCCGGATTCGAGGTGGCAATCAGGGTCCGGTCGGCGGTCCGGATCACCTGCGTGGCCTGCTGCGCCGGCACGCGCGTCACCAGCACGGCTCGGACCGGATCGCCAGACAGCCTGTAGAGCTTGCCCTTGCCGCCGGTGGCGACGAGCAGGGCGCCGTCCGGCTCGATCACCATGTCGTAAGGGGCGTCGTCGGCGGGCGACCAAATCTGATCCCAGAGGCCATCGGGCTGCACGCGGAAGATGGCGCCGGTGGTGCTGCGGCGATCACCCGGGCCGCTGCCCGCGGGCTGGGACGCGCCGGGCATGTCGACGACCGCAATCGAGGTGATCTCGGTCGACACGTTGGGAATCGAGGGGGTCACCGGCGGGGGCGCCACCGCGGGTTCGACCAGCGCGTCGCCGCCGCCCGCGCCGCGGCTGCTCTGCGCCGCGGCGTAAATCACGCCCTTGGGATCCACGCGGATGGCGTGGACCTCTTGCAGGGGCGTGTCGAGCAGCAAGAAGCCTTTGCCGGCGGCATCCACGCGGAACACGCGACCCGGAGCGCCGGTGCCCACAAGCAACTGGTTCGCGGCATTGAAGGCGAGCGAGACAGCGTGAGTCGCCTTCGTCGCGAAAAATTTCTCGCCCTTGCCGTCGCTGCTGATCCGGTACACCGTGCCCTTGTCGCCCGTGCCGGCAAAGACATTGCCCTGGCGATCCACGGCCAGCGACCAGATGTATTTGTCGTCGGGATCGAAGAACGTCGTGGCCTGGCCCTTGGCATCCACCTTGTAAATGCGGCCGTCGGGAGACGTGCCCACGTACAAGCCGCCCGCCGGCGCCGGCGCCAGCGCATGGATTTCCATCTCGCTGCTGTCGAAGAACACCGAGCCCTGGCCGGCGCGATCGACGCGGATCACCTTACCGTCGTTGCCGGTGCCGAGGAAGAACGCGCCATCGGCCGCGGCCAGCATCGTCCACACGAACGGCACGCCCGCGTCGTAGACGGTCGTGAGCTCGGGGCCGAGCGTCAGCCGCCCGTGTTCATCGACCGAGAGCTGGTCGACCTCGCCCCGCAGGAAGTCAGCCTGCGTCGCCGCCTGCCAGAAGCCGGGCGCCGCCGTCAGAGTGGACACCGCGAGCACGCTTGCGGCCAGGGCCGCGCCAATCAGTGGTCGACGAATCATTAGGGTTGATCGAGGTTGATGGTCAACTGGCGCGAGCCGGTCACCGCGAAGTCGAGGGGCAGTTCCCACTCGCCGCGCGTGGTGGTTCGCAGGGCACCGACCGTGCCGCTGTTGCGGTCGGCTTCGAGCACCGACAGCACCGACGGCGGCAGCGCCGCCATGGGCTCGCCGTTGACGACGGCGCCGGAGTCGGGGGAGGTGAGGCGGACGTAGAGACGATTGTTGCGGCGGGCGCGGTTGAAGGTGCGAATCAACTGCGACACGCGCTGCATGTCGGCGCCGCGGGTGTCGCGGCGGTCGTCCGCGGTCGTGCGGGTGGCATCGGCCACCACCAGTTGCAGCGAACCGGTCGCGTTGGCCGGCAACTGAATCGGCACCTGCCTGACCACCTCGTCGCCGCGCGCGTTGCGCATGGCCACAAACACCACGGCGTCGCGGCCGGCCCGGGGGCGCGCCGTGTCGAGCCAGACGCGCTCGATGCGCGCGCTGCGCTGCTGTTCGCTGGCGTCGATCA
Source organism: uncultured Acidobacterium sp. (assembly GCA_964350785.1). Classification (GTDB taxonomy): domain Bacteria; phylum Acidobacteriota; class Vicinamibacteria; order Vicinamibacterales; family UBA2999; genus 12-FULL-67-14b. The sequence goes on along the minus strand of CAYGMD010000038.1, from coordinate 2,937 downwards.
CCAGGTCGATCCGGTCCACGTCAACCACTTCGGCCGAGTTCTTGAGCAGGGCGGTCAGCGGGCCGGCGATGTAGGCGGCCGCGCCGCCGGCCGGTTGATCGCCCGCGAAGATGTCTTCGAAGGCGATGGCGTCCTGGGATCGAATGGCGGCGGTGCCGCGGATGGTGAACGTCGCCGGCCCGGCGCCGCGCTCATACGAGGTGAGGACGTTGGCCACCGACAGGTAGGTCAGCAGGGGCGTGAACGTGAAGTCGCGCACCACGCCGAAGGAGAACGACCGTGACGGACCGCGATCGGAATTGAGCGTGATCGACACCGGGATCAGCGACGGCCCGGCGCCAAGGCGGCCGGCGATGGCGGTGGCGCGATCCTGCTGGATGGTGCCGACCACCTCGCCGAAGCTGGCCAGCTTGCTCGAAGCCATCAGGCTGGGCAGCACGACCTGCACTTCGGCCTTGGTCATCGGGAACTCGGTGGGCCCCAGGTTGTAGAGGGGGTGGCCGAACGCATACACGCGGTCGCCGTCGACGTGGGTGACCGTGCCGGTCGCGCCCAACTCGAAGTCGCCGGTCATCAGCGCGACGCCGACGGCGTCGCCCGGCGCGAGCCGGCGGCCGGTGCCACCGGTGGCCGTGCTGCCGGGTGATTGGGCGGCGCTCGACATCGGCACGAACCCCGCCGCGGTCAGCGCCGGCGAAATCGGATCCATGACGGACGCGTCGAAACCGGACGCGACCATGGGTACGGCAATCGGCCGCAGCATGGCGCCGATGCGGCCCAGTTCACCCGACACGCCCGACAAGACCAGCGCCTGCGAGGGGTCGTCGACAAAGGCCCGCGAGCGGCCGAGGTCACGCGACCAGATCTCAATCAACTGTGCGGGCGTCGCCGGCCAGTTGAGGGCCACCGGCCGCGACCCGCGCATGCCCCCCGGCATCATGGTGGCGTCCACCATTTCGGCGATCGGCGTGATCCCGGCAATGGGTTCGGTCGAGAACTGGCCGAGCGAGTACGAGACTGCGCCCACCAGGCGGCCATCCACGTAAACCGGACTGCCGCTCATCCCGGCAATGACGCCGGTCTTGGCGAGCGGTCCGCCTTCGAGCCGGGCCAGGATCAGGCTGCGCTTGGGCGCAATGACGTTGCGAAGCACCCCCAGGATGTGGACCTTGAAATCCTCGAGCGTCGTCCCTGAGAACACGGTTCGGCCAATGCCGACCATGCCGGGGCGGATCTCGTCGAGCGGCAGCGTCGCTGGTTGGGCGCGTGGCGAGGCCACCAGCAAACCAAGCACGAGGGCGACAAGGGCGAAAGTGCGTGAATACATGCAAATACTTAACGAAAGCCTGGCTGACATTGGTTATACGGCGTTCCTCGGGGCGAAGCAAGCGCCGAACCGGGGACGATTGCCGTCACGGCGGGTTCGCCGGTTTGACGCCATCGCATGGGTCTGTTAGCATTTTGACGTTCACATGCGCTCGCGAGCCTTGTCCACCGCGCCCCAGACCCGGCCTTTTGGCCAGATCGGGAGCGGTGTGCGTACGTGGTGGTATTGGTGCCCAGCAGGAGAGGCTAACCGGTCCGTATAAACACGACGCGTAAATACGACGCTCGACCGAAGCGCCTCTTCAACCCGAACGGGGAGAGGCGCTTTTTTATTTGGCGATTTGTTGATCTGGTGATTTGGGATTTGTGATGAAGACCGCGAAACTCTGCGCGACCGTGACGGCCGAGACCATGGCCGAGCTGCGTACGCGCCGCGACCAGGTGGGCGATACCGACCTGGTGGAGTTGCGGTTGGACACCGTGCGCGATCCCAGTGCCGCCGCGGCGCTGGCGGGGCGCCGCAAACCGGTGATCATCACGTGCCGGCCCAAGTCGGAGGGCGGGCATTTCGCGGGCAGTGAAGAGGAACGCCGGCGCATCCTGGCCGAAGCGCTGACGCTCGGCGCCGAGTTCGTCGATCTCGAGTGGCGGAGCAGTTGTGCCGACCTGATCGCCCAGACCGGCGGCCGGCGAATCGTCCTCTCGCACCACGACTTCGCCGGCATGCCCGCCGATCTGCAGGGCATGGCGCACGCCATGCTCGCCAGCGGGGCCGAGGTCGTCAAACTGGCCGTGACGGCCCACCGCCTCCGCGATTGTCTCGCACTGCGCGCCATCGGCCAGCAGACGCGGGTCCCCATGGCGCTGATCGCGATGGGCGACGCCGGCATTGCCACCCGGGTCCTGGCCCGCTGGTTCGGGTCGTGCTGGACCTACGCCGGCGACCAGGTCGCTCCCGGCCAGATCACCCTGCCGCGCATGCGCGACGAGTTCCGGTTCCGGCGCATCGGCGCTCGCACCGCCGTCTACGGCGTCGTCGGCAAGCCCGTGACGCACTCGGTCTCGCCCGCGATGCACAACGCCGCGTTCCGCGCGGCCAACCTCGACGCGGTGTACCTGCCGCTGGCGGCCGACGACTACGCGGACTTCACCGCGTTTGCCGAGGCCGTGAAGCTCGCGGGCGCCAGTGTCACGGCCCCCTACAAGGTGCAGGCGTTCGAGCAGGCCGATGAGTGCGACCCGGTCAGCCGCCGCATCCAGTCAGTAAACACGCTGCGGCGCAAGGGCACGAAATGGCTGGGCTGCAACACCGATGTCACGGGTTTCCTGTCGCCGCTCGAGTCGGCCATGAAGCTGGCAGGGAAGCGCGCGACCGTGATGGGCGCCGGCGGCGCGGCCCGCTCGGTGGCGGTCGCGCTGGCCGCAGCCGGCGCCCGGGTCACGCTGTCGGCGCGGCGCCCGGAACAGGCGCGGGCCATCGCCGCCTTGACCAGCGCCGCCATCGGCGACTGGCCGCCGGCCGCCGGCTCGTGGGACCTGCTGGTCAACACCACGCCGGTGGGCACCGCGCCAGGCGACGATCACTCACCGCTCCCGCCCGCCCATTCCCTC
>CAYGMD010000037.1:0-33721 GCA_964350785.1 uncultured Acidobacterium sp. | reverse complement strand
CCGCCGCCGCCCACCTGGGTCTTGGCCATGCCACCGGCAAGGTCGTGGCCATCGTCACCGGCGGCAACGTCGCGCCCGAGAAATTCGCGAAGTACATCTCGAGTTGAAGAGTTCACAGGAGACAAGAAGATCAGGAGGGCCACCTATTCTTCTGTTCTCTTTACCTCCTGTAGGAATGGCTTGGCCTCGCGCGTCGCATCGTCCAAGGTCGCGACCGTTCCGTCCAACTGCAGTTCGTAGACCGCGCGCAGGATCGCTCCCATGCGGGGACCCGGCGCGACGCCCAGTTCGATCAGGTGGCGCCCAAGCAGGATCGGCGCCGGCGGCTTGTGCTCGACGCCGAGCGCCCGCGCGCGTTCGATGAACCAGTCCATGGCCGAGCAATCGAACGTACCGGTCCGGCCGTGGCAATCGGCCCGCCCGAAGCGGACCAGCAGTTCCAGGTCCACCTTCTGCGCGAGGCGCCGGAAGGCGCCGTCGGTCACGGTGTCCTTCTGCTTGTGAAACGCGCTTGGCCGCAGGTGTTCGGCCGTGATGCCCAGCACCTGGGCGCGCACGTCGAAGTTGTCGAGCGTGTGCACGTTGAGCCGATCGAGCATCGTGATGGCGAGCGGCACGCCGGCCGCTTCGTGCCCCGGCGATCGCACGCGGCCGTCGATCATCGCCGTCGTCAGGGGCTTGCCCAGGTCGTGACAGACGGCGCTCAGCATGATGGTTGCCAGCCGGGCGCGGTCCAGGTCGCCATTCCGCTTTCTGGCCTCGTCGATCACCATCAACGTATGCGTCCAGACGTCGCCCTCGGGATGCCATTCCGCGTCCTGCGGGCAGTCGTAGAGCGGCACCATCTCCGGCAGGATTTGTTCGATCACGCCCAGCTCACGCGCGAGCGCAAAGCCAATCGACGGCCGATGGGCCTGCAGCAGCAGCTTCTCGACCTCGCCCCAGATGCGCTCGGCCGGCAAGTCGTCCAGTGGCATGGCGCGGCAGATTCGGACCGTGTCCGGGTCGACGGTCAGCTCGAACCGCGCCGCAAACTGCAGGGCGCGCAGCACGCGCAGCGAGTCGTCGCCAAAGGTCGCCGGATCGACCACGCGCAGCAGGCGCCGGGCGAGGTCGGCGCGCCCGGCAAACGGATCCAGGTACTCGTCGGTCAGCGGATCCCAGGCGATGGCGTTGATGGTGAAGTCGCGGCGGCGGGCGGCTTCCTCGAACGTCATCGTCGGATCGCCCTCGACGATGAAGGCCTTGTGGCCGCGGCCGGCCTTGGATTCGCGGCGGGGCAGCGCGACGTCGATGTCGCCGAGCTTGTACACCGGAAAGGCCTGGCCGACGGGTTCGACCCGCCCCAGGGTGGTCAGCAGCCCCCGCAGGCGCTCCTCGGGGATCCCGAAGACCTCGAGATCGAGGTCGCTGGTCGGGTGATCGAGTAACCGGTCGCGGACAAAACCGCCCACGCACAACGCCCGCCCGCCGGCCTCGCGAACGGCGCGGGCGACACGCCGGGCATCCTGGTCAAGGCTCACCCGCACAGAATAGCCGATGGCGGCTCCCCCGTGACGTCAACTAGTACGATAAACTAGTTGGTATGGACACCGAAGACATCGGCGCCTTTGAGGCCAAGACCCGGCTGTCGGAGTTGCTCGACAATGTCAGCCGTGGCCGCGCCTACCGCATCACCAAACGTGGCAAGCCGATCGCCGAACTGCGTCCCATCAGCCTGGGCACCGGTCGTCCCACGTTCGGCGCCGATCGCGGTCGCGTGGCCATGGCCGACGACTTCGAGGCGCCGGTTCCCGACATGAAGTTGTACCGGTGAAGCTCCTCCTGGACGCCCATGCGCTCATCTGGTTTCAGGCGGGTGACCGCCGACTCAGCAAGGCTGCGCGGCGGGCCATCGAAGCCGATGATGCGGAACTGCTGATCAGCGCCGCCACGGTGTGGGAGATGGCCATCAAAGCGAGCCTGGGGCGGCTCCGGCTGCCGGGTCCGGTCGAAAGCTACATCGCCGAGAAGGTCGGTCAGGGCTACCGCATGATGGCCATCTCGTGGACCCACGCTGCCAGGGTCGAGGACTTGCCATGGCACCATCGCGACCCATTCGACCGCGTGCTGGTGGCCCAGGCACTGACCGAACGCTGCCCGGTGATTACCAAGGATCGAGTCTTCCACCGGTATGGCGTCGAGGTCCTGTGGTGACGCCGCCTCCGTGAGGCGACCGGCTGGCGCGACCACGGCCGCCACCTATAATGGCCGCGGGAGAGGATGACCATGCCTGCATCAACCGTCTCACGCTTCGTAACGGCCGTCGCGCTCGTCGCCCTCGGCTTTGGGTTGGGTGCCTTCTACTCGCCGACGCCCGCGCACGCCCAGGCTGGTGGGAGGGTATTCGAACTGCGCACTTACACCGCGCCCGACGGCAAGCTGCCGCTGCTGCAGAGGCGCTTCCGCGATCACACCATTCGCATCTTCGAGAAGCACGGCATGAAGAGCGTGGGCTACTGGGTGCCCCAGGATGCGCCGGCCAGGGACAACACGTTGATCTACGTGATCGCGCACGCCAGCCGCGAGGCCGCCAAGGGGAGCTGGGCCAATTTCGCGGCCGACCCGGAATGGAAGAAGGTCTCGGCGGAATCGCAGGTCGATGGCCCCATCGTCAGCAAGGTGGTGTCGGTTTACATGGACGCCACCGATTACTCGCCGATCAAATAGGAGGGATGAAGATGCGCGTTGTCATTCTTGCAGCCATCGTCGCGGCCGGCCTGGGCACGCTGTCGCTGGCGTCGGCCCAGCAGCCCGGCAGCGACCCCAACTTCACCGGCGTCGTCACCCCCATGGATGCCAGGGACGTGACGGCCGGCCGCCGCAAGTTCGAGCCCGGCGCCCGCACCGCGTGGCACAGCCACGACAAGGGGCAGCTCATCCTGTCCGAGTCGGGCCGCATGCGCACGGGACGCCGCGGCGAGCCGATCAAGGAATACCCGGCCGGCGGCAGCGAATACACCGGCCCCAACGTCGAGCACTGGCACGGCGCCACGCCAGGCGAGGCGCTGGTGCAGGTTAACATCCAGTTTGGCGGCACCACCAAGTGGCTCGCGAAGACCACCGAAGACGAGTACGCCGGCAAGGTAAAGAGGTGACCGATCCGACACTCAGGCTCCTGAAGCAACTGATCGCCATCGATTCGATTAACCCGTCGCTGGTCGCTGGGGCGGCGGGCGAGGCGGCCGTGGCGCGGGCGTTGGCCGACGAGCTGCGCGTCATCGGCCTCACGGTGGAGATCCAGGAAGCCGCGCCGGGCCGGCCGAACGTCGTCGGCACGCTCGAGGGGAAAGCCCCCGGGCGCTCGCTGATGTACTGCGGCCACATCGACACCGTGGGCGTGTCGGGCATGACGCGACCGTTTGACCCGGCTGAACGCGATGGCCGCATTTACGGCCGCGGCTCGCAGGACATGAAGAGCGGCGTGGCGGCGATGATCGGCGCGGCCCGCGTGATCGCCGAATCCGGCGGCCTCGACACCGGCCGCCTCGTGATCGCCTGCGTCGTCGACGAGGAGCACGCGAGCATCGGCGCCGATGCCCTGGTCACGCGGTGGCGCGCCGACGGCGCGGTGGTGACCGAGCCGACCGAGCTCCGGGTGGCCGTGGCGCACAAGGGATTCGAGTGGGTGGAGATTGAAACCGAGGGCCGCGCGGCCCACGGCAGCCGGCCGCGTGAAGGCCGCGACGCCATCCGCCTGATGGGCCGCGTGCTGGGCGCGCTCGATGCGCTCGACCGCGACCTGCAATCGCGCCCGCCGCATGCACTGTTGGGCACAGCCTCGCTCCACGCGTCGGTGATTGCCGGCGGCCACGAGCTCAGCAGCTATCCGGATCGCTGCCACCTGCAGATGGAGCGGCGAACGGTGCCAGGGGAACCGCCAGGCGTGGCCGGTGCCGAGGTCGAGGCGATTCTCGAGCGCTTGCGCCGCGAGGATCCGGAATTCCGCGGCGCCGCGAAGGTCACGTTCGGTCGGCCGCCCCACGAACTGGCGGCCGATCACCTCCTGGCCAGGGGCATGCAGGAAGCCCACCGCACCTCAGCACCTGAGCACCCAAGCACCGCAGCACCGGTGATTGGCATGTCGTTCTGGACCGATGCCGCGGTGTTGAGTGAAGCCGGCATCCCGTCGATCCTCTACGGACCAACCGGCGCCGGGCTGCACAGCATTGAAGAGTGGGTGGACGTGCAGTCGGTGCTGACCTGCCGCGACGCCCTGGTCGCCCTCGCGCGCGACTGGTGCCGCTAGTCGCCGGTTGGACTCGGCGACTAGCGGTGTCTTATCTGTAGTCTAGGAGCGGTCGCTCAGTAAGCCCTTCACGACGAACCCGACGTTGGCCGGCCGCTCGCCCAGGCGGCGCATGAAATACGGATACCACTGCTTGCCGAACGGCACGTAGACCCGCACGCGGTAGCCCTGCGCCACCAGCGCGGTCTGCAGGTCGCGGCGGATCCCGTACAGCATCTGGAACTCGAACCGATCGCTTGCGTAGCCCTTGCTCTTCGCATAGGCCTTGGCCGTCTCGATGATCACCGGGTCGTGGGTCGCGATCGCGGGATAGGTCCCCTCGTCCATCAGCAGGTGCATCAGGTCCACGAACGCGGCATCCACTTCGCTCTTCTGCTGGTAGGCGACGGCCTTCGGTTCCTTGTAGGCGCCCTTCACCAGCCGCACCCGCACGCCGAGGCTGTTGAGCCGGCGGATGTCGGCCTCCGACCGCTTCAGGCAGGTCTGGATCACGGTGCCGATCGACATGTGGCCCTGCTGCCGCAACGTTTCCAGGATGCAGATCGTGGCGTCGGTGTAGGGCGAGTTCTCCATGTCGATGCGCACGAAGAACCCGCCGGCGTCGGCCGGCTCGAGAATGCGCCGCATGTTGTCGACGGCGGTGGCGCGGTCGACGTCGAGGCCAAGCTGCGTCAGCTTGAGCGAAATGTTGCGCTCGATGCCCGACGCGGCGATCTTGCCGATGATGCCGACATAGTCGGCCGCGGCCGCGGCCGCGGCGTCGGCGCTGGCCACGCTCTCGCCGAGGTAGTCCAGCGTCAGGGCCAGGCCCCTGCCTGGCAGGTCGACGACCGCGGCGATGGCTTCCTCAACCGTCTCGCCGGCGATGAACCGGCGGGCAAAGCCGCCGGGCCGCATCCCGTAGGAGGAGGCGAAGCGCTGCAGGGCTGGAACTTGGGCAAGGCCGTGGAACAGGGCCTTCGAGGTCACGTCGAGCATTAGTTGAGCCAGCCTTAATGGGTGGCGCCGGGGGGCGTCAGCAGGTGCGCGATCGACCGCGCGTAATAGCGGAGCACGTTGCGCTCGCGGACGCGGTAGCGCCCGTTCTCGATGACGATGATGTTGCGGGTTTCCAGGGGCTCGCTGGCCAGGGCCATGACCTCGTCGGCCGACTGCACGCCGAGGTTGGCGCCGGCGGCCCGCAGCGTGTCGAGAATCACGCTGAGGCGATCGCGCAGCTCGCCCTTCGAGGCCGATGCGGTCATGGCCGCCGCCAGCACGGCCGTCGGCAGCACCTTGTAGAGCCGGCCGATCTCGGTGCGCACGTGGCGGGTGACATCCATCACCGCCTTGCGCGACTCGCCGTCGATGCCGTCAATTGGCACCGGCCGGCCAAAGGTGACGAACGAGCGGCTGCGGTAGCCCACCGCGTACCGCACCAGTTCGGCGACCTCGCGGCTGAACGCCTTCTGGCGCCGCTTCACGCGCTGCTTCGCGATCACGTGATCCTCGAGCACCAGGTCGTACGACACCGCCACCGGCACGAACTGCATGCCGCGCACGCCGGCGTCGATGCACGCGCTGAACAGCCCGGTCTTCATGGGCTTGAGCTCGCCGCTGTAGCTGCGGCCGCCCTCGGGGTAGAAGAACAGGTCGTGCTTGTGCAGCAGTTCGCTGACGTAGGCCTTCAGCGTGATCAGGTAGGCGGGATCCTTGGTGTTGCGACGAATCGGCAGCGCGCCGGTGACGTGCTTGTGGATCAGGCCGAGCGGCCCGCCGAACAGGTTGATGCCGGCGGCGATGATCGGCGGCCGAATGCCGGCATCATCGAGCGCCAGGGGCTCCACGAGGTAATCGATATGGCTGCGGTGGTTCGAGACGTAGGCCACGCGCCCCTGGGCGGCGGCGTCGACCGCCAGCTGCTGCCGCTCGATGATGCGCTCGATCTTGCGCAGGATGGGGTAGAGCGGGTACTCCAGCGCCCGGTACAACTCGTAGCGCTGCGTCGTCTGCAGCTCGTCCAGGTAGCCCATCACGCGGGCGCGCGCGTCATCACTGGACAGGCCATGGCTGCCTTCCAGAAACCGCGCGACATCTTCCCGCGCGAGAACGGCCTGGGCGATGGTGTCAGCAGCCACGGTTCCAAACTGGGTGGACCCGGATAACTGCATGGCCGCGACAGCGGAGCGGCCTCTTGGCTGACAGGCTATCCATCATTTAGATGATAACTCGTGGCAGATCGCATCAGCAAAGGAGGTTGTGGTGGCGCTGCCCCCGAGATCGGGTGTGACGTGACCCGTGGCGAGCACCCTTTTCAGGGCGTGCATGATGGCGTCGGCCTTGGCGTCGAGTTGCAGGTGCTGCAGCATCAGCACCGCCGACAGCAGCAGGGCCGTCGGGTTGGCGATGTCCTTGCCGGCAATGTCGGGAGCGCTGCCGTGCACGGCCTCGAACACGCCCACGCCGTTCAGGCCCAGGTTGGCGGCGGGCACCACGCCCAGGCCGCCGACCAGCCCGGCGCACAGGTCCGACACGATGTCGCCGTACAGGTTGGGCAGCAGCAGCACGTCGAGCCGTTCCGGGTGCATCACCAGGTGCATGCACGCGGCGTCGACGATGCGGTCGTCGAACTGGATCTCGGGATAGCGCGCGGCGACCTTGCGGGCGCACTCGAGGAACAGCCCGTCGCTGAGCTTCATGATGTTGGCCTTGTGCACCGCGGTCACCCGCTTGCGGCCACGGCGGCGGGCCTGCTCGAACGCGAACTCGGCAATGCGCGTCGAGGCGACCTCCGTGATGATCTTGATGCTTTCGACCACGCCGGGCACGACGGTGTGCTCCAGGCCGGCATAAAGGTCCTCGGTGTTCTCGCGCACGATCACCAGGTCGACCCCCTGGAAGCGCGAGGCTACCGACGGCAGGTTCGACACCGGCCGCAGGTTGGCATAGAGGTCGAGCGCCTTGCGCAGGCCCACGTTGACGCTGGTAAAGCCCTTGCCGACCGGCGTCGAGATGGGTCCCTTGAGCGCGATCTTGTTGCGCGTGATCGACTCGAGCAGCGCCGGCGGCAGCGGGGTGCCGTGCTCGGCCAGGGCCTCGGCGCCGGCCGAGAACGTCTCCCACTCGGGCGAGAAGCCGGCGGCGGCCAGCACCTTGACGACGGCACGGGTCACTTCAGGGCCGATGCCGTCGCCGGGAATCAGCGTAATTCTCATGGGATTCTGGCTGCCCAATCCATCAACTCCGCGCTGAAACTGAAACTGAAACTTTCAACTGAAACTCTCAACTTTCAACTCTTCAACTTTCAACTTGTTCTTCATTCCCGCGCTTCCCAGAACAGCAGGGCGAGTCCGCCGGCCACGGTGAGACTCAGAAAGATGTTGGCGAACCCATGCAGGCGGTTGAACTCGACCCGAATCGGGTCTTGCGCCGGCAGCGCCGATACCGGCCCCGCCACTTGAGCCTGAATCGCGGCGACCCGGGGCGCCACTTGGTAATCGGCCACCAGCGTGAAAAGCACCATGAAGGCGAGAATCCCCGCCCGCACGCCGTAGCGAATGGGCCGCGCACCGAGCAGCCGGTGGAGCGTGAGCGCGACGAACATCACGCCCGCCATCGCGTACCCCAGCCCATAGATGCGCTGCAGCACCTCTCCGAACACCCGCCCGGCCAGCACCCGGCCGTCGACCGGGTGCCACGCTTCCAGCACGCCGAAAATCGACGGCGCGACGACGGCCCCCGCCACCACCATGCCGCCCAACCACACGACCAGGGCCAGGATGTAGAGGTAGCGCAGAAGGATCATCTCCCCATTTTACTGGTAAACTTTCTGCTTCCCATGAACACTTCGCATCCCCGCAATCCCCTGGCCCGGCTCACGCGTGAGCAGGATGAGCGCAATGCCGCCCTCTTACGTGATACGCCGACGCTCGGCCGCGAGGTGCGTTCCGACGTGCTGCCCTTCGCGCTGGATCTGGCGCGCGCCGGCCTCGGCGCCGGCACCGACACGACGCTGGCCGCGCTCGAGAAAACGGCCGCCACCATTGCCATCGAGTCGCTGGTGTCGTTGGGCCGCGTCAACGACATCGACCACCTCGGCGGCGGCCTCGAACTCATCGGCCCTCTGCTGATGACGTTGTCGGTCGTCGACTACGGCGCCAAGCACTACGCCATCGAGCATGGCCACACCAGCATCGGCTATTACGCCGCCCTGGCGGCGCTCGGGTTCCTGCCGCGGGAACGGGTCATCGAGTCGTTCCGGCGCAGCCTCGACATGGCCGGCCACGTGTCGTGGGTCCCGGGCGGCACGCCCATTGGTTCGGGGCGCCTGGGCGTGTCGATGCCGGTCGGCACGGGGTTGGCCCTGGGCCTCAAGGCCCACCACGGCAAGGACGCGTTCGTGGTTTGCCACACCGGTGACGCCGGCTGGATCTCGGGCCAGGCGCTCAACGGCTTCACCGCCGCCAGCCTGCACCGCGCGCCGATCACCTTCGTGATGCACAAGAACGGCATCCAGTTGTCGGGCACGACCGAGCGGATCATGAGCAAGGATCCGCGTCCGATCGTGAAGAGCCTGGGCATCACGGTGCTCGAGATTCCGTCGCTTCACGATCGGGCCCGTCTATTCGAGGCGTACCGCGAGGCCTATCGGCTGGCACAAGACGGCCGTCCGTCGCTCATCTATCCGCTGGGGTTTGGCCCCGGCGAGGGCGCCACGGTGAAGCGTTTTGGCGACATGTACGGCATTGCCGACAGCGTCGCCAGGTTTGCCGAACGCCACCAGGTCGCGGCCAGCACGCCGATCTGGATCCCCGGTTCGCTGATGAGCTACCGCGACGCCGAGGCCATGACGCAGTGCGTGTTCTACGTGAACGGCCTCGCGGGCGGCGAGGCTCACCACGACGGCGGCATGAAGGGCCGCGACGAAGCCAGCGTGCTGGGCAACCCGCTGCTGGCGCTCTCAGCGGAAGAGCAGCAGGCGCTGACCGCCCTGCGCGCCAAGCCGGCGCGCCAGGTGGTGTCGTCGGCGCGGCCGCCGCGCGGCACCGCCAACCTCACGCTCGATGCGGCGGATCTCGCGGGCATCAAGCTGCCCAACCCCGACAAGTGGGTCTCGGCGCGGGCCGGCACGGAAGCCGCCTATGTCGCGGTGGCGAAGAAGTACCCGCAGAACTGTTTCTTCGTGTCGTGCGACCTGAACCCCTCGACCAAGTTGGGCAAGGCCGCCGACCTCTTGCCGGCCGGCCACTCGATCGAGATGAGCATCCAGGAGCAGGCCGCCACGCTGCTGACCAACGGTCTCGCGTTTTCCAGCACGCAGCCGCAGCTGAACGTGTTTGCGACCTTCGCGGCGTTCATCGAGGGCATTGCCAGGGAAGGCTTCGAGTTCTGGCGGTATCAACGCAACCTCGACGGCCCCAATGAAGGGCTGAATGTGCTGATGCACCTGTCGCACGTCGGCGCCTGCACCGGCCGCGATCACTTCTCGGGCTGGAGCCTGGACTGGGTGAACCTCGGCCTTGGCTACCTGCCGTACCTGCGCCGCTTCTACGCCCCGGCCGACGCGCGCGCCGCGTTCATTGCGGTAAGGGATGCGGCCGCCGGCATGGGCGGGCACATCGTCGCCATCCCGCGCGATGTCCTGCCGGTGCTCACGAAGAAGGGCACGTCGGACCCCATCTGGTCCGCCGAGGATGCGTGGGAGCCGGTGACGCCGCTGCGTGCCGAGCCCGGCGCGAAGGCCGTGGTCCTCGCGCTCGGCGCCCCGGCCTACGTCGCCGCCGCCGCTGCCGACCGGGCCACCGCCGCCGGCGTCCCGACCGATGTCTTCGTCGTCAACGGGTTCCCCGTGCCCGACGCGTTCTTCGACGGCATCGCGGAGAAGTACCGGCATGTCGTCACGATCGAGGACGGCCTGATTGGCACCGCGTCCGCCGGCCTGCGCGGCTTCGCCGCGTTCGTCACCGGCCGCCTGGCCGGGGCCGGCATCACGATCGACCAGTTCGGCATTGTCGATCCGCAGATCGCGCCGTCGGAAGCGCACATCCAGGTCTGGGAGCACTACGGGATGACCGAAGAGCGGCTCGCCGAGGCCCTGCTCGCCGGTTCCAGCGCCACGAACAAACCATGACGAGACTACGAATCGGCGTCGGCCTGCTGGCGATCACCCTCTGCTGCGGCCTGTCGAAAGCCGCCATCCAGGCGCAGGCGCCGGTCGGCGTCCAGGAGCCGGCGTTCGCGCCCGACGGCCGCCGCATCGCCGTTTCGTATCTCGATCGCATCTGGACGATGACGCCGGAAGGGCGGCACGGCAAGGCCGTGACGGCCGGCGGCGACGGCGCGATTGAGCGCGAGCCTGCTTTTGCGCCCGACGGCGCGCGCCTCGCCTATGCCGCCGATCGCGGCGACGGTTTCGACATCTTGGTCGTGACCCTGAAGAACGGTGTGGCGACCGGTGGGCCGGTCGCGGTGACCACGCTGCCCGGCGACGAGCGGTGGCCGTCGTGGACCGCGGACGGCCGGCTCGTGTTTGCGCATCGCGATGCCCGCGCGGCCGGGCGCGGGGCCGACCCCAGCCTGCAGTGGGACCTGTTCGTCGTCCGCCCGGTCGAGGGTTCCAGCGGCTGGCAGGCGCCGCTGGCGCTGACGGAAACGGCCGACTCTGAAACCTATCCGCGCGTGTCGCCCGATGGCGCCAAGGTGGCATTCATCTCCGAGCGCGACGCCGAGGACGATCTCGACCTGTGGTGGATGCCGGTGCCGCCGGCGGCGGTGGCCAAGCCGACGCCGCTTGGCTCGCGTCCCGCCAAGCCGGTGACGGCGTCGGTGCCCAGCGTGGGTGCCGATGGCAAGGCGCTGCGGGCCACCCGCGTCGCCCGCGTCCGCGGCAACGAGGCTTACCCGTCGTGGGCTCCCGACAACACGCGCCTGGCCTTCTACGCCGTGCGCGAAGGGATTGGCTCGGTGTGGGTGGCGGCGATCGAACCGGCGCGTCCCGAGGGCGCCGAGGAACCCCAGCCGCGGCCCCGGCCGACGGCGCCGCCGCAACTGGTGTCGCGCAAGGGTGGCGCGCCGGCGTGGTCGCCCGACGGCAGGACCCTGCTCGTATCGGGCCTGCCCGACCCGCAGCCGGTCTACAACGGCAATCCGCTGCGCAGCGAAGTCGAGGCGCCGCCGCTGTTTGCCTTGAACGCCGCGTTCCAGCTGTGGCGCATGGCCGCGCCGCTGCCGGTACACGAAGAGGGCGGGGGAGTGGCGGCCGACATCACCCCGTCGCCGGCCACGTTCACGGCGATGTTCGATCGGGTGTGGAACACGCTGCGCGCGCTGTATTACGAGGCGCCGCCTGCTGCCGAGAAGTGGGCCGGCCTGGGGGACCAGTTCCGCCCGCGCGCAACCGCCGCGAAGACCGAGACCGACCTCGAAGCGGTCGTCGATGAAATGGTCGCGGCCCAGCCGCTGATCAAGCCGGTCGTCACCTCGAACGGCGCGGTCGTGGTGTCGGGCCATCCGCTGGCGTCGGAAGCCGGGCGGCTCGCCTTTGAGAAAGGCGGCAACGTCGTCGACGCGATGATCGCCGTGTCGTTCGCGCTGGGCGTGGTCGAGCCGGAGGCTTCGGGCGTGGGAGGTGACGGGTCGGCGGTGCTCTATCTCAAGGGCATGAAGAAGCCGACCGTGATCGAATACAAGGACATGACGCCGATCCGGGCGACGGCCGACAATCCCCTGCTGATGCAGGATGGCCGCATCGTCGCCGACGGCCCGGCCGCCGCCAACATTCCCGGCGTCGTCGCCGGCCTCGACTACGCCTATCGCACCTACGGCAGCGGCAAGGTGAAGTGGGAAGACCTGGTGGCGCCGGCGATCGCGCTGGCGGATGACGGCTTCATCCTGGATGAAGGCCTGCCCTCGAGCATTGCCGAAGGCCGCCGCTTCCTCGAGAAGTGGCCCGAGGCCGCGAAGATCTACCTGCCCGGCGGCAAGGTGCCGCGGCCCGGCGAGCGGTTCTTCAACAAGGACTACGCCAACACCCTGCGCGCCATCCAGAAGGGCGGCGCCGAGGCGTTCTACCGCGGCGAGATTGCGAAGAAGATTGCCGCCGACATGGAAGAGAACGGCGGCATTCTCACCTACGCCGACATGGCGCAGTACCGCGCCATCGAGCGCACGCCGGTGATGGGCCGTTATCGCGGCCACACGCTGTATGCCGGCGGCCCGCCGGTCTCGACCGGCATCCAGTTGTTCGAGTCGCTGCACGTGCTCGAGAACTACCAGCCGGCCGCGGGCGCGCGCGCGGCAACGGATCCGGATTACCTCCACTACCTCGTGGAGTCGTGGAAGGTGCGCGACCCGCTGCGGCGCGTGGCCGATCCCGAACGCTGGCCGGTGGAGTTCGAGGAACACCTGACCGCCGAGCACGCGAAGAAGCTGTTCGCGAAGATCGCCGCGAAGAAGGCGTCGCGCTACGAGCGCCAGCTGCCCGAGGATTCGCAGGCGACGCCGACGGCGCCAACGCCCCGGATCAGCACGGGCACGACGTCGTTTGCCGTGGCCGATGCCGAGGGCAACATGATCGCCGTGACGCAGACCCTCAGCACGTGGGGCGGCACGTTCTACGTGTCGAAGGGCCTGGGCTTTCTCTACAACAACCACCTGCGCTCGAACCGCCTGACGGCCGGCGCCTATGGCAGCCTGGTGCCGTTGATGCGCTCGAGCACCGCCAGCGTGCCGACGCTGGTGTTCGAGCAGAAGGCCACCGGCGAAGAAGTGCCGCGCCTCGCGGTGGGCTGTGCCGGCAACGCGTGGATCCCGGTGTCGGTCTACAACATCATCACCGGCGTGATCGACGGCAAGCTCGGCGCCCAGGCCGCGATCGAGGCGCCGCGGTTCCTGCCTGGCCGCGACCCGGCGGATCCGCTCGACAGCGCCGGGCGCATCGAGATCGAGGACCGGTTCCCGCGCGGCCTGCTCAACAACCTGATCGAGCGTGGCCACCGCTTCCAGCGCATCGGCCGCAAGGGCGAGGTGCGGTACGGCTATGCCGCGGCCATCACCGTCGACGTGGCCAACAGGAAGGTGGAGGGCGGCGCCGAACCCCGGCGCGCGCATGCCGCCGTGCCGTTCGACCGCCGCGCAACCACGACCGCGCAATAGCATCAGAGTGCTGTAGCGTCCGGCTTTAGCCGGACCATGCACCACGGAGAACTCATGATCGAACCCGGCAAGAAGGCCCCCTCGTTCTCCCTGCCAGACCAGGAGGGAAAGACCCATTCGCTGGCCGACTATGCCGGCCAGCCGGTGGTGATCTACTTTTATCCGAAAGACGACACGCCAGGCTGCACCAAGGAATCGTGCGCGTTTCAGGACAACCTGCCAAAGTTCAAGAAGAGCAAGGCCGCCGTGCTCGGCATGAGCATGCTCGACGCGAAGAGCAAGGCCAAGTTCGCCAAGAAGTACGACCTCACCTTCCCGCTGCTCGCCGACGAGGATCACGCCGTCATGGAGAAGTACGGCGTGTGGCAGGAGAAATCGATGTACGGCCGCAAGTACATGGGCGTGGCGCGCACCACCTACCTGATCGGTCCGGACGGCAAGGTCGTGAAGCGGTGGGACGCGGTCAAGGTCGACGGTCACGCCGAAGAAGTGCTCGCGGCAGTCCAGGCCCTGTAGTGTCCCAATCCACCGTCCTCCGTTTACATGTTGCGGGGATGGACTGCGCCGATGAAGCAGCCCTGATCCGGCGCGCGCTCAACCGCCCCGGCGTCGCCGGACTTACCTTCGACCTGGTCGGCCGCCGCGTCGACGTGACCTACGATCCGTCGTTGGTTCCCGCGGCCGCCATCGTGGCGGCCGTCACCAGCACCGGCCTGACCGCGCACACCCACGATGCCGGCGACGTGGTCAGCGACGACCACCATCACCACGATCACAGTCACGACACCGCGAAGTGGTGGGCGGCGGCGAGCCTGGCCGCGTTCATGGCCGGCTGGTTCATCGACGGCGTCAGCGCCGACACCTGGAGCGAGGCGCTGTTCGGCCATGGCGACGATGGGCACGGGCATCAGGGCGCGGCGGTGGCGGCCTATGCCCTGTCGGCGGCGGCCGGCCTGGCGCCGATGATCCCGCGGGCGATTGCGTCGCTGCGCTACTTGCACCTCGACATGCACGTGCTCGTCTGCCTGTCGGCTCTCGGCGCGGCCATGATCGGGCAGTGGGCCGAGGCCGCGGCGGTGGCGTTCCTGTTCGCGGTGGCGCACCTGATGGAGGCCTGGAGCATCGATCGCGCCCGCCACGCCGTCGCCCACCTGGTCGGCCACGAGCCCGGTTGGGGCGAGGATCGCGGCCACGAGTCGGCGAACGTCGAACGCTGGATCGAGAAGTTCGCGGCCATCTACACCCCGGTCGTCACCCTCTCGGCGCTGGCCGTGGCGCTTGGCCCGCCCCTGGTCGATGGCCGGTGGGAGACCTGGTTCTACCGCGGTCTGATCTTCCTGGTGCTGGCCTGCCCGTGTGCGCTGGTGATCTCCACCCCGGTCACGGTGGTCGCGGCGCTCACGTCGGCGGCGCGCCGGGGTGTGCTGTTCAAGGGCGGCTCGCCGCTCGAACGGGCGGCGCAGGCGAAGGCGGCCACCGTCGAGTCGCTCGGCGCCGCCGGCGTCGTCGTGCAATGCCGGACGTCGGCCGTGATCCCGATCGAACAGGTGGATGTGGTGCTGACCTGCGACCATCCCGAAGACCTGGAGTTCCTCGTCGGCCACGCCCGTCGCGCGGTGAGCGTCATTCGCCAGAACGTCACGCTGGCGTTGGCGACGAAGGCGGCCTTCCTGATCTCCGCCCTGTTTGGCGCCTCGCCCTTGTGGCTGGCCGTGCTGGCCGATACCGGCGCGACCGTCGCGGTCACGCTGAACGGGCTTCGTCTGTTGCGTGCCGCGGCTGCGCCGCCGGCCTGGACCGCCTGATCCAGCTCAGCTTGAGGAAGTTCCGTTGGCTGTTCCGCCAGCGTGTATCCTCAAATGTATGACATGGCTTGGCTGGCTTGGTATCGCTGTCATCATCGCGGCGATTGCCGCCGTCACCGGGATCAAACCCGGCGGCACGCGCCACGTCGCCGGCACCAAGCTGATGGGGGTCGCCCGCGTCGCGCTGATCGTCATCGTCGTGATCGTCGCCTACCTCGCCTTCCGCGGCCGCTGACCTCAATCTCTACGCTGAACGGTCTCGGACCGACTGCGCGCCATCACGCGCCATAGTGCGCAACTGGTTCCCTCCACGAATGGTCGGGCTATTATTGGCACATTAGTCGCGTCCGTCCTGATCAGGAGCCTCGCCATGCCACGCCACTACCTTGCCATTTGCGCGCTTACCCTTGTCGTTGCGGCCTGCTCACCTGCCGACCACCGAACAGTCGCCTCGACGCCGACCGGACCAACCGAACTGGCAGCGACCCCGGCCGCGATCGGAGGCGCCCCCGGGGTTTCGGGTCCGGCCGCCATGCCGTCCCCGCCGCGTAATGAGACCGTCGACTTCCGCAACCAGCTCGAGACCAAGTATCAAACCGGCCTCAATCGCAGCGCGTCGGCTACGGCTGTCGATCGCGAGGGCGAAGCCATCTGGATCCAGGAATACATCCGCTATCGCGTGTCCGGCTGCGACCACGGGACCGCGGTGCAGCGCGTGATGACGCAGATTGACGGCGGCGCTGCGGGCGCCGACTGCGGAGGGACGCCGACCGGTGCCGTGGCCGTCATCTTCCCGTCGCGTGCCGACGTGGTGGCGTTTCGGCAGCAGCTCGAGACGCGCTACCTGCAGATGAACCGCGGGCCGGTCACTTCGTTCGTCGATGCCGAGGGTGCCGCCATCTGGACCAGCGAGTACTTGCGCTATCGCACCAATGACTGCGACCACACGTCGTCGGTGCAGAAGGTGTTTACCCAGGTTGACGGTGGTGCGGCCCCGGCGACCTGCGTGCCGGTGACCGAGGCCTGTTCGTACCGCTTCGGGGCGGCCCAGGAGATACCCGCGGCCGGCGGCAACTTCAGCCTGAGCATCCACAAGATGGCCGGCACCGGCGGGTGCCGCTGGACCGTGACCAACAGCTCGTCGTTCATCACCAATGTGGACCCGACCACCGCCGAGGGCACTGGCCTGGTGACGTTCCGGGTTCCGCAGAACAACGGCGCGCTGCGGTCGGGCAACCTCCGCTTTGACTACCCGGGCGGCTCGATCATCTACCAGGTGGTGCAGACCGCCTCGCCGTACTCGGTATCGTTCACGATGGTTGACGGCTTCAAGTCGGTCGCGCCGACCACCGAGTGCGAGATTCGCAGCACCGCCACGCCGTGTACGTTCACGGCCAGCGCCAACCTGCCGGGCACGCAGACCTACAACTGGCGCCTGGTCTATAGCTACGGCATCGACAAGACCATCACGCAAAGCAGCAGTTCCAACACCTTCGTCCTGACCGAAGCGTGCGGCGGCGCGAACTCCACCACCGATGGTTTCTACATCGACCTGTCCATGACCTTGACGATGCGCGATGATCGCGGCAATGAGGTCGTGGTGCAATCGGGCCAGGGCAGCCAGCCGGCCTTGCGCCTCAAGGTGTACCGCTGCTAGCCGTCGCCCTCATCCTGGCGCTGGCGTCAGTTGGGCAGGAGCCGCCCAGTGAAGAGGGGACCTGCTCCCTTTTTACGGATTTCGTAAAAGGGGAGCAGGTCCTCTTTGCGGGTTGCGGCGGCCGGGACCGCGTTGCTTGCGGGGGTGCGCCTCCCGCGCGGTCCGCCGTTCCTTGAGCCTGGCCTGCTGCTCCGCGGTCAGCACCTGGAGCGTCTGGGTCCGCACCTTCGCGTTGAGAATCGCCGCGTCGGCTTCCGCCGCCGCCACTTCGACGCTCTTCGCGCGCACGGCCGCCTCATCCAGCGTGTCGGCCTCGATCAGCGCGCGCATGCCTTCGCGTGCCGCGCGCATCTTGTCGCCCACGGCCTTGAACTCGGCCTGGTGCGAATCGACGATCGACTTGACCTGTGCCTTCTGGTCGTCGGTCAGGTCGAGTTCGCGGAAGCCCGGTCCGAATCCCATGCCCATGGGACCGCCGGGTCCGCGCATGCCGCCTGGAGGCGGTCCGCCCACGCCCGGGCCGGGACCGCGCCGCGGCATCTGGGCGTCTTGCGCCATCACGAGCGCCGAGCCGGCCGCGAGAACGACCGCGACGAACCCCGCAGCGAGGAAAGTCTTGAGTGTGGTGGTCATGTTGCCTGTCTCCTTCTAGCCTATGAGACGGCATTCTCATGGCAACGCTGTGTCCCAGGTGTGAGAAAACTGTGGCAGCTGCCTTCGCCGAGGCTTCGGCGGGCCAAGGGCCGCGATCTTGTGGAACACTTCTCCAGGTAATGGCTCGTGTCCTGGTTGTCGAAGACGATACGCACATTCGCGACCTGATTGTCCTGCACCTCGGCCTCGAAGGGCTCGAGACCGAGGCGGTCGGCGACGGACTGCAGGGGCTCGCCCGCGCGTCGGCCCAGGCGTTCGACCTGATCGTGCTCGACCTGATGCTGCCGGGCATGGATGGCGTGTCGATCTGCCGATCGATCCGTCGCGAGGGGCCGAACCAGGACGTGCCGATCGTGATGCTGACGGCCCGGCGCGAGGAGAGCGACAAGGTACTGGGGCTCGAAAGCGGCGCCGATGACTACCTCGCCAAGCCGTTCGGCATCCGCGAGCTGGTGGCCCGCGTGCGGGCGTTACTGCGGCGGCCGCGCCGGTCGCAGTTGCAGGCCGAGGCGGCCGGGAACGGCGAGCGGCCGGTCGAGGTTCACGGCCTCCACATCGATCCCGCGCGCCGCCGGGTCCGCGTCCGTGGCCAGGAAGTCGACCTGACGGCGCAGGAATTCCGCCTGCTGTTCCTGCTCGCGACCCACCCCGGCATCGTCTTCAGCCGCGAGGCGCTGCTGACGCGCGTGTGGCCCGATCACACCTACGTGACCGAACGCAGCGTCGATTCGTTGGTCAAGCGGCTGCGCCGGCGCATTGAAGTCGACGCGGCCAATCCAGCCATCATCCTCACCGTGTGGGGCAGTGGCTACAAGTGCGCTGATGTCTGACACCCCCGTGCGTCCCTCGCGCTCGTTCGGCCACAGCCTCTACTGGCGCATCGGCCTTGGCCTGATCCTGTTCCTGGCCATCACCCTGGGACTGCAGGTCGGCCTCTTCCTGTGGGTGGCCGGCGAGACGGAAGGCGGCATGCCCGCGCGCATGGGCCGCGATTTCGCCGAGCTCGTCGCCTCGGAACTCGAGTCTGCTCTCACCAACAATCCAGCCCTCGATCTCGAGGCGTATGCCAGGCGCCGCATCGGCGAACTCCATCGGCCGGCCGTCGTCATCCTGGCCGATGGCCGGGTGGTCGCGCCGCCCGGCGTCGAGGTGCCGCAGGGCATGCGCATGCCGGGCCCGTTCAAGCGCCGGTCGCCAGCCCCGCCGGATGGGGAGCGCTTCCCGCCGGCGGATCGTGAGCGGATGCCGCCGCCCGGCATGGGCGCCGGCATGCGTGGCCCGTTCGGCGGCCCGCGACGGGGGCCCGAGATGGCGCCGATCGAGCACAACGGCACCGTCGTCGGCGTGGTCTGGGTGCCGCCCCTCACCGGCGTCCGCCGCATCGTCGATCAGATTGGAACGCCGCTGGCCGTCGGCGCGTTCCTGCTGCTGCTGGCCGGCACGGCGCTGGCCGCGCTCGTGATCTTCCGTCCCGCGCAGGCCCGCTTGCGGGCGCTCGAGGACGCGGCGCGGCGGTTTGGTGAGGGCGACCTGTCGGCACGCGCCCCGGCCATTGGCGGCGACGAGGTGTCGGCGGTGGCCGAAGCCTTCAACCGGATGGCGGCCGACCTGGCGGCCCGCCAGGCGCAACTGGTGGAGGCCGATCGGGCCCGCCGGCAGCTCCTGGCGGACGTGTCGCACGAGTTGATGACGCCGCTGACCGCGATTCGCGGCTACGCTGAAACGCTGGGCCTGCCGCAGTTCGCGCCGCCCACCGGTGAAGGCGCGCGGGCCGTGAAGGTGATCCAGGAAGAAGGGGAGCGCATCGAACGCCTGGTCGGCGACTTGCTCGACCTCGCGCGCTTCGAGGCCGGCGGCATCTCGCTGGCCCAGGAATCGGTGGACGTGGACGAGGTGTTCGAGCGCGTCACCGAGCGTCACGCCAAGGCGGCGCAGGACAAGCAGGTGACGATGGTGGTGGAACCCCATGACGAGGACCTGCGGCTGGTGGGCGATGCCATGCGCATCGAGCAGGCGATGCAGAACCTGGCGGCCAACGCCCTGAAGCACACGCCACCCGGCGGCGCCGTCCGCCTGGGCGCCCGGCGCGATCACGGCCGCGTCACCTTGAGCGTGAGCGACAACGGCATCGGCATTCCCGCGGAACACCTGCCGCACGTCTTCGACCGGTTCTACAAGACCGACCGCTCGCGGTCGCAGTCGGGCTCGGGGCTGGGGTTGTCGATCGTGAAGGCCATCGTCGAGCGGCACGGCGGCACGGTGGCCGTGCGCAGCACGCCGAAGGTCGAGACCGTGTTCGAGGTGACGCTGCCTATTGCCCGCGCCTGAGCAGGATCGAGAACACGCCCTGCAGCAGGTCGGTGTGATCGGCCAGCAACTCGAACAGCGCGTCGCGTTCAAGCCTGAGCGCGGTCACCGGCGTCAGGGCCGTCACCGACGCCTCGAAGCGCGTCCCGCCGAGGGTCTCGTACAACCCGATCACGTCGCCGGCCGTCGCGGTCGCGCTCTCGCCGTCGGGCGGGTCGACGCGCATCGAGCCGTTCAGCACGACCAGGATCGCCGATTCGCCGCCGCGCGCCATGGCCTCGGTGTTGGCGGCGATGGTCACCGGCCGGGCGATCGCCGACAGCCGCCAGAGTTGCGTCGCGGTCGCGTGCGCCAGCAGCGGGCTCGACTGGAGGAGCAGCATGCGATCCACCGGTTGCAGGTCGCCGCCGCCGGCGCGTTCCTTGAGTTCCGGCGTCACGGTGCCGTGGACCAGCGTGTGGCCGGCACCCAGCTGCTGCGAGTGGATCAGCAGCCGGAAGATGCCTTCGGCCAGCTCGACGTTCTCCGACAGCAGCGCGAGGAACTCGTCGTTGGTCAGCACCAGGGTGATCACGCGCCCGGCCGAGGTCACGGTGACCGGCATCGGCGAGCCTTCGAGCAGCTGTTCGACCGCCAGCGGCGCCGGCGCCTCGAGTTCGGTGGTGCCATCGGCATTGGTGACGCTCACCTTGCCGTCGAGCAGGAACTGCACGGTGCGCGGCCGGACGCCCTTTTCGTAGAGCACGCGGCCGGATTCGTGCCGGGCCTGCCGGCCCAGCCGGGCCAGGCGGAACAGGTCGTTGACCTGGGTGTATTCGAACAGCGGCAGCCGCCGCAGGCGATCCGCCAGCTCAACCGAGGGCAGCGGCTCCTGCCACAGGGTGCTGCGCTTGTCGCGCGGCATCCGGTGCGCCGCCAGCGCCCACGACGCCGCTTCGAACACGTGCTGATCCCGGACGTCGCGATGCGCCAGCACGTGCTCGAGGTCATCGGCGAGGGACCACAGGCCGCGCTCCTCGACCAGCAGCACGGCGGCCGCGGCAATCGATTCGTCCTCGTCGTGCAGGAGCTGCGCCACCGTGTCCTCGACGTCGCGCACGCGCGTCCGGTACATCACGTTGCCCTTGCGGATGCGCTCGTCCGCGGGCATGTCCTCGACCAGGATCATGACGCGCCTGCGGACGTCACCGGCCAGCAGGTTGTCGAGGTACTCGATGCCGCGCGAGCGCACCTTCGGGTCGTTGTCGTTCAGCGAGTGGCGCACGGCGGCGATGTCGGACGGCGTGTTGATCAGCCCGAGCAACTGGAACGTGCGGCCCACCCGGCGGTCGCGCTTTTCGGCCAGTGATCGCGCCAGCAGGCAGTCCGGGTCGAGCCCGCCGGCGACGAACAGGTTGTGGTGCAGCGTCAACGCGCTGAACGCGAGTCCGGCCTCGACAGTGAGGTGCCGCGTCACCGCGCCGACCCGTCGATCGCGATCGACGGGTCGGCGCGGCGAATGCGTTCGAGCGCCGACACCGCCTTGAACTTCAGGTAGCCGTCGCTGTCGTCCAGGGCTGCCAGCAGCGCCGCCACCGACGAGGGGAACGGCAGGTGCCCGAGCGTTGAGGGGACGTGCCGGCGGACCCACACGTCCTCGTCGCGGTCGTGCATGAAGTAGGCGAGCGGCGCCACGACCGGCTCGCCGTAGCCGACCAGCACCTGCCGGGCCGCCGACTTCAGCCGCCGGTGCCGCAGCAGCGACACCAGCGGCGGCACGAACAGGAAGTCCCGCGCGCCGAGCTTGCCGGCGCTCTCGATCGCCGCCTGCGCGACCTCGACGTCGGCGTCGTACATCAACGGCACCAGCAACGGCCGGAACGACGGGTTGCTGACGTCGCCCAGCGCGCGTGCCGTCTGCAGCCGCCACGGCGTGGCCTGCTCGCGCGTGTCGCTCGAGAATCGCCGCAGGCGATCCTCGGCCGCCGCGACATCGGCCGCGCTGTCGCTCGACGCCAGGGCCGCGGCCGCGACGATCGACAAGGCCGGGTCGCTGCCGTGCAGGAACGGGCGCATGACGTCGGCGGCGGCCTGCCCGCGCAGGGCGGCCAGCGCGCTGACGGCCGCGATGCGCACCGGCGCCTCCGGATCCTTCAGCGCCCGTTCGACCCGGGGCAGCCAGCGATCGGCGGTCGCGGTGCCCGCCGTCTCGGCGAGGCGCAGCGTGCGGGCGCGAATCTCCGCCGACTCGTGCGCCAGCAGCAGCGGCGTCACCAGATGGCGCTTGTCCATGGCATCGAGCAGGTCGATGGCGTAAAGCACGCGGCGCGGTTCCGGGTGCGACAATTCGCTGACCAGGGTTTCGATCGACCGGGGGCCGAGGCTGGTTGCGCGCAGTTCTTCGGGCGCGACGTCCTGCCGTTCGATGCTGCGGCGGAACGTCCGCAGGTATTCGCGCCGCGCCAGCATCGCAGTGGCCACCCACAGCCCGACCATGGTCAGGCTGGCATAGCTCAACTGCTGCCAGTTCCAGCCGAAGCCCCAGTCCTTGATCAGCACCAGGATGAGCAGCGCGCCCATGCCCTTGGCCAGGCGGTCCATGGTCACGTCGATGAACGGCTTGGCGCGGTACTTCAGCTCGGCCGGCAGCGGCAGGAACAGCACCTCGCGCGACGTCTTGTCGACCGTGTAGCGCAGCGAGGTGTCGAGCACGCGCGCCAGGCCGGGCGCCCACAGCGCCCGGTTGAACAGCATGATCACGGCGGTCGTGCCGAGGCTGGCCGGCAGCACCAGCAGGGCGAAGCCGATCCCCAGCACGCGGTGGATGCGGCTGGTGAGCCCGACCTGGATCACGAAGCCGATCAGCGAGAGGTAGACCGTCACCTGGGCCAGGAACGCGGCGATCGCGTCGGAGTTGCTGGCGCCCTTGGCCTCGGCCGCCGCCATGTTCAGCTGCTGCTCGATGATGGCCGCGCCGACCGCGGCAAACGCAATCACCAGCGCGATCACCTGCAGGTGGCGCGACGAGCGCAGGAGCTGGATCGCCTCGCCGCTGCTGACGCCTTCTTCTTCGCCGGTCTTGGTGGCGTCGCTCGTGCCCGCCGCCCGCTCGCGCTTCAGGATCACCGTGACGATGAAGAAGCACAGCCCCATGATCGCGGCGCTCACCAGCAGCATCTGCTTGGCGCCGAGCGACTCGACCAGGTAGGCGGTCAGCCCGGCGCCGGTGGCGCCGCCCAGGCTGGCGCCGCCGCCGATGAAGCCGAAGATGCGCTTGGCCTGCCGCGGATCGTAGACGTCGTTGGCCAGCGTCCAGAACTGGCTGATCAGCAGGATGCCGAGAATCAGCGCCAGCACGTAGAACGCGACCGCAATCCAGTCGGCGCCGATGGCCGTGAACAGGAACCAGAACAGCAGCAGCAGCCCCGCCATGCCGGCCTGGGTCACCGGGATGGTCCAGCGCCGCGGCACCGGCTTCATCAGCACGGTGTAGCCCTGCATCAGAAACCCGATCAGCACGCCGGCGCCGAACTGCACCCACGGCAGGTTGTCGGCGCCCAGGCTGGAGATGAACTCCGATCGGGTAATCGGCTTGACGATGTTGTAGCTCGTCATCGCCAGGAACGAGTACAGGAACATGAGCAGCGCCGTGGTGGCCTCGCCGTCGCGCAGCTGGACGATCGAAGCGAGGCCACGGGAGAGGAGGGACGGACGACTGCTCATAATCTGGCCTTGTCCACCGTAGCCCGAAGGGCGGAGGTGGAATCTTATCCTAAGGTAAACTCGCGCAGGGCCCTGATGCTTAGTCTTGCTGAACGCGCGCTCGGCCTCACCGGCCGCGAACTGCGACGGGCCTTCCCGCTGTTCGCCTACCTGTTCCTGACCATGGCCAGCAGCGTCGCCAGCAAGGCCGCGCGCGACGCGCTGTTCCTCGACCGCTACCGCGCCATCGACCTCCCCTACGTCGACATCGCCATCGCCGTCCTGGTCGGCCTGGCCGCCAGCGTCTACCTGTGGATCGGCCACCGCACCAACCTGCGCAACCTGCTGGTCGGCAGCATCCTGTTCTTCGCCGCCAACGCCATCTTCTTCTGGACCTGGGCGGCCTCGTCGGCCACCGAGTCGGGCGCCCTGTTCATTGCCATCTACATCTGGGTCGGCGTGTTCTCGGTGCTCGCGCCGTCGCAGGTGTGGACCCTGGCCAACTACGTGATGACCACCCGCGAGGCCAAGCGGTCGTTCGGCTTCATTGGCAGCGGCGCGATTCTCGGCTGGATCGTCGGCGGCTTCGCCACGCGCGAGGCGGTATCGCGCTTCGGCACCGAGAACATGCTCGCGTTCATCTCGCTGTCGCTGTTCCTGTGCGCCGGGCTGGTGATCCTCATCTGGCGCGACCGCCCCGACTACGTCGGCAACGACATGCCCGCCACCGGCAACAACCGCGACTCGGCCACCCTGTTCAGCAGCCTGTCGCTGGTGCGCGAGTCGCCGTACCTGCGCGCGATTGCCGCGCTCGTGTTGATCTCGGCCCTCACCACCACGGTGGCCGGCTGGCAGTTCAAGGCCATTGCCAAGGCGGCCATCCCGGGCACCGACGACCTGGCCATGTTCTTCGGCACCTTCAACATGATTGCCGGGGTGATGTCGCTGATCCTGCAATTGCTGCTCACCGGGCGCGTCCTGCGGACCGCCGGCGTGGGCGCGGCCCTGTTCATCGTGCCGACGGCGATGCTGATGGGATCGGTCGGGGTCTTCCTGCTGGGGACGCTGGTGGCGGCGGCGGCCCTCAAGGCCAGCGACCAGGTGCTGCGCTACTCCATCGACAAGGCCACCACCGAGCTGCTGTACCTGCCGGTGCCGGCCGCGCAAACGTTCCGTGTGAAGTCGTTCATCGACACCGTGGTCTACCGCCTGGGCGACGCCGGCGGCGGCCTGCTCGTCCTGGTGTTTGCCGCCGTCATGCAGTGGTCGGCGGTCGACATGTCGCGCGTCAGCGTCGTCCTGCTGGCGGCCTGGCTGGTGGTGGCATGGGTGGCGCGCAAGCAGTACGTGGAGAACCTGCGCGAAAGCATCCACCAGCACCGGGTTGATTCCGAGCGGGCGTCGATGCCGGTCATGGACCGTGACACCACCGCGGTGATCTCCTCGCGCCTCAAGGGCACCACCCGCGAGATTGCCTACGCGCTGAGCCTGTTCGAGATGGCGCACGACCGCAAGGTCCACCCGGCGGTGCGCGGGTTGCTGAATCACGAGCAGCCCGAGATCCGGCGCCAGGCGGTGGCGCTGCTCGCGCGCGCCGGCGATGCCAGCGTCAAGGCCGAGGTCGAGAAGCTGCTGCGGGACCCGAGCCTGGAGGTCCGCACCGAGGCGCTCCTGTATCTGACCGCGTTCGACCAGGTCGATCCGCTCGAGCGCATCGAGGCGCTCGGCGACTTCGAGGATTTCTCGATCCGCGCCGCCCTGGTGGCATTCCTCGCCCGTCCCGGCGCGACCCAGAACGTCGAGGCGTCGCGGCTCATGCTGTCGCGAATGGCCGATGAGCCCGGGGCGTCAGGGCAGCGCACTCGCCTGGAAGCGGCACGGTTGATCGGCACGCTGCCCGACCTGTTCGAGAAGGAACTGCGCGCGCTGGTGGAAGACGAGGATGTCGAGGTCGCGCGGGCGGCCATTGCCTCGGCCGGCAAGCTGAAGAAGCGGACGCTGACCGCACCGCTGCTCGAGCGCCTGGCCGACCCGTCGCTGTCGGAGGCCGCCATCAACGCCCTCGCCGAGTTCGGCGACCGGATTGTCGGCACCCTGCGCGACTACCTGACCGACGAGGAGTTGAGTACCGACGTTCGCCGCGAGATTCCCAAGGTGCTGCAGGCCATT
Source organism: uncultured Acidobacterium sp. (assembly GCA_964350785.1). GTDB lineage: Bacteria > Acidobacteriota > Vicinamibacteria > Vicinamibacterales > UBA2999 > 12-FULL-67-14b. The sequence goes on along the minus strand of CAYGMD010000037.1, from coordinate 8,028 downwards.
GCCTCCCCGGCGGCGCAGGCGGTGCTCACCGAGAGCGTCCTCGACCGCGACGTCATCCTGCGGTACCACACCATCACGGCCCTCAATAAGCTGGGCCAGCAGCACCCCGAGCGATCGACCGACCGCAAGCTGATCGAGTCGGTACTGGCGGCCGAGATCATGGGCCACTACCGCTCGTACCAGGTGCTGGGCACGCTCGGCCCGTCGCTGGACGATGACGCCAACCCGATTGCGCATGGACTGCGGGAATCGATCGAGAAGGAGGCGGAGCGGATCTTCCGGTTGCTGAAGATCCTGTATCCCCAGTACGACATGCACAGCGCCCACGTCGGCTTGCAGTCGAACGACCCGGTCGTGCACGACAACGCCGTCGAGTTCCTGGACACGGTCCTGCCGCCGGAAGTGCGGTCGGTCGTCATCCCGTTGTTCGATCGCGAAGTGCCGGTGGCGGCGCGGATCGATGCGGCGAACCGGATGCTGGGCGCCGCGCTGGGCGATCGCGAAGAGGCCATCGAGGTCATGGCGCTCAGCCAGGACCCATGGCTGCGCTCATGCGCGGCGTACGCGATGGGCGAGATGCGGCTGACCCGGTTTGCCGAGACGCTGGATCGGTGGGCCAAGGACAGCGAGCCGCTGCTGCGGGCGACCGCGATCGACGCCCGCGAGAAGCTCCGCCATGCCGCGGCCGCCGCCGCCGGCGTCGACGCGCTGTAAGAAAGGGACCTGCTCCCTTTTTACGGTTTACGTAAAAGGGGAGCAGGTCCCCTTTTATGCCGGACCGATTGCTTCCGCGGCCGGCGAATCCGGCCACTTCGGCACCGGGCGCGCCACATACCCCGCATGCGCCAGGCGGCCCTGGAACAGCGCCGTCTGCGACGCCGCGAACTGCAGGCGGACGATCACCCGCAGCACGATGAACACCTGCCCAATGGCAAAGGCCAGCGTGTCCGCCGCCGCGCCTGGGGCGGCCAGGTAATAGAGCAACAGCACCGCCACGAACGCCAGCGAGTTGAGCGCATACAAACCAATCGTCGCGCCGAGGTTGCGGCGCACGAACCGGAGCCCGCCCGCCAGCGCGCCAACCATGCTGCGCCGATCTTCGACCACCGCCCGGACCTTGGCGTAGTCGAACACCAGGTTGGCCGACACGACCAGGACACCAAACACCAGGTAGAGTCCGGCGCGGTAGAAGAACGCCGTCCGCTCGACCGTCAGGTCTTCGAGCAGGCGCGGGTAGAGGGCGTCAAAGAGCCATCCGTGCACGGTGATGAAGAGCAGCGCATAGACCGCGCCCGAGACGATGGCGAGGCGGAGGAAGCGGAAGACGTAGATGCCGCAGGCGCCGAAGAACGCGGCGGCGCCAATGGCGCGATCGCGCGCCAGGCGATCCAGCACTCCGCCCAGCAGGAACGTCGCGACGATCATCTGGGCCACCACGACCCACACCACCGCCGAGGGCGGCCCGCTCGCATCCGCCACGCCGCTCAGGTTCTGCATGATGGCGGCAAAGCCGAGGATGGCCGGCACGAACGTCTTGCCGACGCCGCTCGACTGCGCCAGGAACTCGTTCCACCAGTCGTAGTTCATGCCCGTGGCCGCCGCTTGCGCCGCCATGCTGCTGCCCAGGTGGTCGCCAATCAGTCCGTGCAGCGCCAGCGACAGCGGCAGGGCGAGCGCCAGGGTGGACAGCCACAGGCCGATGACCAGCCACGGGGCGCGCTTCACGCGCATCAGACCGTCCAGGAATGCGGCAAGAGGACTCGAGGAATCAGTCATACGAAGAACGCGTAGGTCATCATCAGGTCCTGCAGCCACACCATCCACCGGAGCGACCACTTGGCGGCCGCCGCCTCGGTGGCGGGTTCCATCACCTTACTGTTGTTGGTGTAATTTGTGTCGAGCAGCAGCACGCGCTCGGGATCGACCTGCGCCGACACGGCCTTCACCGGCCGGTCGAACGTGAAGGCGCGCCAGCGCGGCCGGCCGTCCCACGCCTCGCGCACTTGCTCGCCGTTGCTGAACGTCACCAGCACATCCACCGGGAAGATGCCTGCTTCCAGGCGGCGAACCACAACCGTCGTCCGGTAGGTGCCCTCCACGGTGGTCTCCGCGAAGGTCAGGTTGTCGGCGAGGCCGCGCCACGACACCGGGGCGCTCGCGAAGCTGTCGATCGCGTAGTCGAACTTGTTGGAGCTGCGGTAGACCTGGTCGAAGAACCACGCATGGGGCAGGCCGGTGACTTCTTCCACCACCGCGAAGAAGTCATCCGGCCGCGGGTGCTTGAATTGCCACCGCGTGAAGAAGGTCGCGAACACCGTCTGCATCACTTCCCAGGTGTGCCTGCGCTCGAGCGTGTGCAGCATCAGCGCCGTCTTGTGGTACGACTGCGCCTGGTGGGTGCCCGGCCACAGCGCGTAGGTCGGCGTCGACAGCGCGTCGCGGTCGCCCATCCGCCGGTAGGTGTTCATCCAGTTGGTGTCGGTCGCGCGCTTCAGCGGGATGTCGCGGAACTGCCAGGGGATGAAGTCGCCGAAGAAGCGCTGGACCAGGTAGTTGGGCTGCAGCGCCTCGGCCTGCACGCGTGAATCCGAGTACTCGTTGAGGCCTTCGTCCAGCCACCCGTGCTCGGTTTCGTTGTTGGCCACCATGCCGTACCAGAACTGGTGCCCGGCCTCGTGCAGGACGACATATTCCGGGTCGTTGCTGCCGCGCGGCGACCACCAGCGCGTGCCGCCGGTGAAGAGCGTCGGGTACTCCATGCCACCTGACTCACTCTGGAAGGGGGGATCGACGATCGTCAGGTGGCCGTAGGGATACGCGCCGAACCACTCGCCGTAGTAACGCAGCGCCGCCGAGGCGCCGGTGAAATGGCGGTCGGCCAGGCCGGCGTGCTCGGGCTGCAGCAACAGCCGCATGTCGACCGAAGGCAGGCCGGGATGCTCGAAGCGCTGCGTCCGCTCGATGAAGTCCGGGCTCGTCGTCCAGGCGAAGTCGTGCACATCGTCCTGCACGTAGCGGTGCGTGGTCTGGCCGTTACCGGCATCGGCCTTCGACTGTTCGCGGCCAGTGGCGCCGAGCGTCCAGCCCGAGGGCACCGTCATGCGGACGTCGTAGCGGCCGAAGTCGGAATGGAACTCCGAGTTGGCGAAGAACTGGTGGGCGGTCCAGCCGCCGGCCTCGAACACGCCGAACTTCGGAAACCATTGCGACACGAACAAATAGTTGCCGATCACGCCGGTGCGGTCGAAGTTTTTCGGGAACTTGCCGGTCCAGGTGATGCGCAACCGCAGGGTCTCGCCCGGCTGGACCGCCGTGGCCAGTGCCGCCGACGCCAGGGAGCGATCGTCGGCGTTCTGATCGTCCGGGGAAATGTAGCGGAGCGCCGGCTTCAGGTCCTCCCTGGTGCTCCCGTCGTCGTTGAGGGCGACGATGGTGGCAATTTCGGTGTAGCCGAAGTCATCGCCGCCGGCCTCGCCCAGGGCGTCGCCGCCGGCCAGTGTCCGCTGCTTCAGCCAGGTGGAGTTGGTGTTGCGGAAGGCGTTCCAATACAGGTGCAGGCGGATGGAGTACGCCTCCATGGTGCCGATGTTCCGCCAGGTCACGACCTCGCTGCCGGTCAAGGTCCGGGCGGCGGGGTCCAGCGTCACATCGATGTCGTAATTGGCGTTCCGGGGGGACAGGGGAGCCGACTCGGGTGCCTGGCCGGCTGGTCCGGCCTGCAGAAACAGGACCCCCGCGAGCAGCACGAGGCATCCGGGCCCCCTGAGTCTTCTTCTGTCCGTCACCAGCGCCCATCGTAACCTGGTTCTTTGCCTATATAATGCGAAGTTCCTATGGCCATTCGAGTGTTGTTCTACGGACTGGGCCCCATTGGCGCCGCGGTGGCGCGCCAGGTGGCCTCACGCAAGGGATTCCAGATTGTCGGCGCGGTGGACATTGACCACGCGAAGGTTGGCCTCGACCTCGGGCAGGTCATCGGCCTCGACAAGAAGCTGCGCATCCGCGTCACCAACGACGCGATGGGCGCGATCAAGGCCGGCAAGCCCGACGTGGCGGTGCTGTGCACGAGTTCGTCGCTCAAGACGGTGATGCCGCAGATCGAGGCGGTGCTCAAGAAGAAGGTGGCGATCGTTTCGACCACCGAAGAGTTGTCGTACCCGGTGGGCAAGAACCGCGCCCTGGCGAAGAAGATCGACGCGCTGGCCAAGCAGGCCAAGGTGGCGGTGCTCGGCACCGGCGTCAATCCCGGCTTTGCCATGGACGCGCTGCCCATCACGCTGACCGGCATCTGCGAGCGCGTCGACAGCATACGCGTCGACCGTATCCAGGACGCGCGCACGCGCCGCCTGCCGTTCCAGCAGAAGATTGGCTCGGGCCTCACCAAGGAGCAGTTTGCCGCCAAGGTGAAGAACGGCAGCGTCCGCCACGTCGGCCTCGCCGAGAGCGTGCAGATGATTGCCGACGCCATGGGGTGGAAGCTCGACAAGGTCACCGACGAGATCCAGCCCAGGATTGCCGACAAGGCCGTCGAGAGCGAGTTGATTGCGGTCGACCCGGGCTACGTCTGCGGCATCATTCAGGACGGCATTGGCTACAGCAAGGGCCAGCCGGTGATCACGCTTCACATGGAAGCCTACCTGGGCGCCCCGGAATCGTTTGACGCCGTCACGGTCGAGGGCCACCCGCGCGTGACCTCGAAGGTGGCCGGCGGGCTGCACGGCGACGTCGCCACGGCCTCGATCACGGTCAACTCCATCCCCAAGATCCTGCGCGTGGCGCCGGGCCTGCGGACGATGGCCGACATGCCGATTCCCAGCTGGTTCGGCGGTAAGTAGGGTCTGACCCCACGCTCGCGGCGCCGAGGGGGCTGACCCCTCCGCGCCGTTTTTTCGTTATGCTGGACGCATGCGTCCGGCGCTCCTCCTCTCTGCCACAGCCGCGTTATTGGCCCTCAATGTGGCCCTTGCCATTGCTCAGCGGCAGGGCGCTTTCGACCAGTCACTGAATCACCCGGCCATCCAGTACCGCACGGCCGACACCCACACCGTTGTTGACGCGCTGAACCAGAAGCTCGCCGACAAGTCGGCGTCGCTGACGTTCGATCCGCAGACGGGCTACTTGAAGTCGGTGCTCGACCTGCTGAACATCCCGGTCGAATCGCAGGTGCTGGTCTATACGCAAACCAGCCTGCAGGGGCGCCACATCCGGATGGACAACCCGCGCGCGATCTACTTCAACGACGTGGCGTCGGTGGGCTACATCCGCGGCGCCGGGTTGCTCGAAATTGTTGCCCAGGACCCGGCCATGGGCTCGGTCTTCTACACGGTGCGGCAGGAACCGGTGGCGGCCGCGACGTTCGGGCGGGATCAACAGTGCCTGGGCTGTCATGTCTCGTGGGACACGCCGGCGGTGGCGGGCCAGACCATCCTCAGCACCTTCCCGCGCAAGAATGACGCCGACTATGCCGACGGTTTTGCCGTCGATCACTACCGGCCGATTGAAGATCGCTGGGGCGGCTGGTACGTCACGGGCAAGCGCGTGCCGGCGAAGCACGCCGGCAACCTGCCCTTGTTCATGCCCTCCTTCGCCAGGGCTTCGGAGGGCAAGCCCGGTAGTATGCCGCCGCCCGCGCGCGTGTCGCTGGCCGGTCAGATCGACCTGGCCGGGTACCTCACGCCCTACAGCGACGTGGTGGCGCTGATGGTGCTCGATCACCAGGTGCACCTCGTCAACCTGTTCACGCGGGCGACGTGGGAGTCGCGCGTGGGGGGGGCGGCATCGGCGGCGCGGGTGGCCGAGGCGGCCGATGCAATCGTCGACTACCTGCTGTTCGTGGATGAAGCGCCGATCACCGACGGACCGATCGTCGGCTCGTCTGGCTTCGCGGAAAAGTTCACCGCCGAGGGGCCGCGCGACGCGCAAGGCCGATCGCTGCGCGAGCTGGACCTGAAGACGCGGCTGCAGAAGTATCCGCTGAGCTACATGATTTACTCGCCGCCGTTCCAGGCCTTGCCGGCCGAGGTGAAGACGCTGGTGATGGGGAAGATCGATCGCGTGCTGGCGGGTGAGGAAACCGGCAAGAAGTATGCGCACCTCACGCCGGCGCTGCGACCGGCGATCGCGGAGATTCTGAAGTCGACGATGTGAGGTCGCGTCCGCCGACTTAAGACGACTGCCGCTCCAGCGTCCAGATGTATTCCGGCTGGCCGTTGCGGACCGCCTCCTCGACAATCTTCGCGCCCAGCTTGCGCATGGCGCCCACGCCACGGCCGTTGCGGACCAGCGTCTTGCCGACCAGTGTCGTGACGCCCCACTCGTTGAACAAGAAGTTCAGGTAGAGATTCACGGTCTTTGGGAACACACCGGTGCCCCAGAGGGCGGGGGACATCGCGAAGCCGATCTCGGCGCGGCTGCCGCCGTCGAGGCGGAGGGCCATGAACAGGCCCGAGACCTCCTGGTTGCCCGTAATCAGGGTGTAGCACGCGGCGCGGTTGTCGGCGCGGCGCGCCTGGCTCAGCGCGATCCACGCGCCGAAGTCGTCGAGGGTGGCGGGCGGGGGGTCAAGGTGAGCGGACACATCGGGCCGCGCGAACAGCGCGACCAACGCCGCCGCGTCCGACAGGCTCACTTCCCGGAGGCACACGTCGTCGGCCTCGAGTACGGGCAAAGCGCTCACTAATGACTGGCTCACCACAATACAAGTGGCTCCCAGGGAAGACGGCTGACAGCGGGAGCCGATCGGGAGACAGTATGTGCCGGTTTACGGCTGTTTAGGCATCGAAGGGTGTTTTTCCGTGCAAGCAGCCAAGGCCGTCCAACTGTGGGCGGCTACGTCGTCGTGTTGCTGATGTATCCGCTGTGCCGGTGGTTTGCCGCGCTCAAGTCCCGGCGCACTGATTGGTGGCTTGGCTATTTGTTGGGCCGCTATTCGAGGCCCAGGCGCTGGCGTTTCAGGTACAGGCCCTTGCGCGACAGGCCGAGCAGCTTCGCCGCATCGTCCACCTTGCCGTCGCACAGCTTGAGGGCCCGCTGGATGGCGGCGCGCTCGAGATGTTCGGTGGCGGCGGCCAGAGGCTGGTCCAGGCGCATCACCATCTCCGTCGGCTCGAGCGTGCGCTGGTCGGCCGGCACGGTGCGCCGGCTGGCGGCAATGGCCGCCGACAAGTGTTCCGGCATCAGGACCGCGCCCGGCTCGGCCAGCGCGACGAGGCGCCGCACCTCGTTGGCCAACTGGCGCACGTTGCCGGGCCAGCGGTAGAGCACCAGGTACTCGAGCGTTTCCTCGGCGACCCGCAGCAGCGGCTTCTGCAGCTCGTGGGTGAACTTGTCGAGGAAGTGATCCACGAGCAGCGGGATCTCCTCGCGGCGCTCGCGCAGCGGCGGCACGTGCAGCGGGATCACGCTCAGGCGATAGTAAAGATCTTCGCGGAACTTGCCGTCGGCCACCAGTTGATCGAGGTTGGCGTTGGTGGCGGCGACGACGCGGACGTCCACGAACTGGGGGCGGGTCTCGCCGAGCGGGAGAATCTCGCCGGTTTCGAGAAAGCGCAGCAGCTTGGGCTGCGCTTCCAGGCTCATCTCGCCGATTTCGTCGAGGAACAAGGTGCCGCCCGCGGCCGAGCGAATCAACCCGGGCGAGTCGTCGTGCGCGCCGGTGAAGGCGCCGCGGCGATAGCCGAACAACTGGCTGTCGACGATGTCGCGGGGAACGGCGGTGCAGTTGAACGGCAGGAAGACGCGCTCGTGCCGGGCCGACGCCTGGTGCAGGGCGCGGGCGAACAGTTCCTTGCCGACGCCGGTCTCGCCGCTGATCAGCACGGTCACGTTCGACGGCGCGATGCGGCGCACCGACTTGATCAGCTCCAGCATGCGCTCGGACGCGCACACCAGGCCCAGCTGCTGTTCGGGCGATGGTTCGGGCCAGAGCGCGGTCTGCTCGCGCTCCTGGTGCCGGGCGCGGTTGAGGGCCAGCGCGGTGTGCACGAGGCGCTCGATGGCGAGCAAGGTGGCGCGGGCGGTGGCGCGGGG
>CAYGMD010000036.1:3013-33759 GCA_964350785.1 uncultured Acidobacterium sp. | reverse complement strand
ATGTCGGCGGACGACCTGACGCTGCAGAAGATCATGACCAAGCTGCCGCCCGCCCAGGCCGCCCTGCGCAAGGCGCTCGACGGCAAGGACATGAAACTCAGCAACGAACAGGCCACCATTCTCAAGACCGCCTTTACCGAGACCGAAGCCTTCTGGAAGGCCAAGGGCAACACCGAGGCCATGAACTGGGCGGCCGACGGCCGCAAGCACGCGGAAGGGATCTTGATGAACCTCGGCATCAACAACATCGACGCGGCCAAGACCTCGATCACGCCGCTCGGCGCGACCTGCGCCAGCTGCCACGGCAAGTACCGTGAGCGCATGGAAGACGGCACGTTCCGCATCAAGACCGGACAGTAGGTTACTGGTGCCAGGAGGGCGGCACTTTAGTGCCGCCGTTAGATTACAGAGGACCCATGAAAAACATCGCCCTCGTCGCAGTCAGCCTCGTCGCCATTGGCGGCATGTCCATCTCGGCCCAGCAGCCCGGCGCCGCCGGCGCCCCCGCCGGCCAGCAGCGCCAGCGACCCGCTCCGGATCCACGCTCGATTGGCGGCGGCAATTGCGCCGACAACCCCTACAACTGTGTCGACGTGGCCAATCCGCTGCCGCCCGCCAACACCGTGTGGCTCGAGGAGATGACCTGGATCGACGTGCGCGATGCGCTCAAGGCCGGCAAGACCAGCATCATCATCTCGACCGGCGGCATCGAACCGAACGGGCCGTGGCTGGTCACCGGCAAGCACAACTACGTGCTGCACGCGAACTGTGAAGCGATTGCCCGCAAGATGGGCAACGCCCTGTGCGCGCCGATCATCAAGCTGGTGCCCGAGGGCGGCATCGAGCCGAAGACCGGCCACATGGTGTCGCCCGGCACCATGACCATGCGCGAAGAGACGTTCCGCGCGGTGCTGACCGACGCGGCCGAAAGCCTGCAGGCGCACGGCTTCAAGAACATCATCTTCATCGGCGACAGCGGCGGCAACCAGAACGGCCAGAAGGCGGTCGCCGAGGCGTTGACGGCGAAGTGGGCCGGCACGGCGCTCGCGCTGCACATTCCCGAGTACTACGATTACGCCAGCGTCTCGAAGCACATGACCGCCAACGGCATCGTCGACGGCAAGAGCGACGGGCTGCACGACGACCCGATCATCACGCTCAACATGTTCATCGACGACCCGAACTCGGTGCGTTACGACGCCCGCGTCAAGGCCGGCAAGGCGACCATCAACGGCGTGGACATCAGCAACCGCGCCAAGGCCACGGCGCTCGCCAAGCAGATTGTCGAGTTCCGCGCCACCAAGACGGTCGAGGCCATCAACAAGGCCATCGCCGCCAAGGGCGGGACGAAGTAAGAAGTCAAAAGTTAGAAGTTAGAAGTTAGAAGCAGGAAGTTCGGGACGGGCTGCCGTCTCGCCGAAGCGCCTGGGCGCGGAGGCGGACGCGCCGCCCGTTCTCTTTTATCGGGGAAGCGGAACGCGAGCCTTCAACTCGTCGAACCAGTGCTGCACCACCACAACGTGAGGCCGCGATGCCTCTGCGGCAGTCCCGCTGGATACGGCCAGGTGGACCGCGATCTGCGTCGGCTTGCCAGCGACGAAGGTCGCCCTTGGCTGGATCGCACTCGCCCAGCGCGAGCGTGGCAATCATGATGTCAAGCCTCCCCGACGCCGTCAGGTCGCCGACGGTAAACACGAGCCGCGTAGCGTCGGGCGAGGTCAGCGTGGGCATTGGGGGAGGCGAGGCAGGAGGAGTATACGCGACAGTTGATGTTTTCAGATACGTATGAACCTGATAGATTCATACGTATGGCGAAACTGACCCTCAGCGTTGACGAGCGCGTGGTCGAGCGCGCGAAGGTCTATGCCCGCGAGCAAGGGACCTCGGTATCGGGACTCGTGGAGAAATTGCTGGAACTGGCAGCCACGCCACGGGGCCGGACCGGCGACACGCCGGTGGTCCTGCGCCGCCTTCGTGGCTCGCTCAAGCGCGGGTCACCCGCCGATTACCACCGCTATCTCGAGCGCAAGTACCGATGAAACGCATCCTGCTCGACGTGAACGTGGTGCTCGATGTGCTGCTGGACCGCGCGCCGTTCGCTGACGCCTCGTCCGAGGTGTGGGCGGCGGTCGAGCGGGGCAAGGCCGAAGGACTCCTCTCGGCCCATGCCGTCACCACGCTGCATTACCTGAACGCCAAGGCGGTCGGCGGCCGCATGGCCCGCGCGACCACGGACGCCTTGCTGTCGGTGTTCGAAGTGGCGGGCGTGGATGATGCAGTACTGAACGCCGCCCTCTCGCTGAACTGGACCGACTTTGAAGACGCGGTCACCGCCGCGGCCGCCAAACGGGCGAAGTGCGAGGCGCTGGTGACGCGCAATCCCGGCGACTTCAAGGGCTCGGCCGTGCGCGTACTCACGCCGTCCGAGACGTTAGCCTGGCTCGCCTCCTCCCGCTGAGGAGTAACATCAAGGGGAGAGCTTATGCCGACCCCCACCCTCGCCCCGGATCTCACCCGTCACTTTCACTCCCTGCGGCGGCTGATTGGCAACACCCCCCTGCTGTCGCTCGCGCTGCGCGTCGATGGTCAGCCGCGGACCATCTACGCCAAGTACGAGCCGCTCAACCTGACCGGCAGCATCAAGGACCGCATGGCGCTGCACATCCTGCAACGCGCCTACGAAACCGGGCTGATCCACCCCCGCGATCCGATCGCCGAGGCGACCAGCGGCAACACCGGCATTTCGTTTGCCGCCATCGGCCGCGCCCTCGGCCACCCGGTGACGGTGTTCATGCCCGACTGGATGAGCAGCGAGCGCATCTCGCTGATTGCGAGCTTCGGGGCGTCGGTCGTGCTCGTCAGCAAGGCCGACGGCGGCTTCCTGGGCTCGATCGCCCGTGCCGATGCGCTGAAAGAGGCCAACCCGCGCACCTTCCTGCCGCACCAGTTTTCCAACGAAGCCAACATCGACGCCCATGTCACCGGCACGGGCCCGGAGATCTGGCTGCAACTGCAGGGGCAAGGGCTGTCACCGGACGCGTTCGTGGCCGGCGTCGGCACGGGCGGCACGGTCATGGGCGTGGGCCGCTTCCTGAAGTCGCAGAAGCCGTCGGTCCGCGTGCATCCGCTCGAGCCCGCCGAGTCGCCCACGCTGTCGGCCGGCTACAAGATTGGCCATCATCGCATCCAGGGCATCTCCGACGAGTTCGTGCCGCCCATCGTCCACTTCGACGAACTGGACCGCATCGTGCAGGCTAACGACGGCGACGCCATCCTGATGGCGCAGAAGCTGGCGCAACACGGGCTGGCCGTGGGCATCTCCTCGGGCGCCAATCTCATCGGCGCGCTCCGGGTCCAGGAGGAGTTGGGGCCGCAGGCGGTCGTGGTCACCGTGCTGTGCGACAGCAACAAGAAATATCTGAGCACGGACCTGCTGCGGTCCGAGCCCGTCAAATACGGGTATCTCTCGCCGCAAGTGGAGATGCTGGGATTTGATTCCGTGAACCGTGTCTGCGAAATGTGCGCCGATCCGCGCGTCTAACCTGGGTGAAGCGGCTCTTCGTCCTGCCTGGCCGCCTCGCTCGGCGCCGCGCTCGCGCCGGTGTCGGCCACGGCCGGCGACGGCGCGACGCTGCAAGGCTGGCACTTCACACCCAATCCGCCAACGGGCGACACGGTGATCCTGCCGCACGGCATCACCAGCAACCGGGCAGCCTGTTGCCCTGGGCACGGACGCTCGTGGCGCATGGCCATCGCGCGCTCGCCCTCGACGGCAATCGCTGTTGGCCAGCACGCAGGATGCCGATCGCGACACCCTCGCCCTCATCGAGCGCGCCGGGGACTCGCGCGGGTGGAAGTAACCCGCGGTGCCGTTGTCATCGTCTCCGCCCGAGGCACCTATACCGGCAAGCCTCGCCCAGCACTCGTGGTGCAGGCCGATTCATTCAATCCCACGCACGCCAGCGTCATCATTTGCCCGATCACCACGGCCTGCATCGACGCGCCGCTCTTCCGGGTGAACCTGCCGCCGGGCGAGCGCACCGGCCTGACGTCGGCATCCCAGGTGATGGCGGGAATAAGGGCTGGCATTGGATGGAGGCGCGAGGAGTAGAGCGCAGGTCGGCGGCCAGGCTTGACGCGCCTGCGCTCTTGACTCCGACACGCCGGCGCTCATAATGGGCGTGCGCGGCGATGCCATCTGACACGCAATCATGGTCCGCGGCCGTCGCCGCCCCTCCGAGACGCCCCATGATCCGAGTCACCGCTGCCGGGTTTGCGCTCGTCGCGCTCGCCACACTCGTTTCGCCTCCGTCACGTGCGCAGGTGGCCCCTCCACCGCTCGACTTGGTCCCATATTTCGGAGCGGCCGGTCTGACCCACGACACCAATGGCGACGGCCTCGCCGACACCGTCGCCGCCCGTGTCATCGTCCCGACCGAGCCCGCGCTCGAGGACAGCCTCGCCGCGGCCAATCTGGCGGGCCGATTGGGTTTCGAAACCACTGCCCTCACCCTGCCCTTCGTGCGGCGCGATTCCGAAGTGCCCGTCGCGCCGGCCGGCACCATTCCCGTCTTTGTGGGCCGCGGCAACAGCTTCGTGCGCGCGCTGGCCGCAAAGGGCGAGATCGCACTCGATGATCTGCTGCCCGGACAAGGGCTGATTGCGGTCGTGCGCTCGCCCTTGGGCGGCGGCGACGCCCTGGTCGTCGTCGGCGGCGACGACAAAGGCACGCTCGCGGCCGCCACCGTGATGGCCGCGCGGCTGCCGCGCCTCTGGAACATGACCGGCATCACGCTCAAGGGGGTGGCCGTTCAGGTCCGTCAGTACCTGATTCGCGAGGGCGCCGGCTCGCCCACCGTCGCGGTGACGTCGGTGGTTGTCGACAGCGAGCGTCGAGGGATCCGGGCGGTGCGGGTACGGGCGTCGACCGCCGCGACGCAGGTCGCGCGGGCGGTGGCCGCACTTCAGAAGCTCGATGCGGCGCATCGGCGCGGACTCGAGCCGCAGACGCTCAACTTCGGCGAGATCGCCGTCGTCGCGGTTGACGTCGTCGCCAACGGCCGGGCCGCGATTCGCGCGACGGTGGCCCGGGCCGGCTTGAACACCCGCACGCTGACGCCCCCTATCGACCCCAACGAGCTGGCCACCGACTCGCCCGGTGACCGCGGCCGGCCCGCTGATGGCGCGGCCCCGGCCGCACGCGCGAAGGCCTTCGACTTGTCCAACCCATTCTCGATCGAGGGGTGGTTTGGCGACGCCTACACCGATCTCATTCCCGATCGCACCGACACGGTGGTCATCGCCGGCACGCGGTCGGATGCCTTGGGCGCGGCCCACATCGCGGCACGACTGGGGCTGGAGACAACGGGCATCACGTTCCCGATTGCCAAGGCCGTCGACGAAGTGCGCGAGGCGGCTCGGGAGGCGAACCCGATTTTGGTGGGACGCGACAATCGCCTGGTGCAAGACCTGGTCAAGATTGGCCGGGCGCGGCTCGACGACTTGCGCCCCGGCGAAGGCGTCGTGCAAATCGTGCCTAAGGCGTTCGGCGAGGTGACCGCCACCGTCGTGGCGGGCGCCGATGCCGCGGGGACGGATGCGGCGGGCCAGTATCTGGCGCAACGGGTGCCGTATGTATGGGATACCCGGCGCGGGGCATTGTCGTTTGGCGACCTCCGCACCGACCTGTCCAAGTTCCTTGGCGGTAAGAGCACCGCAGGGCAGGCGGCGCAGGCGGTGCGCGAACTGGATCAGATGGTCGCCGACCTTCGCGCCCAAAACAAGACGGTCACCTCGCTCGAGGCGACGCTGTCACTCGAAACGGCCAATCCCGCGCTCGACACCTACCTCGCCCGCCAGCTGGAGGCCGGGCTCCAGGGCGCCAAGGTTTCGGTACGCAGCCAGGCCATTACGGCGCCCACCCCGGTGATCGACGAAACGCTGGATGTGCCGTGGGAAGTCGAGGAGTTCTGGGCGACGTTCCGCGCCGACGTTCTCCCCAAGGTCACGCCCGGCGCCGCCGTTGTGGTCGAAGCCCGGCTCAGCGAGTCTCCGGAGTATCGACAAGCCATCACCGCCCAGGTCACGGCCGATCTCGTGAAGGCCGGCGCCAAGGCGCCCGAGGTTCGCATCCTCTCAGCCTACAAACAGGGCTACCTCTGGCTCACCGAGCTGGTGCTGCCGGCGCTCAAGAACAAGAACGTCCGCGCGGTGCACATCAAGGTCGCCGAGCACAAACCGGATCTGTCCAAGAAATACAAGTTCTACCAGGTGCCGAGCCGGTGGCTGCACGAGCTCTATCCGGTGGACGAGATTTTCGCGCGGGAACTGGGGTTGCCGAAGGAGCAGTTCAGCCTCGAGCTGGTCGAGGCGCCGACGGACATCTATACGGTCGAGGCCACCGACGCGGCCGGCCGCACCGTGCACACGGCGGCGTTCAGTCCGAAGTTCGTCGAGCGCGAATATCTCGACAAGTTTCCAGGCTGGTCGCGTTTCGAGGTCACCACCGGCTGGGTCACCGCCCGCATCAACGGTCAGGCCGTCGTCGATGCGCGCATCCAGACCGATCCCGAACGGTTCTGGGACCACTATCAGGCGAAGATCCTGCCACGCATCCATGACCACGTCATGAAGGTCACCGAGAACCGGCCGATGCCGGACAAACAGCCTTTTCACCGCGATCTCGACGTCGAGATCTGGATGAGCGAGCCCGATTTCCGCATCGGCGTCGACGAGGAGCTGGTGTCGTCGCTCGAGGCGTTGCACGAAGACCTGTATTTCGTCACCCTCGATTTCTTCGACGCGCTGGGCCGGACGACGACACGGCGCCGGCTGGCGGCGCCCGGCAAGATCTATCCAATCATTCACCCGGAGAGGCGCGGCCAAGCGGGCCGCGTCCGCGTCCTGTATGCGGGCAACACCGCCACCAAGCCGCAGCTCGAAGTGACGTATACCGAGGCGGGCTCGGCAAAGCCGGAGCAGGTGCGGCGCGACCTGGGCAAGATCGACACGACCGCGCCGCAAGCGCTGCGGGTCGTGGCCCGCGCGGACGCGGTCAGCGAAATCGAATTACAAGTGGAGGCGCGCAACGACGCGGAAGCCGCCCGCGCCGCCGACGCGTTGTCGGCGCTCGCCCGCCTGCACGGCGCCGGCCTGTTTCAGGACGTCATGTCGTTCGACCGCGTCGACCGCGTGGCCGTGGCCATCGTCCAGGTCGATGCCCGCACGCGGCGGGTGGTGCCGTCGACGGGCCGCTTTGCGTCCAGCAACGTCCATTCGCCGGCCGGCGCACCCGCGCCGCCGAAGGTTACGTGGGACCACGTCATCAGCCCAGACGAGTCGGAAGCCGTCGTCAAGCAGCTTGCGGCCTATCCCGAAGTCCGGGCCTACAAAGCGGGCCGCTCCTATCGCGGGCGGGAGGTCTCGGTGATGGAGCTCACGCTGCCGGCCGCCGGCGAGCTGGTGTCGCTCGCCAAGCTGACGGCGCGCAAGCCCACCATTCTCATTACCGGCCGGCAGCACGCCAACGAGGTCTCCTCGACGAGCCACATCCTGCGGCTGGCCGAGTTGATGGTGACCGAGCCGTCGTACCGCGACCTCCTGAAGAAGGTGAATGTCATCCTGCACCCGGTCGAGAATCCCGACGGCGCGCAAATGGCCTACGACCTGCAGAAGCTGACGCCGACGCACATGCTGCACGCCGGCCGCTACAGCGCTCTCGGCATGGACGTGGCGTCGCAGGTCGGACTGCCCGATCCGCTGCTGCCGGAAGCGCTCGTGCGATCGCGGCTCTGGCAGGAGTGGCTGCCCGACATCTACCTCAACCCGCATGGCTACCCCTCGCACGAGTGGGTGCAGCCATTCGCCGGCTACGTGCCGCCGGGGTTCCGCAGCTACTGGACGACGCGCGGGTGGTACACCTCGATCAGCAGCCTGCGCGATCCGCGGGACCCGGCGCACCTCGAGTCGGTGGCCGCCATCCGCGAGGCCGTAGTCAGGGAGATCAACCGCAACGCCGATGTGCGTGACATGAACCTGAGGTCGCAGGCCCGCTACCGGCGCTGGGCCTACGGCTTCGCGCCGTTTGTGTACAGCCAGGAAATCTACAAAGACACCGCCATCTACTACACGGACATGGAAACCGGGGAGGTGCGCGGGTCGCGCCGGGCGGGCGCGGTGCGGGGCGGCGGTGGCGAGGGCGGCGCCGGCCGATTCTCGATGAACCAGTGGCCGCAAGTGACGTTCATCTCCGGCGGCACCGAGGCGCCCGACGAAACGGCACAGGGCGACTGGCTGAACCTGGTGACCAAGCCGGGGTTGGCCTACGTCATGGCCCACATCGGGTTTCTGCGCGATGGCCGCTATACCGTCGAGCGCATCGAGGAGGATGGGCAGCGGGACAGCACCTCGATCACGCTGCTGCGGGTGCGGCCGGTACGGCCCGGCGCGCCGCCGGCGGCGACGACGAATGGCAGGGAGTAGTTACTTCTGGAAGGGGACGGTCTCATGATGACTTGGATTCGGCGATCAGTATTCCTGGCGGTACTGGTGCTCGCGGGCGGAACCGCGTTCGCGCAGAATGCGCAAATCACCGGGACACTCAAAGATGAATCGGGGGGCATTCTTCCGGGTGCCACGGTGACGGCGAAGAACCAGGATACCGGGCTGCTGCGCACCGCGATCAGCGACGCGGACGGCCGCTACCATCTGCCCGCGCTGCCGCCCGGCTCGTACACCATCACCGCGGAACTGGCCGGGTTCAGTTCCACGGCGCGCGCCGACTTCACCCTGGCCATCGACCAGGCCGCGGTGGTCGATTTCTCGCTGCGGCCGGCGACCATCACCGAGACCATTACCGTCACCGGCGATGCGCCGATTGTCGACAGCCGGGCCTCGGCGGTGGCCAGCTCGATCACCAACGCGCAGATTCAGGATCTGCCGGTGGCCTCGCGGCGCTGGATCGATCTGGCCATGCTGACCCCGGGCGTGTCGCAGGACAACATTCGCGGCTTTTTCTATCGCGGCAACGTCAACATCGGTGCCGGCACCCGCGAATACTCGAACGGCTTCATCGTCGACGGCGTCAACAACACGTGGGCGCAAATGGGCGAGCCGCGACAGAACTTCGCCATGGACTCGATCCGCGAGTTCAAGGTGTCGCAGTCGACGTACAAGGCGGAATTTGGCCTCGCCACCGGCGGCGTGCTGAGCGTGGTCACCAAGTCGGGCACCAACACCTTCTCCGGCTCGGGCTTCACCTTTTTCCGCGACCAGTCGCTGACGGCGAAGACCGTCTTCGAGGCGGCGCGTCCCGACTTCCGGCGGTATCAATACGGCGGCACCTTTGGCGGGCCGATCGTGCAGAACCGCACGCACTTCTTCGTCGCCGCCGAGGGCACCAACGAGAATCAGTTCTTTACGGTCAACACCGGTGGCCGCTTTCCGCAGTACGACGGCACCTACGTCAGCGACCAGTATCGCTGGACCTACTCGGTCCGGGCCGACCACCAGTTGACGTCGAACCAGATGCTGTTCGGCCGGGCATCGCAGGAAGTCGAGTACCGGCCGATCATCACCTCCGGCGGACGCGTGCACCCGACCAACAGCTTCGACTTCGCGGTGCCGCGCGATTCGTACGTCGGCGGCCACACCTGGGTGATCAGCCCGCGCCTGCTCAACGACATCCGGCTGCAGTATGCCTATGCCAAATACGAGGTGGCCCCGCCCTACAGTCATGGCTCGTGGGAGCCCGGCGACTTTGGCGCCGAGCGGCTCGGCTATTGCTCGGCGATCTTCAACTATCCGTCACTCGCCTATGGCGGCTGCGGCAACAGTCAGATGGGGCCGGAGAAGCGCTGGCAGATCCGCGACGACATGTCGTGGACCCTCGGCGCGCACCAGGTCAAGGCGGGCGGCGACCTGAGCGTGATCTCGTTCCGGTCCGACAACCTTGGCTCGCCCCTCGGGTCATGGACCTTCCCGCGCGATGCCGTCTATAGCGCCGGCGACCCGACGACGTGGCCGACCCAGTGGACCAACGCCCTGCCGACCTACGGCGAAATTCCGACCAGGCACTTTGCCACCTACCTGCAGGACGACTGGCGGCTGGCCGCTGGGGTGACGCTGAACCTCGGCTTGCGCTACGACCGGCAGATCGGATCGTTCAACGAGAACCTGCCGGAGTTGCTCGGACGCATCGGCGACAAGCTGGGACCGGCCTTTACCTCGTTCCCGCTCGCCATCCCCTTTCATCAGGGTGCCGAGCAGCGCGGCGACACCAACAACTGGGGACCGCGCGCCGGCCTGGCGTGGGACGTCACCGGCGACGGACGCACCAACCTGCACACCGGCTACGGGCTGTTCTACGAGAACATGCGGACGCTGCAAAACTTCGGCGAGCTGACCTGGCCGCAAAGCCGGCAGATCATCATCAGCAATCCCAGTTATCCGGATCCGCTGCAGGGGCGCTCGCGCGATCAGTTCGTCTCGACGGCGCCCCCCAACATCACGGTGATGGACAACCACAACGTCAGCGCCTACGCCCATCAGTTCAGCATCGGCCTGTCGAAGATGGTGGGACAGAACTTTGGCATCACGGCGGATGCGATCGTCGTCCAGCGCAAGTCGGACCGCGACACGGTCGATCTCAACCTGCCCGATCCGGTCACGCGCGTGCGCCCCCATCCGCAGTTTGCGCGCGTCAACTTCTGGCAGCCCACGGCCGACAACCGCTACCAGGCCTTCCTGCTGAAGGTCGACAAGCGGCTCAGCCAGCGCTACCAATACCTGGTGTCGTACACGCTGAGCCACAGCGAAGACGACAGCTTCCAGAACGTCTACGGCAACCGCTATGGCTTCTTCAAGGAAACCTATCCCGGCCCCGCGGATCGGCGCCATCGGCTCGTGGTGAGCGGCATCGCGCAGTTGCCCTGGGGGCTACAGGCGTCGTTGATCGGCGACTTCCGATCGAGCCTGCCCATGAACCCGACCAGCGGCATCGACATCAACGCCGACGGCTATGCCATCGACCTGCCGGCCGGAGTGACGCGGTTTAGTGGCTGCCGCGACCTCAACCTCGCCGCCATCAACACCTTCCGGCAGGGCCGCGCCCTGCCCAGCGTCAGCGAGGTTACCTGCCCGGGGTTCGCCAACGTCGATCTCCGCCTCTCGAAGTCGTTTCAGGTGGGCGGCGGCCACGATGTCGAGATCATCGGGCAGCTCTTCAACATCGCCAACCGTGCCAACTACAACGTGCCGAACAACAACATCACGGCGGCCACGTTCGGCCAGTCGACGTCGCTGCTGCCGAACATCAACGCGCCCTCGCGGCAGGTCGAAGTGGCCGTCAGGTACCGGTTCTAGGCAGGCTGCTGAACCAACGCAGCATGAAGGGACAAGTGGAACGTGAGAAGTACGAACGTCGGGCGCCAGCATTCGGACTTCTCACTTCCAATCCCCGCGGCATGGCCGAGGCCAGCGTGACACGGTGACCGCTCGGCCGTGCGCGAGTTCCATGGCGAACGCGTGCGGCGGCGGGTTTACTTCTTGACGTGCCGCTCCAGCATGCGGCGCCGCACGACGCCGCCGTAGACGTTACCGTGAGCGTCGACACCAATGCCTTCGGCGCCGGCGTGATCGGCAGCGGTCGATTCCGCATCTTCGATGAACGCTGTCACCCGGCCGTCGCGGGCGCTGCCGATGCGGATGCCCTTCTTGATGCCCGGCAGTTCGTGCGCGCCGGTGTCGGTGCCCCACGACTCTGAATCCGCCACGTAGATCGTGTTGTCGCTGGTGATCACGATGCCGCTCGGCCGGCCGAACTGCCGCCACTCGTCCAGCACCTGGCCGTCCTGGCTATAGATCACGATGCGGTTGTTCTCGCGATCGCCGACAAACAGCCGGCCCCGTGAATCCATGGCCAGGGTGTGCGGTTCGCTCAGCTCGCCGCGGCCCGAGCCCTTGCGGCCCCACTCCTTGATGAACTTGCCGTCTTTCGTGAAGTGCACGACGCGGTTGTTCTTGCCGTTGCGATGGCTGTCGGTGACGAACAGGTCACCGTTCGGCGCGACCACCACGTCGGTCGGCTGATCGAACAGGTCGGGACCCGACCCGCTGACCCCGGCCTTGCCGAGCGTCATCAGGACCTTTCCCTCGGGGCTGAACTTGATGGCCTGGTGGCCCTTGCCCGGCGCGCTGCCGGCGTCGGTCATCCAGAGATTACCCTCGCGATCGACGGTCCCGCCGTGCGGGAAGATCAGCTGGCCCTGGCCGAAGGTCGCCAGCAGCTTGCCGGCGGCGTTGTACTTGAGGATCGGCGCTTCGGGCCGGCCCGCGCACGAGTTTTCGAAACACCGGTGCACGACGTAGATCGTGCCGTCTGGCGCCGGTTCAATGGCCGTGACCGCCGCCCACTTCACCCCTGGCGGCAGTTCGCCCCAGGTGCGGGTTGTCGTGTACGGCTGGGGCAGGTCGTTACGCGGTTGGCTCCCCTGCTCGGCCGACAGCGGCAGCGGCAGCAGGGTCATCGCGGCGAGGGCAAGCGCTCGAATAGGCGGCATGATGCTCCTTTATACTTGAAGCGCCTCCCAGATGCCTCGGCTCACCGATCAGACAACAATCCGCGCGATCCTGCGCCGCGACCCGGTCTGGGGTGTCTATGCCCTGGGCGACCTGGCGCCGACGATGTTCGCGAAGACGCAGTGGTTCGGGCCGGACCTTGCGCTCGTGCTGCACGACTTCGACACCAGCATTCTTTTCGCCATCGGCACGGGCGCCGTTCGCGAGGCCCTCGACCACGTGCGCTGGCCGGTCCATTTGCAACTGCAGCAGGACGCCCTTGACGAGGTCGCGCGATACGCCGTGATCGAGAACCAGTGCCAGATGTGGCGCATGGGATGGAACGGTCCGGCCACAGCCGGACGCCACAGCACGCCAGCCCGGACCGTGCGTCTCGGCGCGGCTGACGTGCCGGCCTTACTCACGTTGTACGCGGATGGCGAAGCAACTGGCGAGTCACCCGATTTCTTCTATCCATCGATGGTGACCGACGGCGTGTTCTTCGGCGTCTACGAAAGCGATGCGCTCGTCTCGGCCGCGGGCACGCACTTGTTCGCTCCCGAGGAACAGGCCGTCGCCATCGGCAACATCTATACGAGGCGCGATTGCCGCGGACGCGGACTCGGCGGCGCGGTCACCCGCGCCGTGCTCGACGTGGTGAAAGACTGTGGCACCGTGGGCCTGAATGTCCGGGCCCACAACCACGCCGCCCTTCACCTCTACGAGTCGCTGGGCTTCGTGCGGCACTGCCTCTTCTTCGAGGGCCTGGCCACCATCCTGCGGTAGCCGGTCAACCCGCTCTCGACGAGCGGCATGCCGTACAAAAACAAGCCCGAATCGGCACTTGGACGATCCGGGCGTTCGAGAGACCGCCGCGACATGCGCGCGGCGGTATCGAAAACACTGCCGGCGTGGCGACAAACCTTCAGGTTTGTCGAAGCCAGTGCTGGGTTGGACTACGGACGGGCGCCGAAGCGTCCCGACCGGCCCGCTGGACGGCGTCCGGGTCCACCGGACCCCTGACGCGCCCCCGAACGGGGTCCACTGGACCCACGGTTGTTCCTGCCACCCTGGTGGCGGCGGCCGGCTTCCGGCAACGCCTCATGCGAACCCGCCGTCGTCGGGAAGGCGTCGATGACGACGTGCTCGACCGGCGTGGGCAACAGGCGCTGGATGTCGTGCATCAAGCTGCGATCAGCCGGTGACACCAGCGAGATGGCGTGGCCGGCAAGACCGGCGCGGCCCGTGCGGCCGGCGCGGTGGATGTAGTCTTCGGCCACCAGCGGCAGGTCGAAGTTGACGACCAGCGGCAGTTGGGCGATGTCGAGGCCACGCGCCGCAATATCGGTCGCGACCATCACGCGGACACGGCCGGCCTTGAAGTCGTCGAGCGCGCGGGTGCGCGCGCCCTGGCTCTTGTTGCCGTGAATCACCGCGGCCTTGATGCCCGCGCCTTCCAGGTACTGGCCGACGCGGTTCGAGCCGTGCTTGGTCTTGCAGAACACCAGTGCCTGGCCGATCGGCGCCTGCATCAGCACGTGCGTGAGCAAGTCGCCCTTGCGCTGGTCGGACACGGGATGCACGCGGTGCGTCACGGTTTGCGCCATGACCTGTCCCTCGGACACGTCCACGCGCTGCGGGTCGCGGGTGAAGTCGGCCGACAGGCGCACGACGTCCTGCGAGATGGTGGCCGAGAACAGCAGCGTCTGGCGCTCGCGCGGCAGCACCTTCAGGATGCGGCGCAGCGGCGGCAGGAAGCCCATATCGAGCATGCGGTCGGCCTCGTCCAGCGTCAGGATCTCGATGCCCGACAGGTCGACCGTGCGCTGCTCCATGTGATCGAGCAGGCGGCCCGGCGTCGCGACAATGATGTCGACGCCGCGCTGCAGGTCGCGCTTCTGCGGCACGATCGAGACGCCGCCGAAGATGGCGGTGACGCGCATGTTCGCGGGCACGCCGTAGGTCGAGAGCGACTTGTGCACCTGGAGCGCGAGTTCACGCGTCGGCACCAGGACCAGGGCGCGCGGCTTGCGCGTGCCGGCCGGGGCGCCGCCCACGATCTGCAGGCGCTGGATCATCGGCAGGCCGAACGCCGCGGTCTTGCCGGTGCCGGTCTGCGCGCGCGCGAGCAGGTCCTTGCCCGTGAGGACGATCGGAATGGACTTGAGCTGCACCGGCGTGGGCGTGGTGTAGCCCAGTTTGGCGAGCGGATTACAAAGTGAGGGCGTGAGCCCGAGTGACACGAACGGCATAGCGAAGCGCTCCTGATATTGCCTGAGCGTTCCCTAACCGCACACAGCAGGCCGACGATTACGACGATTGTCGCGCCGGATTGGCGCATTGCGGCTGACGCCCTGTAGGGGGTCGCGCATCTGAGCTAACAATACCGAAGGGTGGTAGTCCCGAGGAGATCTGAGGACGAAAGCGCAGTGACTTGGAGAGTATAGCAGGAATCAGCCAGCCGCGATAGGGCGCGGCCTCTCGGCCGCGTGGGGTTTGGCGCTACGCGCCTTCGTGGGGCTCACTTCGTTCGTGGGGTCAAGCGCGCCCGGGCTCTCACCGGACGGGCGTGAGATCGTCCTCGTCATCACCAAACGGCAAGCAGAGATCGTGCGCGCGAGGTTGACGGGCGGCGGGAAGGAGCGACGCACAGGGGCGCAATGACCATTTTCGCCAGCGGACCTTGACCACCACGACGCGCCCACGCATACTGGCGGGAAAGAGACACATCCTCATGTCGCTGGACCTCTCCTCGCTCCGCGACGCGCTCGCGGCCCTCAACACCAGCCTGGGCTACCTCAAGTCAGATCTGGCCGCCGATCCGGGCCTGCGGGATCAGTTTCGGGCCGCAGCCATTCAGGCGTTTGAGTTCACTTACGAGCTCGCCTTCAAGTACATGAAGCGCCAGTTGGAGCAGATCGTGCCAGTGCCGACGGCGGTCGACGAAATGACCTTCATGCAGGTCGTGCGGGGCGCGGCCGAGGCTGGCCTCGTTGATGACGTCTCGCGGTTTCACGAGTATCGTGAAACCAGAAACATCACCAGCCATTCGTACGACCGGCAAAAGGCGGAACGCATCGTGGCCGGGTTGCCGCAGTTCACCGTCGACATCGGGCACCTGCTGGCAAAGTTGGAGGCGCGCAACCGTGTCACCGATTGACGCCCCAGCGGCGGCTTTGGACGCGGTCTTGGCCATGCTGGCCCGTCACGTCCCCGACCGTGAGATCCGCGTCATGGGCTCGCGCGTGACGGGGCCGGCCAAGCCTTTTTCCGATCTTGACCTCGTCATCATGGGCGACGAACCGCTCGAACTGCGGACGATCGGTCAACTCCGGGAGGCGTTCGACGAATCCGATCTGCCCTTTGCCGTTGACCTCGTCGAGTGGGCGTCAGCGTCTGAAGGATTCCGGCAGATCATCAACGAGCAGGCCCGGCCGCTGCGCTCAGCGACCTCCCATGCCTAGGCGAATGAGCTACCGGACCGCCGGCACGCCTGCCGGCCTCACGCCGCGCTCGTAGCCGCCGAGCGACTCAGGGGCGGGCGCTCCCTTCTTCCCACGGCTTTCCCGATAGTCAATCCACTGTTCGAGCGCATCCAACTGCGCCCCGATCAGGTTGTTGTATTCAGGTCCGCCGTGGCCCATGCCTGGAATGTAGTACACCGCGAGCACATTGTCGGCCTTCGCCTGCCCGAGGCGCCGCTCCACGAGCGCGCGATAGCCCTCGGACTCGCCTGGCGAGACGATGGCATCCGCAGTGCCGTGCATCACGATCACCGGTCGCTTCAGATTGCCGGTCAGGTCGAGCCGGCGCAGGTCCCTCTGCACGGCCTTCGGACTCCGTGCTGGATCCCACAACCGCAGTTCGTCGTCGGTCAGCGCGCCGCCGTTGGGGTTGAAGGTGGGATCGAAACGCGGCATCGAGTCGCGGAGATACCCAACCAACGCACCATGGTTGCCCTTCCACTGCGCCTCCGAACCGGGCCATCGACCGACGTCGAAGGTGACGCCATTCGACATCGTGGCCGGGACGTTGTAGATGCCCTGAAGCGCCGCCAGCTGCCCGGCCGTCAACGCGGGGACAAGCGGCATCCGCGCCGGATCCCACGACGGCTCGGCAGCCCGCTTCGCGATGATGTCGTCGATGCGAGGAGCCACAACGTCGTAGTGGCGCAGCATCGTGGCAATCGACCCCCACTGGCTCACTTGAGAGTTGAATCCGTAGCCGGCGATCCCGCCGTCGTACAAGTCAGGATAGCTCTCGACCATCCACTTGGCATGGTGGCCGCCGTTCGAGCCGCCCATCATCAGCGTTCGCGACGCCTTCTTCTTGTAGTACGTCGCCAGCACCTGCTGCGCGTACAGGGTCAACTCGCGAATCCGCTGACGCGATTCGTAGTAACTGTCTTCCGGCTCCTTGGCGATGGTGAGGCGATTCCAGCCTTCGTCGCTCGCCGCGAAGGCGTAACCCTTGTCGAGGGCCGTCGTCTTGAACGCGCCCGGGGTGAGTTCGGTGCCTGAGAACCCTCGCGAGAAGATGACCAGCTTGCCGTTCCAGTTGTCAGGCAATGCCAGTTGGAATTTCGCGTCGTCCGGAATCACCCCGTGAATGTAGCGGTGAGGCACCGGCGTGATGAGGCGTTCGTCGGTGTCGACGATCGCCCTGATCGCGGCGCGGGCACTCACGCCGGCAAGCGCCAACAACACGGCCAGCGCGGCGAGTCGCTTGATGAGACCTGACGGACGCATACGATATTCCCGGGCTAGGGTCGCTTGGCGCAGTACGCCGAGCCGCGGCAATGGGTGGGTACGAACAGCTCGGCCTGGATCAGCCACACGCCGTCCACCTTCCGCCATTGCGCCAGGTAGGTGCCGCCGATTTCGACGACGCCATCCGGCTCGGTCCAGCGGCCTGTCCACTCTCCCCGTTCGGACGCCACGGCCCACGGTGCCATGACCTCGACCACCGTTGGCGTACGGACATAGACGACGTCGGCCCGGCGCTTGAACTGCTCTGCCATCTGCTGGCGGCTGGCCTCACGGCCGGCGCGTTGCGCGCTGGTCGAGGAGACGATGTGGACGTCCGGCATCCAGTGCGCGGCCATTCCCACGGCGTCGTGCCTGGCAATGGCCGCATTCGATTGGCTCCGCGCGGCGCGAATGCTGACTTCGTCGGTCGACATCTGGCGGCCCGTCGCACTAACGCTCATCAACAGCACCAACGCCAAGACTCCGGCACCAACCCCTGGCACCCTTGGCACCTTTGGCACCCTTGGCACTATTCCTGCCCGCCCGGCCGCCGTCCCCACGTCGGCGGCGCGGGCTCCGTGCTGCGCCGCTCCACGGGTTTTTCCTTCAGCAGACGCAACGCCTCGTCCACCGCGCGCTCAAGTTGTGGATCGCGGCCGGCAATCACGTCCTTCGGCCAGTTCTCGACGTCGATGTCCGGACCGGTGCCTTCGTTCTCCACCGCCCACTTGCCGTCGCGGGTGAAGAAACCGCCGCGCGGGGCGATCATGGTGCCGCCATCGATGAAGCCGGGCGTGTCGGCGGTGTGGACGAGACCACCCCACGTGCGCTTGCCCACCAGCGGGCCGATCTTGCGGTAGCGGAACATCCACGGCATCAGGTCACCGCCCGAGCCCGCCATCTCGTTGATAATCATCACCTTCGGCCCCCAGATGCCGGCCGAGGGACTGGTAAAGGGACGACGGTCGCCGGCGACGTTGTTGAAGTAGCCGTCGAAGTCGCGCTGCAGCACGTCGATGATGTAGTCGGCGGCTGAGCCGCCGCCGTTGTAGCGCTCGTCAATCACCGCGCCCTGCTTGTCCTGCTGCGCGAAGTAGTAGCGGTTGAAGCTCTCGTAGCCGCCCTGCCCCGTGTTGGGCACGTAGACGTAGGCCAGCTGGCCGTTCGATCGTTGCTCGACGAACCGGCGGTTCTCTTCCACCCACGCGCGGGTGCGCAGGGCCTGCTCGTTGGCGACCGGCACCACCGTGACCTGGCGTGCCCCCTGCACGTTGGGCTGCGCGTTCACGGTCAGCACGGTCTGGCGATTGGCCGAACCGTCGAGCAGGCGGTAGATGTTGTCGGGCGCGACCAGGTCGATGCCGTTGATGGCCAGAATGTAGTCGCCGGCCGAGACGTTGATGCCCGGGCCCGCGAGCGGCGCGCGCAGCTCGGGATTCCAGCTTTCGCCGTCGTAGATCTTCGTGATCCGGTAGCGGCTGTTCTCGACGCTGAAGTCGGCGCCCAGTAAGCCGCCGGGCGAGGCCGGCACGTCCGGCATGGCGCCGCCGCGCACGTAGGAGTGGCCAATTGCGATCTCGGCGCCCATGTTGTCGAGCAGATAGTTGAGGTCGGCGCGATGTGCGATGTGCGGCAGCATGGCGCCGTACATCTCCTTCATGCGCGGCCAGTTGCTGCCCTGCATGTTGGGCACGTAGAGGTAGTCGCGCTGCAGCCGCCAGCCCTCGTTGAAGATCTGCGCGAACTCAGCCTTCGGATCGAGATGCATGCGCAGCGTCACGTCGAGGCGCCCAGAGCCGGCCGCGGGCACGGTCTTGTCGGCATCCACCAGGAACACCGACGGCCGCGCACTGGGCGCCGGCGCGCCACCGGCGCCCTGCGGCGCGGGCGTGCGATACACCAGCTTCTTGCCATCGGCGCTCACCGCGTACTCGGCGACGCCGTTCAGGAAGGAGTTCACCTTGCGGTCGCTCAGACGGTAGCGATGCAGTTCGCTGCCCCGCGCGTCCGGATCGGCCGGGGCCTCGAGGAAGAACACCGTCCCGGCCGTGCCGGCCTTCAGCTGCGAATACTGGCGGGTGGGCACGCCCGGCACGGCCAGGATGCGTTGCTGCAGCCCGTCGAAGTCAATCTGCACCGCCGGCACGGGCGCGGGTTTCGCCGTCGTCTCGCTGGTCGCAGCCGCCTCTTCATCGCTTTCAGGCAACAGCGGGCTTGGGTCGGCTTTCTTGAGCACCGCCAGGTAGAGCGCGAACGTTTCGCGGACCCCGTACGAGGTCATGTCCAGCCACTGCGAACCGAGGCCAAAGTTGGTGGAGGCGAGGAACCAGAGATACTTGCCGTTCGCGTCCCACACGGGATACATCGCGTCGGCCAGGCCGTCGGTGACCTGCTTCTTCTCGCCGGTCTCGACGTTGGCGACAACGATGGCGCGGTACAGGGTGTTGAGGCGTGACGCGAACGCGACCCATTTCGAATCCGGGCTCCACGCCGGCGCCAGCGTGCGCTGCGGCACCATCCACGGATCGTTGCCGACGATCTTCGCCTGGCCGGTGGCAATGTCCATCACCCACACGTTCAGGTTGGTGTCGGTGTAGAGCAGCTTCTTCGAGTCGGGCGACCACACCGGCGTGTAGTAAAACGACGCTTTCGCGAACGCAATCTCCCGGGCCGGCGCAATGCCGTCCTGCGCCTCGATCACCAGCTTGTACTCGCCCGACTTGTCGCTGAAGTACGAGATCCACTTGCCGTCGGGCGACCACGCCGGCTGGCGCTCGGCCGAGCCGCTGGAGTTGGTGATGTTGCGAACATCGCCCTTCTCGGCCGGCACCGTGAAGATCTCGCCGCGCGCCTCGACGACGACCCGCTTGCCGGTGGCCGAGATGCCCAGGTTGGTCATCCGGCCGGTGACGTCCTCGAACCGCGGCATCATCCATGGGAAATCACCGGCCGCGGTGATGGTCAGCTGCGTCGTTTTGCTGGTCTTGGGGTCGAGCGTGTGCAGGTAGCCGGCCTGCTCGAACACCACCAGGCCGCCGCCGGCGTCGAGCGTCTTGACGTCGTAGTCGATGAACTTGGTGCGCTGCGTCAGGGCCTTGGTGCCGGTGTCGTAGGACCACACGTTGGCCATGCCGTCGCGATCGGAGATGAAATACACGGTGTCGCCAAGCCACACCGGATCGACGTCCTTGGAATCGGTCCACGGCGGCGAGACCAGATCGAACGTCTTCAGGTCGACAATCCACACGGGACGGTTCTGGCCGCCGCGGTAGTTGCGGCGTTCCTCGTCCCACGACGTGTTCATGCGATAGGCAATGCGGCGGCCGTCGGGCGAGATCTTGCCCTGGTAGCCGCGTGGCAACGGCAGCGGTTCTTCGACACCGCCCTTGGCGGGCACCGTCCAGAAGCGCGGGGTGGCGTTGGGCGCGGACGTCGCTCGCGGCGACGCAAACATGACGCTGGCGCCGTCGGCGGTCCAGCCCTGCAGGGTGTCGGCGCCGGGGTGCCAGGTCAGCCGCTTGGGCTCGCCCCCCTCCACCGGCACCGTGTAGACATCCACGTTGCCGCCGTAGTCGCCGCTGAAGGCAATGGTCGCGCCGTCCGGCGAGAACTTGGGGTTGATCGTCTGCCCCTGGAAGCTGGTCAGGCGCCGGGCATTGCCGCCGGCCCGTTCGACCACCCAGATGTTGTTGGCGTAGACGAACGCGACGTGGGTGGCGCTGATCGAGGGCGACCGCAGCATGCGCGTTGGAGTGCCGTTGGCGGCCAACTCCACCGAGGCTCGGACAACCAGCAGGGTCAATAGCGCAAGGCCAAGGAATCGCTTCATGATGCGGCGATTCTACCCGGGGACAGGGGATCTGGGATCGCCGATCCCCGCAGTGGCGTATCATGGCGCCAGATGCCCGCGCCGATTCCACCACGGCCCTCGGACACCGCCGCTGAGGCTGAGCGGGTACAGGTTGACCTGCTGCGGGCGGCACCGGTGTGCCGGCGCCTGCACCTAGCCTGGTCGCTGTCGGCGACGGTCATCGGCGCAGCGCGGCATGCGTTGGCGAGGCAGCACCCACACCTGTCACAGCGTGACCTCGACACCCGATTTGTTGAACTGCACTACGGTCGCGAATTGGCGGCGGAACTCACGCGAGACCTGGCCAGGCGTCGGGCTGCGCTGGTCGGCTCATGAGCGGCAGCGACCTGGCCTCGGCGCTGATGCCGGTGGTCGAGGCTCTTGAACGCCTGGGCGTTCGCTACTACGTGACCGGTTCGGTGGCCAGTTCCGCCCACGGCGTCGCCCGCGCCAGCCTCGATGTCGACATCGTCGCGGAATTGGCCGTGGCGGATACCGGACCTCTGGCCGACCTCCTCGATGCCGCCTACTACACGCCCCGGGGACAGATGCGCGACGCCGCGGCCGAGCGACGTTCGTTCAACTTGATTCACCTGGAGACGATGTTCAAGATCGACGTGTTCGTGTCGAAGGACCGGCCGTTCGACCGTGAAGCCGCGGGCCGGGCCCGCGCCCAGGTTATTGATCAATCAGCGGCGGCTCCTCGTATCAACGTGGCGTCGGCAGAAGACACGGTGCTCGCCAAGCTGGAATGGTTCCGCCAAGGCGGCGAAACGTCGGAACGGCAGTGGTGGGACATCGTCGGCGTGCTTCGCGTCAACCCCAACGCCGATGCCGGGTACTTGCATCGCTGGGCGGCGGAGCTTGGCGTCGCTGGTTTGCTCGAACGGGCGCTGGCGCAGGCGGCCGACTAGGTCTCAGCGCGCGGCACCGGGCGCGGCCAGTTGCCGGCGTCTGGCGCACCGACCGGTCGCTGTCGTGGACGCTGCGCCCGGCCGGCCGCATGGACGTCTTCTTCCGCGGCGTGCTGTTCAACTTCTTCACCCAGGCGGCGCAGGTGCCGGAGAACGAGACGATCCTGACCCGCACGACCGACACGAAGTACCGACTGTTCAATCCGTTCACCACCGCGCCGCAACTCGGCGTGAACTACCACTACGGGCCCGATTACTTGCGCGCCACCGGCACCGGCGACTACCAGGCGCCTCGCTGGTTCAACTTCTCGGTCGGGATCCGGTTTTGACCGGACCGCGGGTTGACACCGATTTCGCCGGCCCGCGTGGCAGCAATCCGCTCGATGGTCCGGGGAGACTGGCGCTGATTGCGCTAGAATCCCCGGCACCATGACCCGCCAGCGCCCGCTCCTGCTCCTCACGATTGCTGCCTTCGGTGCCATCGCCCTCGCCTTTGGGCCGGTCGCGGCCCGGCAAGGCTCGCCGGCCGACACGCGGCCGCCCGGTACCAGCTACAAGGCGCCGGCATGGACCTTCAACAAGATCACCGAGGGCGTGTACCACGCCGTCGGCACGGGCAGCCTGGTGGTGATGTCGAACGCGACCATCATCGAAGGCGACCGCGATGTGCTGGTCGTGGATTCGCAGGTCTCGCCCGGCGGCGCGTGGGCGCTGCGCGAAGAGCTCAAGGCCATCACGCCCAAGCCCATCCGGTGGGTCGTCAACTCCCACTATCACTTCGATCACTCGCACGGGAACCAAATCTACGGTCCCGAGGTCGAGATCATCGGCCACGAGTTCGCCCGCCAGCAGATCCTCGCCGGCAAGTCGCAGGACTCCCCCGCCCGGGAGTTCTATGTCGGCGGCGTGCCGGCGCAGATCAAGGCCCTCGAGGCGCGGCTCGCCGCGGCCACCGACGACAAGGCTCGCGCCACCATCCAGAACCAGCTCGACATCCAGCGCAATCATCTCGAGGGCACCAACGCCGTCAGGCCGACGCCGCCGACGATGACGCTCACCCAGACCGTGACGCTCCACCGCGGCGGCCGTGACATCCGTGTCCTGTTCCTCGGCCGCGGCCACACCGCCGGCGACGTCGTCGTCTACCTGCCGAAAGAGCGGATGATCGCCACCGGGGATCTGATGGTGAACGGCACGTCGTACATGGGTGACGCGTTCTTCACCGATTGGATCGACACCATCGAGGCCATCAAGAAAATGGACGTCGGCACGGTGCTGCCGGGGCACGGCGCCGCGTTCACCGACATGGCCAAGCTCAGTCACTGGCAGGCGTATCTACGCGACTTCTGGGCGCAAGCGCAGAAGTTCCACCAAGCCGGCACGCCCTGGGAGGAAGCCGCGAAACAGGTGGACCTGCGCGGTAACGCCGTCAACTTCCCCGCCATCCGGACCGTGGGCATCACGCCCAACCACGGCATGCGCCGGGCCTACGAGATCCTCGACGGCAAGGTCAAATAGTGGCGCTGCGCCGGGTGGTCCTGGCCGTCGTCCTCATCGTGATGTGGCCGGCCGGCAATGCGGCCGGACAGGGCCTGCCGGCCATCCAGGCGCTCGACCGGCCCCTGCGGGTGTTCCTGGACTGCCGCACCGGCGGCTGCGACCAGGAGTTCTTCCGCACCGAGTTGGCGTGGGTGGACCATGTCCGCGACCAGAACGACGCCGACGTTCACGTGCTGGTGACCGGCCAGGCCACGGGCGGGGGCGGGTCAGAGTACACGATCCGGTTCATCGGCCGCGGCCAATGGGAGGGCCAGGACGACACCCTCCGGCGCCACAGCGAGGCAGCCGCGACCGACGATGGCCGCCGGCGCCTCCTGGCCCAGGCCTTCGCGTTGGGCCTCGCGCGGTTTGCCGCCGTGACGCCGATCGGCACCACCCTGCGCGTGGCCGCGGCGTCGGCCGCGGTGCCGGGACGGCAGACCACCGCGGCGGACGACCCGTGGAACTTCTGGGTCTTCCGCACCAGCTTCAACCTCAACCTGAACGGCGAAGCGACCAGCGATTTCCAGAACGTCAACGCCAATCAATCCGCCAACCGGACGACGGCGGAATGGAAACTGAACCTCAACGCCGGCCTGAACTACAACCAGAGCACCTACGAGCTGAGCGACGGCGAGACGTTTCGCTCGTTTCGCCGCGGCTGGAACCTCAACGGCCTCGCGGTGAAGAGCGTGGGTGAGCACTGGTCGGTGGCCGGCAAGCTCGGCATGTCACGCAGCAGCTATAACAACCAGAAGCTGAACCTGCGCGCGGCGCCGGGCGTCGAATACAACGTCTTTCCGTACCGTGACTCCACCGAACGTCAACTGACCGTGCAGTGGACCACGGGCGTCAACCGCTTCGTCTACGACGAGATCACGATTTACGGCCAGACCGAGGAGACCAAGTGGGACCAGACGGTGATGACCTACCTGAGCCTCAGGCAGCCTTTCGGCACGGTCAGCGTGACGGTGGAGGGCGCGTACTACGTCGGCGACGCCGACAAGTACCGCCTCTCCTTGTTTGCCGATAACGAACTGCGCATCACGCGCGGCTTGTCGCTGCGTCTCGACGGCAGCTACCAGATCCTGCACGACCAGTTCTACCTGCGACGCGACGAGGCGACCGACGAAGAGATCATCGCGCGCCAGCGCCAGCTGGCGACGTCGTACCGCTTCTTCCTGGCGGTGGGATTCACCTATCGATTCGGGTCGATCAACAACAACGTCGTCAACCCCCGTTTTGGCGGTGGCAGCGGCGGATAGCAGGCGGACATCCCCGCCGGGTGTCCTCCCGACCGGAGTTGCCCTCCCGACAAGAGCACTTTCCCGACCAGCAGCGCTTCCCGTCGGAAGCTGAATATACTGCCGTTGATTGGCGACCTCCCTTCGAATCGATCCTGGCCAGCGGTTCTCGTGCGCCCAGTGTGGGCGGTGCTGCCGCCGTTGGGAGATCGTCGTCACCCGCGCCGAGGCCGACGCGCTGAACAGCCGCGGCGCCGCGCGCTGGTTTCGCGAGTCCCCTGACGGCCCCGAGGGCACCACGCGCGATCCCTTCGAGCCGATCGACCGCCTGCCCGGCTTTGCCCACCTGCGCAAGCGGGCGGATGGCGCGTGCGGCTTCCTGTCGCCCGCGAATCGCTGCCGCATTCACGAGGAACTCGGGGCGGCCCGCAAGCCGCTGACCTGCCGGGTGTTTCCCTTCAGTTTTCACCTCACGCCATCGGCGGCCATCGTGGCGACCAGCTTTGGCTGCCCCACCGTTGCCGCCAACGAAGGGGCGTTGCTCAGCGCGGCCCCGGCCGTGGCGGAGATTGCGGCCCTTCGCGAGGAGTGGTTCGCGACCTACCGTCCGGCTGCCCAGGCGGCGACCCTGGTGCGCGGCCGGCCGATTGACGCGCGATCGATCCACGTGCTCCGCACCAACCTTTTGCACATCCTCAATCGCGTCGACACGGGCGGGCGCGACTTGCGGACCAACGCGCGGCGCATGGCGGTCCTCCTCGAGGACCTCACCCGCGCGCGCGTCCTGCGACTGGCCGACCAGGATTTCGCGGAGTACGTCTCGCTCACCGCGCCGTACGCCGCGACCGTGGACAACGCCGTCGCGCCGCGGGCTCCTTCGCGCATCGGGCGGCTGCTGCAACGCGGCTTCCTGTTCGCCGCCGCGGCCATGCGCCTGCGCATGGAGAACCGCGGCGCCTCGGCGTGGCGGCTGCGCTGGTTGAATACGCGGCTGCTGGCGCACTTTCACGGCGTTGGTCCGGGCGTCGGCCGCATCAACCTCGCGCGTCTGCGCGGCGCCGGCCTGGACGTGAACGCACCCAGCCTCCAGACCGTGATTCACCACTACCTGCGAGCCAGCATCGAGTCGATGGATGCGGGAGACCGGCCTCTGATCGACACGTTGGCGATTTCGGCCTCGATCCTGAACAGCGCGTGCGCGCTGGCCGTGATGAACGCCGCGGGCCAGGCGATTGACGCCGCCGCGTTCACGCAGGCGCTGGTCGAGGCCAACGACCTGGCGCACGCGGCGCCGCACAGCGTGCTCGGCGAGCTGGTGGCGCGGCTGGCCGGTGGGGTCGAAGCGCTGTACACTTTGGGTAACGCAGGTTCGTGATGTATCGAATCCTCGAGGGGTGCCCGCGCTGTGGTCATTACCCGGTATACGGGTCACACGTGCGAGGTCTGCTCGAATGGCTGCGTCGCCGGCTGACGCAGAAGCGGCCGTTCCGGTGCCCGTCGTGCCGGTGGCGCGGCTGGGCCGACCAGAGTTGGGATCGCCGGCAGCGACTCGATTCGCGTGGCGCGCGATTGGGCCGGCGCGCCGAGGACCCCAAGCCGGCGCACCCGCCGGAGACAAACGCGGACGTTGATCGCTGATTGGGCTAGACCCCGTCTCATCTGTTGTGACTAAGATGAGATCAGGGGCACTGATGAGCGAACGCTCGCCCGACCTCACGCACCTGCCTGATCTGCATCGCAAGCCCGAGCACGGGCCCGTGCGCAGCCGACGGCCGATCTATCAGGATCTGTTTCCACCTTGTAACCATGCCTGCCCAGCCGGCGAGCCCATCCAGGGCTGGCTTGCGCTGGCGCGCGCGGGTCAATACCGCGAGGCGTGGGATCTGCTGGTGCAAGCCAACCCGTTCCCCGCCATCCACGGCCGCGTCTGCTACCACCCGTGCGAATCATCGTGCAATCGCGACCGCCTCGACGGCTCGGTCAGCATCCATTCGGTCGAACGCTTCCTCGGCGACCTGGCCATCGACCAGGGATGGCCGCTGCCGCCGGGCGCGCCCGCCTCGGGCCACCGGGTCCTGGTGATCGGCGCCGGACCCAGCGGCCTGTCGGCGGCCTATCACCTCCGGCGTTCAGGCCACGAGGTGCTCGTGCGCGACGCCGGACACGTGGCGGGCGGCATGATGCACTTCGGCATCCCGGCCTACCGGCTGCCGCGGGCGGTGCTCGACGCCGAGGTCGCGCGCCTGGTCACCATGGGCGTGGCGTTCGAGTTCAACCATCGCGTCGAGCACCTCGACGCGGAATGGCGCGAGGGCGGGTTCACCGCGGTGTTCGCCGCGGTCGGCGCGCACCTCTCGAAGCGGGTGGCCCTGCCGGCCTGCGACGCCGGCCGCATGCTCGATGCCGTCTCGTTCCTGAAGGACGTCGAAGCCGGCACCCCGCCGCGCCTGGGCCGCCGCGTCGCGGTATACGGGGGCGGCAACACGGCCATGGATGCCGCCCGCACGGCGCTCCGGTTGGGACACGAGCCGCTGATCATCTATCGCCGCGACCGCGAGCACATGCCGGCGCACGACTTCGAGGCCGCCGAGGCGATCGAGGAGGGCGTGCAGATCCACTGGCTCCGCTCGATCGCCGGCCTCACCGACGGCGGGGTCACCGTCGAGGTGATGACCCTCGATGCCAACGGCCGCGCGGTGGGCACCGGCGAGTTCGAGACCATTCACGCCAACCACCTGATCCTGGCGCTGGGCCAGGAAACCGACACCGGCTTCCTCCGCGGCGTCGACGGCGTGGCCTTCACCGGGGACGGCGCGGTGGTGGTGGACGCCGGCATGATGACCGGCCGGCCCGGCCTGTTTGCCGGCGGTGACATGGTGCCGGCCGAGCGCAGCGTGACGTTTGCCGTCGGCCACGCCGCCACCGCCGCGCGGCACATCAACGCCTTCTTGCGCCATCAGCCCGTCGCGGCACAGGCGCCCCCGCCGTTGGCGACCTTCGAGAAGCTGCACCTGTGGTTCTACACCGACGTCGCCCACCGGCCCCAGGGCCGGGCCCCGATTGGCGAGCGGCGCCGCACGTTCGGCGAGGTGGTCCAGGGGCTCGACGAGCCCGCGGCCCGCTTCGAGGCCTCGCGCTGCCTGTCGTGCGGCACCTGCTTCGAGTGCGACGGCTGTTACGCCGCGTGCCCGGAAGACGCGGTGATCAAGCTCGGCCCCGGCCGTCGCTACGAGATCGACTACGGCAAGTGCACCGGGTGCGCAGTCTGCTTCGAGCAATGCCCTTGCCACGCCATTTCCATGGTGCGCGAACCAGGCGCCCCCTGAGGCCCGACATGCCGCAAGCACCCGACGCACCCGCTGCACCCGCCCTGACGACGGTCGACGGCAACGAAGCCTGCGCCAGCGTCGCCTATCGCCTGAACGAGGTGTGCGCGATCTACCCGATCACGCCGTCGTCCACCATGGCCGAACTCGCCGACCAGTGGTCGGGCGAGCGGCGTCCCAACATCTGGGGCGACGTGCCGACGGTAGTCGAGATGCAGAGTGAAGGCGGCGCCGCCGGCGCGGCCCACGGCGCGCTGCAGGCCGGGGCGCTGACCACCACCTTCACGGCCTCGCAAGGCCTGCTGTTGATGATCCCTAACATGTACAAGATTGCCGGCGAGCTGACGCCGGCCGTCTTTCATGTCGCGGCCAGGGCGATTGCCTCGCACGCGCTGTCGATCTTCGGCGATCACCAGGACGTAATGGCCGTGCGGACCACGGGCTTCGCGCAATTGTCGTCGGCGTCGGTGCAGGAGGCCCACGACCTGGCCGCCATCGCGCAGATGGCCACGCTCGAGTCGCGGGTGCCGTTCGTCCACTTCTTCGACGGTTTTCGCACGTCGCACGAGATCAACCGCATTCGCCTGCTCTCGGACGAGGACCTGCGCGCGCTCGTCGACGAGCACCTGGTCGCCGCGCATCGCCGGCGCTCGCTCAACCCTGATCATCCCTTCATCCGCGGCACCGCCCAGAACCCCGACGTCTACTTCCAGATGCGCGAGGCCGCCAACCGGCACTACCAGCGTGTGCCGGAGGTGGTCGCGGCGGCAATGACCCGCTTCGCCGCGCGCACCGGCCGCCGCTACGGCCTGTTCGAGTACACCGGCGCTCCCGACGCCGAACGCGTCATCGTGCTGATGGGCTCGGGCGCGGGCGCGGGCGGTGAGGCCGTGGACCGCCTCGTGGCCGGCGGCCAACGCGTCGGCCTGCTGCAGGTGCGGCTGTTCCGTCCCTTCTCGCCGGCGCACCTGCTGGGGGCGCTGCCGGCATCGGTCCGGGCGATCGCCGTGCTCGACCGCACCAAGGAGCCGGGCGCCACCGGCGAGCCGTTGTACCTCGACGTGGTGGCCGCACTCGCCGAGCGGGCCGCCGCGGGCGGACCGCCCGTGCCCCGCGTCGTCGGCGGGCGCTACGGCCTGTCATCGAAGGAGTTCACGCCGGCCATGGTCAAGGCGGTGTTTGACGAGCTGGCCGGCGCCGTCCCGCGCAATCACTTCACGGTCGGCATTACCGACGATGTGTCGGGGACGAGCCTGGTGGTCGACCGCTCGTTCACCACCGAATCGGACCAGGTGTTTCGCGCGGTGTTCTTCGGCCTCGGCTCCGACGGCACGGTCGGGGCCAACAAGAACAGCATCAAAATCATCGGCGACGACCCCTCCGTGCACGTGCAGGCCTACTTCGTGTACGACTCGAAGAAGTCCGGGTCGCAGACGGTCTCGCACCTGCGCTTTGGCCCCGACCCGATCCGATCCACCTATCTCGTGAGCTCGGCGCAGTTCATCGGCTGCCACCAGTTCGCGTTCATCGAAAGGCTCGACCTGCTCGGCCTCGCCGCGCCGGGCGCCACGCTGCTGCTCAACTGCCCGTGGGCGCCGCACGCAGTGTGGGATCGGCTGCCGCGGGCCGCGCAGGACGCCATCATCGCCAAGGGCCTGAAGGTGTGGACGATCGACGCCGACCGCGTCGCCGGCGACGCCGGCCTGGGGTCGCGGGCCAACACCGTGCTGCAGACCTGCTTCTTCGCGGTCTCCGGCGTGCTGCCGCGCGACGAGGCCATGGCCCGGATCAAGGCCTCGATCAAGAAGACCTACCGCGCCAAGGGCGCCGACGTGGTGCGCAAGAACTTCGAGGCGGTCGACAGCACGCTGGCGGCGCTGGCCGAAGTGCCGGTGCCTGCGGCCGCCACCGGCACGCGCCGGCTGCTGCCCATCGTCGCGGCGGGCGCGCCCGCCTTCGTCCGTGACGTCGTCGCGGTGATGCTCGAAGGCCGCGGCGACGAGTTGCCGGTCAGCGCGTTCCCGGTCGACGGCACATTTCCGAGCGCCACGTCGCGGTGGGAGAAACGCGGTATCTCGGACACCGTGCCGGCGTGGGATGCGGGCATCTGCATCCAGTGCGGGCACTGCGCGTTCGTGTGCCCGCACGCCGTGATTCGCGCGAAGGTGTACAGTGCGAAGCATCTGGACGCGGCGCCGGCCGGCTTCACCTCGGCGCCGATCGACGCCCGCGGGTTCCCCGACACCCGCTATACGCTGCAGGTCTACGAGGAAGACTGCACCGGGTGCGGACTCTGCGTCGAGGTGTGCCCGGTCAAGCACCCGTCGGTGAGCGGCCGGCGGGCCATCAACATGATCGCGCGTGACACCGACCGCGAGCCAGCGCGCGCCGGCGCCGCCTTTTTCGAGACGCTGCCGCTCGCCGAGCGCGGCCACGTGGATTTCTCCACGGTTCGCGGCACCCAGTTGCTGGAGCCGCTGTTCGAGTTCCCGGGCGCGTGCGCCGGGTGCGGGGAGACGC
Organism: uncultured Acidobacterium sp.; assembly: GCA_964350785.1. Lineage (GTDB taxonomy): Bacteria > Acidobacteriota > Vicinamibacteria > Vicinamibacterales > UBA2999 > 12-FULL-67-14b. The sequence continues at coordinate 3,063 of CAYGMD010000036.1, read as the reverse complement.
CCTACCTCAAGCTGGTGTCGCAGCTGTTCGGCGACCGCATGGTGGTGGCC
>CAYGMD010000036.1:0-3003 GCA_964350785.1 uncultured Acidobacterium sp. | reverse complement strand
GTGGTGGCCAACGCCACCGGCTGTTCGTCCATATACGGCGGCAACCTGCCGACGACGCCGTGGGCGGTCAACCGCGAAGGGCGCGGTCCGGCGTGGGCCAACTCGCTGTTCGAAGACAACGCCGAGTTCGGCCTCGGCATGCGGCTGGCCGCCGACCACCAGCTGGCCGCCGCACGGCGGCTGCTCGAGCGGCTGCGCGACGCCGTCGGCCAGGAGCTGGCCGACGCCCTGCTCGCCGCGCCCCAGCGCACCGAATACGATATCCGCCGGCAACGCGCGCGGGTGGCCGAACTGGAATCGCGGCTGACCGCCATCGATGATCCGCTGGCGCGCCAGCTGGCCGTGATCGCCGGCCAACTCGTGCGGCGCAGCGTGTGGATCATCGGCGGCGACGGCTGGGCCTACGACATCGGTTCGGGCGGCCTCGACCACGTCCTGGCCAGCGGCCGCGACGTCAACATCCTGGTCCTCGACACCGAGGTCTACTCCAACACCGGCGGCCAGGCCTCCAAGTCGACGCCGGTGGGCGCGGTGGCGAAGTTTGCCAGCGCCGGCAAGACCACCGAGAAGAAGGACCTGGCCCTGCAGGCCATGGCGTACGGCAGCGTCTACGTCGCCCGCATCGCCATGGGCGCCAACCCGCAGCAGACACTCGACGCCATCCGCGAGGCCGAAGCCTACGAAGGACCGTCGCTGATCCTCGCCTACTCGCATTGCATCGCGCACGGCATCGACATGCGGCACGGCCTCGACCAGCAGTCGCGCGCCGTGCACAGCGGCTACTGGCCGCTCGTGCGCTACAACCCCGAACTGCGCGCCGGCGGCGACCCGCCGTTCACGCTCGATTCGGTGCGGCCGACGCTGCCGTTCCGCAGCTACGCCGAGCAGGAGCTGCGCTACCGGATGCTGCTGTTGAGCGATCCGCCGCGCGGCGAGGCTCTCATGCGATCGGCACAAGAGGCGGTCGACCGCAAGTGGAAGCAGTACGAAGAACTAGCGCACCTGAGGTGAACCCATGCCCGACCTGCGTACGACTTATCTCGGCTTGCCCCTCGCTCACCCGGTGGTGGCGTCGGCCGGCCCGCTGTCCCACGACCTCGACGGCATCCGCCGGCTTGAAGACGGTGGCGCTTCGGCGATCGTCTTGTTCTCGCTGTTCGAGGAACAGATTGAACGCGAGAACGCGGCGCTCGCCGCGTTGACCGCCGCCGGCGCCGAGAGCACCGCGGAGGTGAGCTCGTACTTCCCCGCCGTGGGTGACTTTGCCGCCGGTCCCGGCCCCTACTTTGACCTGGTCCGCCGCGCCCGCAAGGCAGTGGGCATCCCGGTGATCGCCAGTCTCAACGGTCTGACCGAAACCGGCTGGGTCGACTACGCGCAGCTGATGCACGAAGCCGGCGCCAGCGCCATCGAACTCAACCTCTTCCATATTCCGGCCGACCCGCTCGCCACTGGCCGCGACGTCGAACAACGCTTCGAAGAGACGGTCGCCGCCGTCTGCCGCGCGGTCCCGATTCCGGTGGCCGTGAAAATGAGCCCGTTCTTCTCGGCGACGGGCGAGATGGCGCGCCGGTTCGTGGCGGCCGGTGCGCGTGGACTGGTGCTCTTCAACCGCTTCTACCAGCCGGACTTCGACCTCGACCAGCTCGAGGTCACACCCACGGTGGAGCTGAGCTCGCCCGCGGAGATCCGGCTCCCGCTCTTGTGGCTGGCGATTCTGCACGGCCGCGTCGAGGCCTCACTGGCGGCGACCACCGGCGTGCACACGGCCACCGAAGTGGCGAAGTTCCTGCTGGCCGGCGCCGACGTGACCATGACCACGTCGGCGTTGCTCAAGCATGGGCCGGCACATGCCGCCACGCTCGTGGCCGGACTGGCCGCCTGGCTTGAACGCAAGGGCTTCGCGTCGGTGGCGCAGGTCAAGGGCGCGATGAGCCAGCTGCGAGTGGCCGATCCAACCGCCTTCGAACGGGCCAACTACCTGAAGGTGCTCCAGAGCTGGGGGGCCCCGCGGCAAGCGCAGTAACGCCGCCCTGCCCCTGGAAGCGCCAGTCGAACCCGAGAATCGGGAAGATGCCCTGCTGCTCGCCGAACTGCTGCTCGTTGGTGCGGCGGTTCCAGCTGTAGCTGGCGAAGTTCTTCCGGTGGATACCGCCTGGTCATAAGGCGTGTAGGGCCGGCCAGGCATGACCCCCGTTAAGTGGTCGAGGTTCCGCGAGGGGCGTCAACGCCGCGTTCGGACCCACTCATGTCGCGACGCGGGCGAAATGAGCCGCGCCGCCCTCACCCCGCCGTGGAGGGTGTCGCGTCGGGAGGGGAAACGCGCGTGAACCCCGTCTTGAGCTACACTGCCCCCGCCGGAGGGGAATCCATGCAGAGACGATTGACCTATTGTTTGCTCGCTGCCGTGCTCGCGGGCGGCGGCGCCATTGCCGCCCAGACCAAGGCCACCGCCACCAACGTGGCGACGATCCCGCATGAAGCGGTGCCGAATTTCTTCAAGAACCCGCCCGGGATCTACACCGGCGAGAACATGGGGATCGCCACCAACTCGAAGGGCAACATCTTCATCTATCACCGCGCCAACGAGACCCGGCTGTTCGAGTACAGCCCGCAGGGCGTGTTCATCCGCGAGATTGGCCGCGGCAATTACGGTTTCGCGTTCGCGCATTCCGTGCGGGTCGACGCGCAGGACAACATCTGGGCGGTCGACGAAGGCACCGACATGCTGATCAAGTTCAGCCCCGAGGGCAAGGTCCTGATGACGATCGGCCGCCGCGAGGATCCCGTCGCCAGCCTCGCCAACATGCCCGGCCAGGGCCGCTACCACGGCCGCAACGAGAAGTACCGCTTCGGCCGCGAGACCGACGTCGCCTTCGACCAGCAGGGCAACATCTTCGTCTCGGACGGCTACTTCGACGCGCGCGTCGTGAAGTACGACAAGAACGGCCGCTTCGTGAAAGCCGTCGGCACCCGCGGCAACGCCAATCTCCAGTTCAACAC
>CAYGMD010000035.1:0-34105 GCA_964350785.1 uncultured Acidobacterium sp. | reverse complement strand
CAACGGCTCGCTCGTCCCGGTGCCCGGCCGCGACATCATGGTGCAGGGCTGGTATCAGGGCGGCGTGTCGGTGTTCGACTTCACCGACGCCGCCAACCCGGTCGAGATCGCCTACTTCGATCGCGGCCCGCTCGACGCCAAGAACCTGATCATCGGCGGGTACTGGTCCACCTACTGGTACAACGGCAACCTCTACGGCTCGGAAATCGCCCGCGGCATGGACATCTTCAAGCTGGTGCCCACGCAGTACCTGTCGCAGAACGAAATCGACGCCGCCACGCAGTGGCGCGCGGCCGAGTTCAACGCCCAGAACCAGCCGCTGGTGAAGTTCGAACCCACCAGCGCGGTGGCCAGGTCGTATCTCGATCAGCTGAACCGCACCAAGGGCATCTCGGCGGAGCGCGCCAGGGCCGTGACCGAGGGGCTCGCGAAGGTGGATCAGCTGCGCACGGGCAAGGAGGGCCATGCCGTGGCATCGCTCAATGCGCTCGACGCGGTGGCGGCGCAGGTCGCCGCCGACGCCAAGGCGGCCACGGGCCGCGACGCCATCCGGTTGCAGGCCTTGTCCGACACGTTGAAGGGCCGCACGGCGCGGTTGCGGTAGCCTCCGGCTTTAGCCGGAGCCATACGAGGTTGAGTTGATATGAGAATCGTGAAGACGTTTGTCGTCGCCACCATCGTCGTTTCGGCGATTGCCGCCGGGCAGGCGCAACAGCCGGCCGCCCCGGCGCAGCCCGCAGCAGAACCCCAACGGCCGCCACAGCAGCCCGAGCCGGTGCCGCCCGCCGACCTGCCGCGGCCGTCGACCACCGATCCGCGCGCGAACCTGAAGCCGGGCGCCGTCGGCGCGAAGGCCGCCGAGGCCGCGTGGAACATGGAGCTCACGGCGAACCTGCCGAAGCCGGAAGGCTTCTACGACCCGACGCAGCCGCTCGGCACGCCGCCGGCCACGCCGCCACCCGCCGGGGCGCCGCGCACGCCGCCCAATCCCAACGCCCTGGGGTTCACCAACTCGGACCTCGCGTTCACCGGCAACCACGTCGTGGTCGGCAACTACCACGGCTTCAACACCTACAACATCGAGCGCGCCAACAAGCCGCAGCTCGTCGCGTCGGTGGTCTGCCCGGGCGGCCAGGGCGACGTGTCGATCTGGGGCAACCTGCTGTTCATGTCGGTGGAACAGACGCGCGGCCGCCTCGACTGCGGCCTGCAGGGCGTGACCGAAGCGGTGAGCAAGGAACGCTTCCGCGGCGTCCGCATCTTCGACATCACCGACATGCAGAAGCCGAAGCAGGTCGCGGCCGTGCAGACGTGCCGCGGCTCGCACACGCACACGCTGGTCCCCGATCCGAAGGACAAGAGCCACATCTTCCTGTACGCCTCGGGCACCGGCGGCGTGCGCTCGGGTGAGGAGCTCGAGGGCTGTTCGGGCAAGGATGCCAAGGAGGATCAGAACACGTCGCTCTTCAGCATCGACGTGATCGAAGTGCCGCTGGCCGCGCCCGAGAAGGCGCGCATCGTCAACCAGCCGCGCCTGTTCGCCAGCGACACCAACATCGCCGGCCTGTGGGCGGGCGGCGACCACGGCCCCAACACGCAGCGCACCAGCACCACCAACCAGTGCCATGACATCACGGTGTATGCGGAAATCGGCCTCGCGGCCGGCGCCTGCTCGGGCAACGGCATCCTGATGGACATCAAGGATCCGCGCAACCCCAGGCGCCTCGACTTCGTGTCGGACAAGGGCTTCGCCTACTGGCACTCGGCCACCTTCAACAACGACGGCACCAAGGTCATCTTCACCGACGAGTGGGGCGGCGGCGGCCGGCCGCGCTGCCGCGCGGTCGATCCCCTGACCTGGGGCGCCGATGCCATTTACGACATCGTCGACAACAAGCTGGTGCACAAGGGCTATTACAAGATGCCGGCGGCGCAGACCGAGCAGGAGAACTGCGTCGCCCACAACGGCTCGCTGATTCCCGTGCCCGGCCGCGACATCATGGTGCAGTCGTGGTACCAGGGTGGCATCTCGGTGTTCGACTTCACCGACTCGGCCAACGCCAGGGAAATCGCCTACTTCGACCGCGGCCCGATCACCGGCGCCGGCATGGTGTCGGGCGGCTACTGGTCGTCGTACTGGTACAACGGCGCCATCTACGGCGCCGAGATCGCGCGCGGCATCGACGTGTTCAAGCTGAAGCCCAGCGAGTTCCTGACGCAGAACGAAATCGACGCCGCCCTGCAGTTCCGGCTGCAGGAGTTCAACTCGCAGAACCAGCCCAAGGTGGTGTGGCCGGCCTCGTCCGCGGTCGCCAAGGCCTACCTGGACCAGTTGAACCGCAACAAGGCCATCTCGGCCGAGCGGGCCAGTGCGGTGCTGAGCGGCCTGGCGAAGGTTGACCAGTTGCGCACCGGCAAGGAAGGCAACGCCGTGGCGTCGCTCGACGCGCTCGACGCGGTGGCGGCCCAGGTCGCCGCCGACGCCGACAAGGCCTCGGGCCGTGACCAGGCCCGCCTGAAGGCTCTGGCCGAAACCCTCAAGGGCCGCGCCCAGGCGCTGCGCTAACGCCTCTCGACTCTACGCTTGATCCGGGGCCACGCTCACAAGGCGTGGCCCGTTTTCCGTACGTGGACGTTGCCGGGCTCGACGTGCCCGTTCAGCCCAGGGAGTAACTCACCGGCGCGGCGGGCTCTTCATTACGCGGCCGCCCTTGACCACTGTTTCCACATGTGCCAGGACGGTAATGTCAAACAACGGATTGCCTTGGACGACGATGATGTCGGCCAGCTTGCCCTGTTCAATCGTGCCGAGATCCCGCTGCTTGCCGAGGATGTTCGCGCCGACGCGGGTCAGCGCCGAGATCACCTTGATGGCCGGCATGCCCATGTCGACATGCACCTTGGCCTCGCGCCAGAGCGCCTCGGTGTGGAAGTTCATGGGAGTCCCTGAGTCGGTGCCCATGCCGAGCACCGTGCCTGAATCGGTGAACTGCCTCACCCCTGGCTCCCGGAAGATCATCTCGCGATCGGTCCGGCCGAAGTAGCCGAGAGCCCGCCAGTTCTGCAGCGAGTCCTGGATCTCGGCCACCATGGCCGGCGTCGGGTCGCGCTTCAGCACGGGATCCTGCAGCCGCTCGGGGAACGCAGCCGTATCGGGATAGATCCATGCCCGATGCGCGGCGGTGATCACGACCGGACGGCCTGCGTTCACAATGTCGGTGATCAGCTGGCGGCTGTACGGCGGCGCCGTGCCGGCCGAGCCGGCGTGCGTCAACACATCGATGCCGGTTTCGAGCGCGTTGCGAACGTCGGTCTCGGCATAGACGTGCGCGTGCACCCGCAGGTTGTGCTTGTGCGCGGTATCCGCAATGGCTTGATAGTCCTCGCGCGTCAGGCCCGAATGGGCCTTGATTACATCCACGCCAGCCTTGGCGAGCGTCTCCACCGTGGCCGCCGCCTGCGCCGAGCTGGTGACGGCGATACCCCCGAACTGATCGGTCATGCCGCCGCCATTGCGCGTGACCCACGGCCCGCTCATCGACATCCGCGGTCCGGGAATCGTGCCCTTGTTGATGCGATCGCGGATGTCGAGGCTTTCCTGCAGCGGCGCGCCGAGGTCGACCGCCGAGGTCACACCGGCAAACAGCAGCTGTTGGGCGGCCGCCTCCATCACTTTGGTCAAGGTGCCGGGCCCCTGCTTGGCGATCCACGGGAACCAGGTGCCGTAGTTGCCATGCCCCAGCAAAATGAGGTGCGCGTGCAACTCAATCATCCCGGGCATCATCGTCCGGCCGCTGGTATCGACAATCCGGTAGTCGGGTGGAATGGTGATCTCGGCCGCCGGGCCGACGCGAACGATGCGGTCGCCTTCGATCAGGATGGCCGCGTGGTGGATGGGTGGCGCCTCGTAGCCGTCGAGCAGCATCCCGCCAACCAGCGCGACCTTCTCCGGCTTCGCCGCCGGCGGCTGCTGAGCGCCGGGACTGCCTGCCGTCAGCAGGGACAACAGCAGCGCGGCAGCGGACGTGCGCACATGAGTCATCATAGGCGTTGCATTACTCCCGACCGGTCAGAACGCCACGCGGGCGCCCAACTGCACTTGCCGCGGGTCGCGCGCCGCGTTGCGGACCAGCAGCGCTGGCGAGATGATGCTGCCGTTGCCGCCACCGGCGAAGTTCACGCGGTTCAGCACGTTATACCCTTCCAGGAACAGTTCGATCCGCCGGTCTTGCCCGAGCGACAATTCTTTCGTCAGGCGCAGGTCAAGGGCGACGAACGGATCGAGTTTCAAGGCGGCGGCTGAGATCGGCGCCAGATTCCTGGTTGCGCGCAGTTCGTTGATGATCCGGAGAGATTCATCGACGTGGTCCCGCCCGACGGTGATCGGCAGCCCGGCCGGCCGATCGTTTTGGGTCTGCCCATCGCCGTCGATGTCGAATCCGGCAGCGACGGCGAACGGCGTGCCGCTGAGCGCCCGCAAGATCCCACTGAACTGCACGCCATACGGTAGCGTGGCCGCCGCTGACATCGACAGATTGTGGCGCGTATCCTGCTCGCTGTAGCCCCGCTCGTTGGGCGTCCGCATGGTCCCTGGGTAGGTCTGGTAATGGTTCACACCGTCGCGCTCGGTGCTCGACAGCGTGTACGACACCGACAGGCTCTGCACCCCCTTGAAGCGCGTGCGGAATTGCGTCTCGAGCGCGTTGTACCAACTGTCGGTGAAATTCTCGAGGCTCTTGACTTCGGTGAAGCCTCTGACGGGGCGGGGATTGGTGGCGCTGATCCGCCCGCTCGCCGGCAGGTTCAGGTCGTGCGCGCCGAGTTGGTTGTAGCCGTAGGCATGTACGTAGTCCACGTCGAGTCCGGTCGTGTCGTTGATCTGCCAGCCGAACCCAGCGGTCGTGTTCCGCGACTCGGGCAGTTCGTAATCATCGGGGATCAGGTACACCGACCGGGCGGCCCCGCTGGCCACGTACTCTGAGACGGACTTGCCGCCCAGCACCGCCTTGATGTCGGGATACAGGCGGAGCTGATTGGGATCCTCGACGCGGATCGCGGAGCCGAGCAGGCGATCCTGCGCCGTCAAACCGAAGTAATGGCGATTGCGCGTGATGTAGAGCCCCCAGCCTGCGCGCGCTACCAGCCGGCCCGTGCCCAGCACGTCGTAGGTCAGTCCCAACCGCGGCTGGACGTTGTTGGCGTCGGTCCCACGATCGTTGCTGACGAACCGATCCAGCCCGGCGTAGGCCGGGTTGGCCAGCACATTCCGGTACACGTCGTTCATGCGGAGGTTGGTGTCCAGGTCGTAGCGCACGCCGAGATTCAGGCGGACCCGGTCCGAGACGCGCCAATCATCTTGCACGTAGGCGGCGATGATGTGCGAGTTGTAATGATAGAGACCCGTGGTCTGCTGGATGAAGGCAATCGGCCACGTCGCCGCGACGTTGCGGTCGAACGGCGCGTCGGTCGCAAACTGCCAGTAGCCGCTCTCGTAGAAATGCGCGTCGTAGGTATGTTTGGCGTAGGTATAGTCGGCGCCGAATTTCAGATCGTGACGGCCCGCCGTCTTGTACAGCGTCTCGAAGATCTGAATCCGGGTCCGCGGGAAGTACTGCGGCGACGTCCAATTCTGGCCGGTCGTGACGGACGGCCGTACTTCCTGCGGCACGCCGATTGTCACCGGGATCGTGGCCACTTCGTTCCACATGTAGTGGGCGCGCAGCGAGTTGACGGTGGAATTGGACAGCACCCAGCTCTGCTCCCCGATCAGGCTGTGCATCTTGCTGGTGTCGTTCACATTGGCGGAGTCGGACGTCACGGTGGCGGTGCGGGTTGCCCGCTGGTCGTCGAAGGCGTAGCGCACGAACGCCGACTGGCGATCCGACCACCGGTGGTCCCACTTGGTCACGATCAAGTGCTCGCGAGTCGTGGCCGGGAAGGCGCCGTTCTCCCGCGCGGAGAACGGATTGCTGCCGGGCAGCGCGATGATGTTTTCCTTCTCGACGTTCGTGAACTCGTAGGCGCCAAAGAAATGCGTGCGGTTGCGAATCACCGGACCACCCATCGAGCCGCCAAGACGCTGCTGCCCGTACACCGGTTTGGTGCGGGCAAATGCGTTGCGCGCGTTGAACTTGTCGTCGCGGCCGAAGAAGTAGCCAGTGCCGTGCAGGCTGTTGGTGCCCGATTTGGTGGCCACGGTCACCACCGCCGCCAGGGCCGCGCCGTACTGCGCGTCGAACTGATTGCGGAACACTTTGAATTCCTGCACGGCGTCCTGGCTGATGTTCACCGTCGGATCGCCCCAGATCGCATCGTCCAGGTCGCCGCCATCGACAATCGTCGTGTAGCCGTTGCGCTGATCGGCCGGGCCCCCGAACTTCACGCGCGAAAACTTGCTGATGTAGTTGGGCGCCGCACCGGGCATGAGCTGCGCCAGCGCCAGGAAGTTGCGCTCGAGCACGGGCAGGGCCTGGATCTGCGACTCGACGATCGTGGAAGTGGGCGCCGCCCGCGACACCTCGATCAGCGGGCTCTGGGCAGTCACGGTGATGCTCTCCTCGAGCGCGGCCACGCCCATCTTGAGGTCGAGCGTGGCGTTGGCGCCGATGGTCAGCACGATTTCACGGGTGCTGGCGCCAAATCCGGCCAGTTCGGCCTTGACCACGTAGGGGGCGGGCTGCAGCGCCACGACACGGTAGGTCCCTTCGGCACCCGTCACCACGGTCTGCTGGGCACCGTTTGCCTTGTTGGTAATCGTCACGGTAACGCCGGGCAGCGCACCGCCGCCCTCATCCGTAACCTGCCCTGACAGATTGGCGCCCACCACTTGGGCGGACGCCGAACCGGTAAAGAGCAGGAACAGGAGCAGGGCGGTCCCCCGCGCGCCCGCCTTGGTGGTCCCCTGTTTGTTTCCCATATTCATCGCCCGTTCCTCTCGTTCACGAGGGTCGGCCGCGCCGACCGATGCCACACTTCTGACTCACTGGACGCCGAATGCCAATAACACGTTGCCGCGCACGCCGCCGCCGAGATCCGAGTACCCCGAGGTCACGAAGACCATGCCGCCAGCAATCACCGGGCCGGCGGCGCTGATATTGCCCCCCTTGGCCTCAACGCCGTTCACGGTGTCGAACCGCCGCGCCGTGTCGAACTGCCAGATGGCCTTGCCATTCTCGGTGGAGTAGCCATAGAGCGTCCCCGTACTCGAGCCCAGAAACACGACGCCCGGCATCACGCTGACCGGTGCCGCCGCGCCGACCGCCGGGCGCGCCCGCCACACGAGCTCACCGCTCGCGATGCCGACGGCGGCGAGGCCCAGCCGATCGTCGGCTCTGGTCACCGGGAAGTAGGCGAGCCGCTGGTCGGCGGCCGAGCCCCACATCATGCCCCCGCCACCGTTCTCCCAACCGAGACCCAGTTGGCGACTCCACACCACTTTGCCGTTGTTGTCGGGATCGAGGCCCCACGCATGGCCGTCCTTCTGGCCGATCACGATGAGGCTCTTGCCATTCGCAAGTGTTCGCAGGATGGGAGCGTTGCCGAAGTCCATATCGGGTCCCAGATCGTCGGGGCAGGTTTCCGACTTGTTGTGCTTCGGCACATTGGGGCGATAGATGCCTGGGCAGTCCCGGATGTAGGCATCTCCAGCCATGACCTGGCTCACCCACAGCCGCTTGCCGGTGTCGATGTGGTAAGCGATGACCGCATCGGATGCCTCGTCTGCCGGCTCGGTGTAGCCATTGCCGGTCGCGATGTAGACCATGCGCCGTTGAAGGTCGACGGTGGGCGACGACCACACGCCCGCACCGGCGGGCGCCCACAACTGCGTGCCCTGCGATGTCTTGCGACGAGGCTTCGGAGCTTCCGCCACGGTGTACGACTTCCACAGACGCCTGCCCGAGAGCGCGTCGTACGCCGCCAGGCCTCCGCGAAACGTGCAGCACGGGTAGTTCGGATTGCCGGCGCCAGACTCTTCAAGCGACGACAGCGGAACGTACAGCCGTCCGTCCACGAGCTTCGGCGCGCCCGTCACGCGCGCGATGGGATGGGCGTCGAGTCGATCCCTCCACACCGGCGCACCGGTCTCCGCATCGACGGCGTACACGTTGGCGCGAATATCGCCGAAGTAGAGCAGGAATCGATGCGCGGCTGTCCCCCTGCCGACTGTCGGGGCGGTGCGCACGCCGGCGTTGGCGCGGAAGGACCAGTGGACGCAGCCGGTCTTCGCGTCCAGGGCGTAGACAAACCCCGTGTCGGCGCCGACGAACACGCGTCCCCCAACGACGGCCGGCTGCCCGTAGGCCGAGTTGCCGAAGGGAAAGCCAAACGCCCACTGGAGCGCAAGCTTCGGCGTGTCGGCGGCCGTGAGACCCGGCGCGGACTGGAAGCGCGAGTTCGATGCATCCACGCCCCAGCCGTTCCATTCCGAGCCGCTGAACGGCGTGAACGCCTGCGCGTTCATACAGCGGTTAGGCATGGTCGACGCGTCACCGGTGTCAGCCGCACCGAGCGGGCGGCCGCCGATGTACACCGCGACGACGCGCTTCTGATATTCGGACAACGCCTTGGCATGAGCCACGTGAGGCCCTCGGCTGATCGTCGCGAGAACCTGTTCGGGCGTGCGGCTGTTGAGCGCGTACCGGTCCGGGGCGCCATCGCGCCCGGTGTCGTGGCAGGTCGCACAATGGCCGGTGAAGGCGAAGATGCCGGCGTTGGTGCCTTGAGGATGCGCCAGATCCTCGGCGGGAGCGGGCGGCAGGGCCGGCACTTGACCGTTCGCGGTCACCAGGGCAACCCACCCAAAGACGACGAAAACCAGCACGGGAAAAAAGCAGCGATTCCTCATGAGTGTGTTCTCACTTGAGCCGCACAATAGCACAGCCGGAGCTGGGTGCAGACGATGGTGACGCACACGGCGACAACCCATCTCGCAGGATGCCCTCGAGCATGCGGGCGAGTCATGTACCGCAAGTGCGACATGGTGCCGATCTTGCAAGGTCCTTTGGCGGGGAACGTCTTTTAACTCATCCAAGGGGGCTTTGTGAAACATGTGTTGCGGGCAGCGCTAGTGCTGCTGATTCTCGGTGGAATGGCGAAACCGGCGGCGGCCGATTGGCTGTTGACGCCCTATGTGGGCGTCGTCTTCGGCGGCTCGGCGAATAACTTCAACGTCAACGACCTCACCGACGAGTTCGAACAGCGGATCAGCTTCGGCGGCGGGCTGACGTGGATGGGCGCCGGCAAGCTGGGCTTTGAAGTGGATTACCACCTTGCGCCGAACTTCTACCAGATCACGGGCGGCAACCGGGATGTCGAGTTGCTCAACCTGGACTCGAGTGTGCAGACGCTGATGGCCAACGTGGTCCTTGGCGCGCCGATCGGTGGCACGTCGGGTCCCGGGATTCGGCCCTATGCCGTGGGGGGCATCGGCTTGATGCGCGCCAGCCTGAGCGGCGCCGACGACCTGTTCGACAACTTGAGCAACAACGAACTCGGCGTCAACGTGGGCGGCGGCGTTCACGTCTTCTTCAGCGATAACGTCGGCCTGCGCGGCGACGTCCGCTACTTCCGCGGCCTCCAGAAGGGCGATGACGGCGGCCAGGATCTCGACCTCGAAGACTTCGATTTCTGGCGCTCGACCGTCGGCTTGACCTTCCGCTTCGGCAGCTAGGCTTCTGTCCCATCCGTGCGCGAGGGCGAATGTCCCCTCCGCACGGGTGGGCCAAGTGCGGCCCGGCCGGCGCGGCGCCGTGGTAACTTTGGGGGCGCGTTTTCCTGCCCCTACGGATTCCCCGGCGGTGTTGATGATCTGGTTGTATGAACGCGGTCCCGAAGTCCTGCGTATCGAGACACGATTCGATCAGGCTTCGTCGGAATTCGAACTGATCTGGCACCGGCCCGACGGCTCCCGTGAATCGGAGCGGTTCGCCACCGAGGCGACCTTCCGGGCCCGGCTCGAAACCATCGAGGCGGCGCTCAAGTCGGATCACTGGAACATCAACGGCTCGCCGCAGATCCTGGCCGCGGGCTGGAAAGACGGCACGCCCAAGCCGAAGATGAACTAGCCGGGCCCGCCTGAAAACTCATTGACCCGGACACCTGCCCGGCTTAGTCTCCCGGGCATGAGCAGGCACCCTCGCGCGATTGTCGCCGTTCTGGCCCTCGGACTGCTGTGGGCGGCGACGCTGACCGTGCCCTCCGCGCAGGCACCACCGCGCCGCGGCACCGAGAACGGTGAATGGCGCACCCTGGGCGGGGACATCGGCCATACCCGCTATTCACCGCTCGACCAGATCACCCCCGCCAACTTCGAGACGCTGAAGGAAGCCTGGAAATTCAGCCCGCTCGACGTCGTCGGCCCCATGACGGCGCGCGCGACGCCCAGTTACGTCGGCGGCCTGCTGCTGAGCGTGGCGGGCCCGCGGCGCCACGTGGTGTCGATCGATCCCACCAGCGGCAAGTTGTTGTGGAGTTGGGTCGAACCCGAAACCTATCGCTCGAAGTACTCCATGCGCGCCGGCTATGGCAAGGGCGTGGCCTACGGCGAGATCAACGGCAAAGGGGTCGTCTATATCGCGACGCCGGGCTTCCTCCTGGTGGCGCTCGACGCCGACACCGGCCAGCCGCTGCCCAACTGGGGACGCGCGGTTGACATCCCCGGCTTCCCGCGCACCGGCGTCGTCGACCTGGCCGAGGACCTGATTCGCGACTGGGATCCGTGGATCCGGCGCAAGCAGAAGTACGACCCGAACGAGGGCGTGCCGCTCGAGTTGGGCTACATCACCAGTTCCTCGCCGCCCATCGTCGTCAACGACGTGATCATCGTCGGCAACTCCGCCGAGCAGGGCTATCACCAGACGCGGCAGGAGAACGTGCCGGGCGACATTCTTGCCTACAGCGCGCGCGACGGCAAGTTCCTGTGGAAGTTCCACGTCATTCCGCGGCCGGGTGAAGTGGGGCACGAGACCTGGGAGAACGACGCGTGGCGCACGACCGGCGACGTGTCGTCATGGGCGCCGCTGTCGGCCGACGCCGAGCGCGGGATCGTCTACGTGCCGACCAACAGCGCGACGGTCGACATGTATGGCGGCTTCCGCCCCGGCAACAACCTGTTTGCGGCGAGCTTGATCGCGCTCGACGTCAAGACCGGCAAGCGCCTCTGGCATTACCAGATGGTGCATCACGACGTCTGGAACTACGACACGCCAACCGCGCCGATCGCGATGGACGTCACCGTCGGCGGCCGGCGTATTCCCGGCGTGTTCCAGGCGACGAAGCAGGCGATCCTCTATTCCTTCAATCGCGTGACCGGCGAGCCGATCTGGGGCTTCGTCGAGCGGCCGGTGCCCGCGTCGAAGGTGCCGGGCGAGAAGCTGTCGCCGACGCAGCCCTTCCCCGTCAAGCCGGCGCCGTACGAGTTGATCGGCCGCAGCGCCGACGACGTGATCGACTACACGCCGGAGATCAAGAAGCTGGCACTGGCGCGCGTCACCGAGCAGGGCTTGCTCGCGCCGCCGTTCAACCCGGTGGTCCACCGCGGCAACAAGGAAGGCCTGACCGTCGGCCGTTTCTATCCGGGCGAAACGGGCGGCACGAATATCACCCACCCGCCGGCGGCCGATCCGACCACGGGCATCATCTACATCCCGTCGCATAGCGGCGGCGGCGCGCGCGCGGTGGTTCCCGGCAGCGAGATGGACTGCTTCGGCCAGACCGGTACCACCGTCAGCGCCTGGGTCGCGACGAGCGCCCTTTGTCCGCCCGAATCGGTGCGGGCGGCCACCGAGATGTATCCGGAAGCCGCGGCCAAGGCCGGCATCAAGCCCGGCGCGGCCGCCGCCGGCCGTTCAGCCGGCGGCGATGAAGCCGCGCCGCCACCCCCGCGTCCCGCCGCACCCGCGCCTGGCGCCGCGGCCGATCCGCTGGCGGGCTTCCCCACGCTGTTCAAGGGCCCGATCGGCCGCATCACGGCGATCGACCTCAACACCGGCGAGCGAGTCTGGATGGAGCCCTACGGCGATGCGCCGCAAGCGCAGCAGGATGCGATTCGCAACCACCCGCTGCTGAAGGGGGTCGCCAACGTGAATCCCAATCTGGGCCGCGCGGGCCTTGGTGGCCTGGTCGTGACGGCGACGATGCTGCTGGCGCCGGGCCAGACCGCCGACGGCGCGACCAAGCTCTTTGCGATCGACAAGAAGACCGGCAAGCGCCTCGGCGCCATCCCGACGCAGGGCCTCAGCCGCTACGGGATGATGACCTACATGCACCAGGGCAAGCAGTACATCGTGGTGCAGCTGTCGAACGGCTTGCAGGCATTCGCCCTGCCGTGAGCAGTGTCTGCGGCAAAAGAATGCCAGGATTTCCACAAGAGTCAACCATCGCCGCAATGGCAATGCGGCGTACTCCCGGGTTGCCCAATGCGACGCGTGGATGCTATAGTTGCGGTTTGCCAGTCGCGCCGGGTTCAGGCCCGTGTCGCGACCACGCCTCAAGTGGGCCCGTAGCTCAACTGGCAGAGCAGCAGACTCTTAATCTGTTGGTTCTCGGTTCGATTCCGAGCGGGCTCACCATTCAGATTCAACTTGCACTTGCCTCGCCGAAGGTCGCGACCGACATCGAGCGCGCGCCGGAATCGTACCAGGCCAGCAATTGGCTCCAGGGACGGCAATGACCCGCCTTGGCGGCGGACCTCGAACCGTGCTAAGTTACATGTAACTTCGCTCAAGCCGATGCCGACCACCGCTCGCTCAACCTCTCGTGACAAGGTCCGCGCTCACCGCGACCGCTTGCGGAAGCAGGGTCTCCGACCAGTGCAAGTCTGGGTCGCCGATGTACGTTCCAGAGCCTTCGCGCGCGCCGCGCATCGGCAGTCGCTCGCCGTGGCCGGAAGTCCCCAGGCCCACGATGATCAGGCGTTCGTTGACGCGATCTCAGCCTGGGATGCCGAGTGAGGCGCGGGGAGATCTGGACCGTCGCTGGCGGGGCGGCGTACGCCGGCAAGCCCCGTCCGGCGGTCATCGTTCAGGATGACCGTTTCGACGGGAACGACTCGATCATCGTCTGCCCCATGACGACCGATCCGACATCAGCTCCAATCTTCAGGCTTCCGATTCCATCGAACAGCCGTACCGGACTCCGGTCACCCTGCCGCCTGATGGTCGATAAGGTCACGGCGGTGCCTCGAAACCGCCTCGGACAACGCGTCGGGCGCTTGAACGGGGACGAACTGAAGGCGCTCAACGGCGCGGTCTTCGTCTTCCTGGGACTGTCCGAGACAACCGCGCCCGAGGACTAGGCCTCCCGACAGGCCGTGCCCTCCCGATTAGCTCGGGTAACCAATCTCCTCGCAAAACTCCCCCTCGTCGTCCTGCCACGCGCGGCGCACGGCGCCGCAGCTGCAGGTGCTGACCGAGACCGGGGGAATCGTGGGCTCCACGTCGTCGTGCGTCCACTCGTGCTCGTGGCGCGTCGTCGCCGCTGGCTTGGGCGTTGGCTCAGCCGTCTTGTCTTCGTTCGCCATCTGGATCTCCTCCCGACAAGCAGTGGTGGGCAAGCAAGAAGTGCCCTCCCGTCAGGTTCACTCCGTGGACATGCCGAAGTGCTCGACGAGGTACTCAGGGTAACTGGTATGCAGGGCGAGGAACAACTCGTTGATCAGGTTGAGCGCGGCGCGGACGGCGTAGTCGTGGTTGGCGCCCCGGATGGTCACCGTCAGCGACCATGTCCCCTTGCGCAGGGCGCAGCCGAGGCGCGCGCGGCGGCCGTCGAGGCGCTTGTGCGCCGGCTGGTCCTTTGTGGACCGCTGCGTCACGAGGTCCTTGAGCTCGGCCGCCATCGCCGCCGTCGGGACGGCGGGAAACAGCGCGGGAAACACCAGCACGCCTCGGCGCGGATCGAACGTCGCGGTCATGGGCCGCCGCAGCAGCCACAGGAACACGTAGTCCACCCGCCCGCGCGCGCCGGGCACGGCGCGGAACCCGCGGAACACGCCGCGGTCCGCATACCGCTGCAACGCGGCGGTCACTGGATCGGCCAACGCCCCGGCGCTCAATGGTAGTACGACATCACGCCCGGCTCGACCTTGCCGATGGCGCCCGGGGGATACTTCGCGCGATCCCAGAATTCCTTCTTGCCCTGGCAGTTGATCACCGCCGGCCGCCCTTCGCGCGCCGCCACCTGGTAGGCCCGCGCCAGCGCCGGCTTGAACTCCGCCGCCCGCGTCACGTACTCGCCGTAGCCGCCCAGCGACTCGGCCAGCTTGTCGTAGCGCAGGTTCTCCTGGAACAGGTGGATCGGCAGCGCCTTGGGCTCGGTCGTCGCGCCCGTCCACGTGCCCCACGCGTTGTTGTTGTAGACGATGACGACGACGGGGAGCTTGTACTTGGCCATGGTGTCGATCTCCATGGCCGTGTAGCCAAAGCCGGCGTCACCGGTGACGCAGATGATGGGATGCCCCTGGTGCGCCGCCTGCGGGCCGACCCCCAGCTTGACGGCGGCGGCCACGCCCACGGCGTAGCCCAGGTCCGGCCCGATGGCGCCGTACTGGTACGCGCCATTCATGATTTGCCCGGGCCGGAACCCGCGCAGCTCGCGCCGCACGAAGCGGGCAATGCCGTAGCCGCCCGAGGCGATGGTGGTCTGTTCCGGCGGCAGCGTGCCGCGATAGAGGAAGTCACCGAGCTCCTTCGCAATCACCGCGGGATGCACCGCGTCGGTGTAGCTCAGGCCCACCTTGTAGTACTCGGCGTTCTGGTCTTCGAAGCGCTTGCGCGCGGCCGCGATCTCGGCAATCCACGCCTCGTGCTTCATGGCCGGCACGGCATCGGCCAGCGCCTCGAGCGCGGCGCGCTCGCAACTGACCAGGCCGACGTCGATCGGCAGGTTGCGCCCCACGTCCTCGTGCGCCTGGTCGATGCGGATGTACTTGGCGTCGGGCCCGAACGCGAACTCGCCCACCGTGGGCATGCAGTGCTGCCCCACCAGGATTACCAGGTCGGCGCCGGGCAGCGCCGCCGGCGCCGCGTTGGCCGACAGCGGGCTGGCATCCGAGAACTGGCCCTTCATGGCGCCCGACTCCACCACCGGGATCTGTGCCTTCTCGGCCAGCCGCTTCAGCGCGTCCCACGCCCTGGCGTAGAACACGCCGTTGCTCGACACGATGATCGGCCGCTCGGCCTTGCGGATCAGGTCGATCGCCGCGGCGATGTCCTTCGGCGAGGGATGCGGGCGCGAGTCGGTGCGGTAGCGCGACTTGTCGTGGAAGAACTCGAGCTCGGTCGCGTCCTTGAAGCGCGCCGAGGCCACTTCGGCCGGGAAGTCCAGGTGCACCGGCTTCGGCACGCCGCTCTTCAACTGGCGAAAGGCCGTGGCGGTGTACTCGTGCACGCGGCGCGGCACGATCAGCCGCTTGCCGTACTTCTTCATGCCCTCGGTCGTCGGCTGCTGATAGGCCAGCTGAATCGCCGCCTCGGTGTCTTCCATGGCGATCGACATGTTGCTGGCCACCACCAGCAGCGGCGTGCGCGCGGCGTTGGCGCAGGCGATGGCGCAAATCATGTCGGTGAAGCCGGGCCCCTCGGTGCCCGACGCCACGGCAATCTCGCCGGTCACGCGGATGAAGGCGTCGGCGGCATGCGCCATGGAGCCTTCATGCCGTCCGCCGAACGCCGGGATGCCGGCCGAGGCCAGCGCGTGGATGATTGGATAGTTCCCCGGACACGCGAACAGCGCGGCCACGCCCTCTTCCTTGCACGCCCGCGCGAACACCTGCGCGCCGGTCATGGGGAACTCGAAGCGCACCGGGTTGGCCGCGGTCGCGGCGGCAAACTCCGCCGGCACGCGGATCGGCGCGACGGCACCCGCCGCCGGCTGCGCCGCGGCGTGGGCGGCGCCGCCGCCGGCCAGGGCTGCGGCCGCGGTCGCACCGGCGCCGGCCACGGCCTTGCGCAGAAAGAATCGCCGGCTGACATCGGGCTTTGCGAACGGGCGTTTCGGCATGGAACTCCTTGTGGCGGAAAAGGATATGGCGGCCAGCCGGGCGGGTCAAGCGCGGGCTCGACCCGCTGGTTGTATAAAACAGCACAGACACGCCGTTCCAGCCCTGCCACTGTGCCACCCAGGAAACTATGTTCATGGGCGGCATTCCAGCCCGTTACGGCACTCTCCTCGAATCGATAGACGAGGGCTTTTGCGTGATCGAGAAAATCGATGGCGCCGGCGGTGAGCCCTCGGACTATCGATTCATCGAAGTCAACCCTGCCTTCGCCCTGCAGTCGGGCATCGACCATGTGCTCGGCCGCACCTTGCGCGAAGTGGTCCCGACCGAAGCCGACGAGTGGATCCGGATCTACGACACCGTCCTCGGCACCGGCATCCCGTCACGGTTCGAGCACGACCTGATCACCGCGGGCCGCGAACTCGAACTTTACGCCTTTCGCGTGGACGACGAGCCGGGGCGCAGTCTCGGCGTCCTGTTCAAGAACATCACCGGCCGCAAGCTGGCCGACGACCTGCTGCGCGACAGCGAGGAACGCTACCGCCGGTTGTTCGAGTCGGCCAAGGACGGCATCCTGATCCTCGACTTCGCGACCGGCGCCATCATCGACGCCAATCCGTTCATGACCGAGTTGCTCGGCTATTCGACGGCCGAGCTCACCGGCAAGGAACTGTGGCAGATTGGCCTGTTCGCCGACAAGGCCGGCAGCGAGGCCGCGGTCCGGGAGCTGCAGGACAAAGGCTACATCCGCTTCGAGAACCTGCCGCTCGAGTCGAAGGGCGGCCGCACCATCGAGGTCGACATCGTCGGCAACGCCTATCGCGAACACCGCCACAAGGTCATCCAGTGCAACATCCGGGACATCTCCGAGCGCAGCGCGCTCGAGCGCGCCATGCGGGCGCATGCCCAGACCCTGGCCGCGCTCGATCGGCGCAAGGACGAATTTCTCGCCATGCTCAGCCACGAGCTGCGCGCGCCGCTGGCCCCGATCGTCAGCGCGGTGCAGATCCTGCGCCTGCGGGAGAACGAGGGGCTGGTCGAGCGGCAGGCCCGCATGATCATCGAGCGCCAGGTCGGGCAGATCAAGCACCTGGTCGATGACCTGCTCGAGGTGTCGCGCATCACCAGCGGCAAGGTCCACTTCCGCTCCGTGCCGGTGACCTTCAACGCCATCGTCGAGCTGGCCGTCGAGGCCGTGCGGCCGCTGGTGGAGTGGCGCTGCCACCAGATCACCGTCACGCTGCCGCCCGACCCGCTCTGGCTCGTCGCCGATGCCGCCCGTCTCGAGCAGGTGGTGGTGAACCTGTTGACCAATGCCGCCAAGTACACGGACGAGGGCGGACACATCTGGCTGACGCTCGACCTCGACGGCGAGTTCGCCGTGCTGCGCGTGCGCGACAACGGGGTCGGCATCAGTGCGGAGCTGCTGCCCCACGTGTTCGACCTGTTCACCCAGGAACCCCGATCGCTCGACCGGGCGCAAGGTGGTCTGGGCATCGGCCTGTCGCTGGTCCGCCGCCTGGTCGAACTGCACGGCGGCACGGTCGCCGCCACGAGCACGCCGGGACTCGGCAGCGAGTTCGTCATCCGCCTGCCCGTGACGCCAGCGCCCGCGGCGGCAGAGCCGCCGATCGCGCGCGTCTCGAAAGTGGAACAGGGCTGCCACGTCCTGATCGTGGACGACAGCGTCGACACCACCCACAGCCTCGCGCTGCTGTTGTCGAGCTCGGGGCACCGCGTGCGCACCGCGCACGACGGCCCCGGCGCGCTCGAGGCGCTCGCGAGCGAACGGGCGGACGTGGTGCTGATGGATATTGGCCTGCCCGGCATGGACGGCTACGAAGCGGCCCGGCGCATTCGCTGGCAGCCGCGGGGCGATCGCGTGGTGCTGGTCGCCATGACCGGCTACGGCCAGGAACGCGACCGCCAGCTCGCCCGCGACGCCGGGTTCGACCATCACCTCGTGAAGCCCGCCGACCTCGACGAGCTGCTGCGGATTCTTTCCGCCGCCGCCGGCAGCCTGGCGTCGGCGAGCTGAGCCGCCGCGTCTCCTGATCTCCTGAGCTCCTGTCAGCGCTGTCCGGGGTGGCCGCCCCGGCCGCCGCGCGGCTGCGGCGGATTCTTCAGCAGCTTGTATTGCGCAATCGCCGCGTTGACCTTGAACTCGATGCCCATGCGGCCGATCTCGGCGGTCGCCTTCATCGGGTCGCCCGACACGCCCGAGTCCTTGGGCCCGCCCCACGCCATCAGCATGTTCTTGCGGATGCCGGCCGGGTTGACGTGCAGCATCTGCGCGGTGTCGCTGATGCCGGCGTGCGACCCGATGACGTCATCGTCGTACCCAAACGCGGCGTTCATCCACGCGCGGTAGTGTTCGCGGCCGTCTTCGTAATACGCCGTCAGCGCGTAGGCCCTGGTCGTGCCGCCCTTCCACTCCTCGTTCAGCTTGTTGGCGACGGCGACCATGCCGGCCTGGTTGCCGCCGCTGTCGCCGATGAACAGGATGTCGGTGGCGCCGTGCGCCTTCAGGCTGCGCGCGATGGCGTCGAGCACCGCATCGTAGGCCGGCGACGGCAGCGAGATGCCGCCCGAGTTCTGGCGATCCGGGTTGCCCTCGGGCACGTACTGCAGAACGGGCGTGACGAGCGCGTTCTTCAGCTTGCGGGCCATCACGTTGGCGGCGTGGTTGACCGTGTAGTTATGCTTGCCGAGCACCATGTGGTAGCCGTTCTTCTCGGTGCCGCCAATGGGCACGATGAACACGGTCTTGCCGGCCTTCATCGCGTCGCGGTTCTCTTCCCAGGTCAGCTCGTCGATGAACACGGTGTCGGGCGCCCGGGTCGGCGTCTTGCTGGGCGGCGCGGTGTTCATGGTCGGGCCTTCGGGCAGCGCCTGGGCAGTCTGGGGACGCCCGCCGCCGCCACCGCCGCGCGGCGCCGGGGCGGCCGCGACCGGCGGCTCGGCGCCGCCCGTCATCCGCTTGATCTGCGCCAGCGCGTTGTCGATCTTGATCTGCAGGAAGAGCTGGCCGATTTCGGGCGTTGACTTCGCGGGGTCGCCGCTGACGCCGTTGTTCTCGTAGGTGTTGCCGGTCAGGCGATCGCGGCGCACGTGCTTGGGCGCCACGAACAGCAGCTCCGAGGTGTCGAGCAGGTTGGCGTGGCCGCCAATCTGGTCTTCGGGGATCTTCAGGTTCGCGGTGATCCACTTGTTCTGGTCGGCGTGCGACTTGGTGTAGTAGTCGTCCACCCAGTACGCGGTGGCCTCGCCCTTCCACAACTCGTTCAGCTTCTCGGCCGCGGTGCGCATGCCGGTGCGGTTGCCGCCCGACTCGCCGAGGAACAGGACCTTGGTGAAGCCACTCGACTTGAGGCTGCGGCCGGTCATCAGCAGCAGCTCGACGAAGCGATCCTCCGGCAGCGTGATGGTGCCG
This sequence comes from uncultured Acidobacterium sp., assembly GCA_964350785.1. Classification (GTDB taxonomy): domain Bacteria; phylum Acidobacteriota; class Vicinamibacteria; order Vicinamibacterales; family UBA2999; genus 12-FULL-67-14b. The sequence goes on along the minus strand of CAYGMD010000035.1, from coordinate 14,678 downwards.
GGCTTGCCCATGTGGCCGCCGGCGGTCTCCCAACTGCCCTCGGGCACGTAGGTAATGATCGGCGCGACCAGGGTCTTGCCGAGGCTGCGCGCCACCTTGTCGGCGGCATAGTGCATGACGAACTTGTGCTCGCCGTCGACCATGTGCGGCCCCTTCTGCTCGGTGCCCGCGGTGCCGACGATCACCGTCGTGGTGCCGCCGGCGACCAGGTCGCGGACCTCGGCCCAGGTCAGTTCCTCGATGAACACGGTGTCGGGCGGCTTGCCCGCTGACATGGTCGCGGGCGCGTCGGCGGGGCGCTGGGCCGAGACCGGCAGCGCGAAGACAAACAGAGACGCAAAGACGGTCAATAGAGCGCGTTTCGTCATGGCGGTAGACTACCAAAAACAAAGGTGCCAAGGTGCCAAGGGGTGCTATGCGATTGATCTCATCTGTGCTCGTCGCGCTCGTGGTGGCTGGTTGCGCGAGCGGAAACCCGCCGCCGGCCCGAACGCAGCCGGCGCCTTCGCCTGCGGAAGCGGCGTCGCCGCTGCGCCAGCGCTGGCTCGACATGTTCGCGCGCGGCTACTTTCCGGGCCGCAGCGGACAGCTCTTCATCGTGCCGCGCGAGGGCGATTTCATCACCGAGCGCGATCCGCTGTACCTCTTCATGCACGGCGGGCCGTGGGACTACGACACGCGCATCCCGCTCTTGTTTTACGGCGCGCCGTTCGTGAAGCCCGGCCAGTGGCCCGACGCGGCGGTCCAGCAGGACATTGCCCCGACCATCGGCGCCCTGATCGGCGCGCCCGCCCTGGCGACCTACACCGGCCGCCCGCTCGCCAACGCCGTGACCACGGCCATGGGCCGGCCGCGCCTGGTCTCGGTGATCGTGCTCGATGCGATGCGCGCCGACTACTTCGACCAGCACGCCGCCTTGATGCCCACGCTGTCGCGCATGCGCCGCGAGGGCGCCTGGTTCAGCGAGGCGCGCACCAACGTCCTGCCGGCCGTCACGAGCGGCGGCCACGCCACCATCGGCACCGGCAGCGACCCGCGCTTTCACGGCATCACCGTGAACAACCTGTTCAACCGCGCGACCGGCAAGGCGCAACCGGTCTACCAGGGCCTCGACCCGCAGGAGCTGATGGCGCTGACGCTCGGCGACAACTGGAACCTCGTCACCAACGGCGCGGCGGTGATCATCGGCCAGGGTGGCGCCATGCGCGCCACCGCCGGCCTCGTCGGCCGCGGCGCGTGCCTGGTGGGCGCCAAGAAGGTGCTGGCGGCCAGCTATGGCGGCGCCGACGGCGGCTGGGAAACCAATCCCGTCTGCTACACGCTGCCGGAGGCGCTCAAGCCGTTCGTGGGCCGCCAGGTCTGGGAAGCGGCGGGCGGCACACACATGGGCCACGACATCGCCAGCGCGACGAAGTTCCGCGCCTCGAGCCTGTTCCAGCGCTTCGAGGCCGAGGCGCTGATGGCCGTGGTCCGGGCGTCGGCGGCCGGCGCCGACGACACCACCGACCTGGTCTTCGTGAACATGAAGGGGCCCGATTACGCCGCGCACCTGCACGGCCCCGACTCACCGGAACTGCGCGAAACGCTGGCCGAGCTCGATCGGCAGCTGGCGCGCTACCTCGCGCTCGTCGACGAGAAGGCCGGCCCGGGACGCAGCCTGACCGTGGTGACGGCCGATCACGGCACGCCCGGCGGCCCGCAGCCGTGGCGGCGCCACCACACCGACGAGATCATCGCCCTCATCAACCAGCGGTTCGATCCCGAGGGCAAGCTCGTCCAGTACTACAACGACGGCGCCAACAACGAGCTGTTCCTCGACACGGCGCGGCTGCAGGCGCGCGGCTTCACGCTCAAGGACGTCGCGGCGATGCTCGAAGCGCTCGACTTCCTCGACGCAGCGTTCACCGAGGACGAGGTGCGGTCGGCGCAGGCGGCGCTACGCAGGTGAAGTTCGCCGCCTCGTCGATGCTGCCGGTGCCCTTGTAGCGCGCCACTTTCGGATAGACGCACAGCGGCCGCGAGCGATCGACCTTGCCGGCCGTGCTGTGGGTGGCCGTCAGTTGCGAGGGCGCCTTGCCCTTCTCCACCCACTCCTCGAGCGCGCTCAGGGCGTCGAACTGGTTGGGGCCGGGGCCACCGGCGCAGTGGCCCATGCCGGGGGCCAGGAACAGCCGAAAGAAGTCCTGCGTCCGCGCCAGGCCGCCCATGGCCCTGGTCACGCCGTCGTAATAAGCCACCGCCGTCTGCGGCGGCACCACCGGGTCCGCCCATCCCGTGTACACCAGCAGCTTGCCGCCACGCTTCTTGAACGCCGCCAGGTTCGTGTCGACCGCGGCAATGTGCGGGATCTGCTGTTCGGCGTAGGCCAGGTCGCGGTCCCAGTCGATGGTGCGGTAGTCCCAGTTCGGATCGTGGAACAGGAAGTACTTGAACACGCCGACGCGGCTCGGCTCCTTGGGTTCGAGGATGTACTGGCGCCAGCCCTGGTTGATGGCCTCGCCGAACGACTCGCTGCCGCGCGGCCAGCCGGTGTAGATCAGGGCGCCGGTGCGCGGGCTCTTCGTGCCCTCGTACATGCGCTGGGCCGCGACCACCTGTGGCGGCGTGAGGCACACCGACTCGTCGGCACCCGCCTTGCACGCAAGGCTCGCCGGGTCGAACGTGCAGCGCCGCGGGTCGTCGATCAACTCGTCCTTCAGACCATCGATGCCGTCGCACGCGGCGGTCACCGACCTGGTCAGCAGCGACAGCTTCGCCGGGGTCAACAGCGGCGCGCCGGTGGCGTCGTGCGTGGCCATCCACGACGCCAGGAAGCCAAACGTCTGCCGAATCCGGTTGTTGGCGGGCGCGCCGGCGACAATGCCGTCGTAGTCGTCGGGATAACGCTGCGCTTCCGAAAGGGCCTGGTGGCCGCCGGCCGAGCAGCCGACGAAGTAGGACCGCTCGGCGAACTTCCCGGTCGCATTGCGAATCACGAGCTTGGCGGTGTCGGTCATCACGTGCACGGCACGGTAGCCGTAATCGATCACCTTCTCCGGATGCCCCTGCCCGAAGATCACATCGTCACCGGTATGACCGGTGTCGGTGCTCGCGGTGGCATAGCCGCGCCGCAACGCCGTCGCCATGGCGGTGTACGAGATCGAACCCTGGTAGCCGCCGTTACCGACGCCCTGGAACTTGCCGTTCCACGCCTCGGTGGGGGGAATCCACACCTCGAACCGGATGTCGGAGTCGCTGGTCGGACGGGCGGTCGCCTCGACCCGGCAAAACGCCGGGACGGTGATCGGCGACGTCGATCCCGGCGGCGAGAAGCTGCCGGCCGGCACCGCCGTCGCCGCGTTGATGACGACGTTGGGAATGGTGAGCGCAGCGAGGCTGGCGCAAGGCGTCGGCCCGGCCGCGTTGACCAGGACTTGCGACGTGAGGGGGATCGACGCGGCCAACGCGCCGCCGAGCAAACGACCGATCATGGGACAGCCTCCAGGCTTGGCCGATTATAGGTCGTTCGCTCGCCGGCCCGCCGAAGGCAAAGCTCGAATCCATGATCGAGTTGATGCTGTCGGCGGTGGTCACCCCTTGCGCCCGCAGCTCATCGTCGACATTGTTGCCCTGCAGGCCCGAATTCGCGAAGTTGCAGAACGCCTGGCCGCCGGCAAGGTCGAGGCCCCCGGCCGCCGGGATCCGTGGCAGAATCGCGCTCTATTCGCGGCAACGCCCGTTCGTCCTTCCCCGGCGGGGAGTTGGAGACCGAAATGACAACCAGCAAGCGAGCGGCGAGCAGTGCATGTGCGCTCCTCTTAACCCTGACGTCCTCGATGCTGGCGTTCGGGACGGGACATGCGCGCGGACAAGCCGACCGCTATGACATCGCCGCCACGCGCAACGTCATGGTCACCGCTCGCGACGGAGTTCGCCTGGCCACGGACGTCTATCGGCCAGAGCGCAGCGGCTCGAGCAACGGTCGCTTCCCGACCATTGTCGAGCGGACGGTCTACAACAAGGACAGCATCGCCGACAACCTGACCAATTACTTTGTGCCGCGTGGGTACGTCGTAGTGCTCCAAGACGTCCGGGGGAGATACCGTTCAGAGGGAACGTGGCGGCCGATTCGCGACGACGGGCCCGATGGGGCGGACCTGTTGAAGTGGATTGCCGCGCAACCGTGGTCCAACGGCAAGGTCGGCACGGTCGGCACGTCGTATTCGGGTGCCACGCAGCACGCCATCGGCATCACCAACGCGCCAAGCCTCGCCGCCATGGTCCCGGTGGACGCCATGAGCAACCCAGGACAGTTTGGCATCCGGCACAACGGCGCCTTCGAGTTGCGATGGCTGAACTGGATCTTCACGCTGGGCAACGCCACTGGCCTGCGAGCGTCCGCGACCGGGTTGTCGCAAACGCCGAACGGCCGGTTGGCGGCCGAGCGTGCGGCCTCCGCACCAGAAGCCGCGACGGCGCTACAGGAAATGGGCCCCCTCGTGCAGCAGTACGCGAAATCACTCCCCCTCCGGCCTGGGACGACACCGCTAAAGTTTGCACCCGAGTACGAAGCATTCCTCATCGAAGCCATGGGGCACGGCGACAACGACGCCTACTGGGCCAACATGGGATCCAGCGTCGTCGATCACATCGCCGAGTACCAGGACGTGCCGTCCTATCACGTCACCGGCTGGTACGACTCGTGGGGCGCCCAGGTCGCGAACCTCAACTACGTGCAACTGTCGAAGGCCAAGAAGAGCCTGCAGCGGCTGATCGTGGGCCCGTGGACGCACGGGGGCCAGGGCCAGAGCTTTTCGGGGATTGCCGAGTTCGGCCCGGCGGCCGCCATCGACATGAACGCGTTGCGCCATCGCTGGTTCGACCGGTGGCTGCTGGGGCTGCAGAATGGTGTGGACCGCGAGCCCCCGGTGCGGATCTTCGTCATGGGGCGCGGCGACGCGCACAAGACGCCGGAGGGCCGGCTCTTCGTCGGCGGCGCCTGGCGCGAGGAACACGAGTGGCCGCTCGCCCGAACCGCGCCCACCCCCTACTACCTGCACGCGGACGGCACGCTGTCGCCAGAAGGGCCGAGAGCATCCGACGCGCCGACGCGCTATTCATTCGACCCTCGCAACCCCGTTCCGACGATCGGCGGCAACGTTTCGTCAGAAGGCGTGCTGATGCCGAGGGGCGGGCAGGACCAGCGGTGCTATCCGGATCACTGGTTGTGCAAGGACGCGTTGCCATTGTCCGCACGCCAGGACGTCGTCGTGTTTCAGACGCCGCCGCTCCAGGACGATGTCGAAGTCACGGGCCGGCTGGTCGTGAAACTGTGGGCCAGTTCGAACGCTCCTGACACCGACTTCACCGCCAAGCTGGTCGACGTCTACCCGCCCAGCCGCGACTTCCCCTCGGGGGTTGACCTCAACATCGCCGACAGCATCGTCCGGGCCCGCTATCGTGAATCGCTCAAGACCGCGAAGCTGCTGGAGGCCGACCGGCCGGTCGAACTGACCATCGAGATGTACCCGACGTCGCTGGTGTTTCGGCGCGGTCACCGGATCCGCCTCGACATCTCGAGCAGCAACTTCCCGAGATTCGACGTCAACCCCAACACCGGCGAACCGCTCAATCAGAACCGGCGCTGGAGGATTGCCGACAACTCCGTTTACCACGACGCCCAGCATCCGTCGCGCATCATCCTGCCGATCATTCCGCTGCCGAGGACCAGCCAGGCCGGCCGCTGAGGCCGGCGGGCGGGACTCAAGTCCCGCCTCTACTTGCCGCCGGGCGGCAGGTTCTGGAGAAAGTAGCGCGCGATCAGCTTGTACACGTGCAGCGAGGTGCCGGGGCCCTCGGAAATGCTGTGGCTGCGGTTCGGGTAGATCATCGCATCAAACGGCTTGCCCAGCTCGATCAGCCGGTTGATCAGCCGCTCGGTGCCCTGCACGTGCACGTTGTCGTCGCCCGACCCGTGCACGACCAGCAGCTTCCCCTGCAGCCCCTCGGCGAAATTGATCGCCGAGCCAATCCTGTAGCCTTCCGGGTTCTCCTGCGGCAGGCCCATGTAGCGTTCCTGGTAGATCGTGTCGTAGAGCCGCTGATCGGGCACCGGCGCCACCGACACGCCGACGTGATAGACCTCGGGGAAGCGGAACATCGCGTTCAGCGTGTTGGTGCCGCCGCCGCTCCAGCCCCACACGCCGATGCGCGTGGCATCGAGAAACGCGTACTTCGCCGTCAGCGCGCGAATCGCCGCGGCCTGGTCCCGCGACGACATGTCGCCGACCGTGCCGTAGACGATCTTGCGCCAGTTGGCGCCGCGCGGCGCCGGCGTGCCGCGGTTGTCGACGCTCAACACGATGTAGCCGGCGTCGGCGAGCGCGCGATGAAACAGCATCTGCGAGCCGCCCCAGGCATCGTTCACCGTCTGCCCGGCCGGCTCGCCGTAGACGTGCGAGATCACCGGATACTTCTTGGTCGCGTCGAACGTCGACGGCTTCAGCATGTAGCCGTCCAGCACGACGCCGTCGCCGATCTCGATCTTGAAGAACTCGACCGGCGGCTTCAGCAGCGGCTGCACCTTGGCCACCACGGCCGACGGATCGGTCAGCACCCGCAGCGTCTTGTGCGCGGGCAGCTCGATCACCTCGGTAACCGGCGGCTTCTCGAATTGCGAATAGGTATGGAACGCCAGTTTGCCGCCGGGGGCGACGTCGTAGCGATGCGTGCCCGGCTGGCCGGCCGGCGTCACCCGCTCGGGCGTGCCGCTGCCATCCAGCTTCGACCGATAGAGGTAGCGCTGCCCCGCGTTATCGGGCGAGGCGCGGAAGTAGAGCCAGCCGCCCTGCTGGTCGAAGCCGGCCATGTCGGTGACGTCGGCGTCGAACTTCGTGATCAACTGGCCGTCCCCGCCCTCGCGCGGCACCCGGTACACGTGCTGCCAGCCGTCGCGCTCGCTCATCCACAGGAAGGTCCTGCCGCCGTCGATCCACGGCACCTCTTCGACGATGTCCACCCAGCTCCTGGACTCGTCGCGGAAGACACGCTTGACGGCGCCGCTCTTGATGTCGGCGGTCAGGAAATCGTTGCGGTTCTGCTGGCGGTTCAGCTGCTGGATCGACATCGTGTTGGCGTCGATCCAGCCGATGCGGGCGAGATAGGTGTTGCGCGGATCGCCTTCGGTCTGGATCCACTGCGTGGCGCCGCCCTCGGCGCTGACCACGCCCACCCGCGCCGCTGAATTGGTGGTGCCGGCCTTGGGATAGGGGATCGTGGTGACCATCGGATAAAGCGAGTCGGTGTTGTTGATCAGCGGGAAGAGGCCGACGCCCGAGCTGTCGAACTGCCAGTACGCCACCGAACGGCCGTCGGGACTGAACTGGAACCCGTCGCGGACGCCGAACTCCTCTTCGTAGACCCAGTCCGAGGTGCCGTTGATGATGGTGTCGGAGCCGTCGCTCGTCAGTTGGGTGATGCGGCCGTCGTCCAGCCGCTCGACGTAGATGTTGTTGCCGCGGACGTAGCCGACGCGGGTGGCGTCGGGCGAGAACTTCGCGAACATCAACGACGCCGCGGGCGCGCCGCCGCCCAGTTGCGTCAGCTCGCCGGTCTTGAGGTGCAGCACCCAGTAGTCGCCGCGCGTGTTCTGGCGCCAGACCTTGCGCGAATTCGTGAACACCAGCAGCCGCGTGCCATCCTCGGACCAGTGATAGTCGTCGATCGACAACGCGCCCTTGGCGCCGGGTGAGGCCAGGCGCGAGCCGGCAATCAGGACGCTGCGCGCGCCGGTGGCGGCGTCGTAGCGGATGATGTCCCAGCCGGCGTCGGCGCCCGGGGCGCGTTCGACCGTGGTGTAGGCGGTGCCATCGTCCAGCCAGCGGGCCGGGCCGAAACGCGGCAGTGCAAACTCGTTGTTCTTGTAGATGCGCTCGATCGCCTGATCGAGCGTGCGCGCCGTGTCGGCCGGCTGCGCCTGGGCGGCAGCGCCAGGCAGGGACGAGACAAGGATCAGCGCGAGAAGCAAGCGGCGCGAGCGGGTCATGACCACAATCTATGCCAAGACCCGCCCGCTTCGTACTAGTTCGTGCTGGCGACCGTCAGCAGGTTCTTGACGCTCTTGACGCCGTCGGTGCCCTTGGCGATCGCGACCGCCTTGCTGCGGGCCGCGGCCGACTTGACGGTGCCCTTGAGGGTCACCGCGCCCTTGTTGACGTCGACATCGATGTCGCTGTCGTCGAGCACGGTGGTCCACTCGCTCATGTACTGCGCGTAGATCTTCGACTTGATCCAGCCGTCGTCCGCCTTGCGGCCGGCCTTCTTGCTGTCGGCGGCGGCCTTGTCGGCGGCCTTGTCGGCCTTGTCGGACGCCTTGGTCAGCCGGGTGTCGGGCGCGATGCGGAGCTGGTCGGTGACGCCCTTGACGCCGTCGGCGCCCTTGGCGATCTCGAGCGCCTTGGCGCGGGCCGCTTCGCTGGGCACTGAACCCTGCAGCGTGACCATGCCGTCCTTGACGTCGACATCGATGTTGCTGCCGCTCAGCGCGTCTTCAGGCACGAAGAGCGAGTGCAGCTTGGTGACGAGCCAGCCGTCCTTGATCGCGCCGACCTGCGCGTGGGCCGTGCCGGTGCCGAGACCGAGCGTGAGCAGCGTGAGTGCGAGAATTGCGAACGAGAGCCGTACTTTAGACATGCAGATACCCCTTTTCAATGGCGCAAACTTCAACCATCGGGGAGACTGCAATTCGGGGGCCACGAGTAGTCCGAGGCGGAACGGGCGTCCCGCCTCGGCCGTGGCAGGTTACATCCGCGCCTTGAGTTCGGCGTCGATCGCGCCCAGAAACTCTTCGGTCGTGAGGTAGGGGTGATCGGCGCGGATCAGGATGGCCAGGTCCTTGGTCATGCGGCCCGACTCGACCACGTCCACGCACACCTTCTCGAGCGTCTCGGCAAACGCCACCACGTCGGGCGTGTTGTCGAAGCGGCCGCGGTACTGCAGGCCGCGGGTCCAGGCGTAGATCGACGCAATCGGGTTGGTCGAGGTCGGCTTGCCCTGCTGGTGCATGCGGTAGTGGCGCGTCACCGTGCCGTGCGCGGCCTCGGCCTCGACCGCCTTGCCGTCGGGCGACATCAGCACCGAGGTCATCAGGCCGAGCGAGCCGTAGCCCTGCGCCACCGTGTCGGACTGCACGTCGCCGTCGTAGTTCTTGCAGGCCCACAGGTAGCCGCCGCTCCACTTCAGGTTCGACGCCACCATGTCGTCGATCAGGCGGTGCTCGTAGGTCAAGCCCTTGGCGTCGAACTGGCTCTTGAACTCGGCGTTGAAGACCCGCTCGAACGTGTTCTTGAAGGTCCCGTCGTAGACCTTGAGGATGGTGTTCTTCGACGACAGGTAAACCGGGTAGTTGCGGCCCAGCGCATACGTGAAGCACGCGCGGGCGAAGCCCTCGATCGAGGCATCCAGGTTGAACATGCCCAGCGCAATGCCGCTGCCCTTGGCCTTGATGATCTCGCGGGCGATCGGCTCGCCGCCGCCCTCGGGCGTCCAGCTGAGGGTGAGCGTGCCGGGGCCCGGGAACGTGAAGTCCTGCGCCCGGTACTGGTCGCCGAACCCGTGGCGGGCGACCACCACCGGCTTGTCCCAGTGCGGCACCAGGCGCGGCACGTTCTTGCAGATGATCGGCTCGCGGAAGATGGTGCCGTCGAGAATGTTGCGGATGGTGCCGTTCGGCGACTTCCACATCTGCTTGAGGCCGAATTCCTTCACGCGCGCTTCGTCGGGCGTGATGGTCGCGCACTTCACGGCCACGCCGTACTGGCGCGTCGCGTTGGCCGAATCGATCGTGATCTGATCGCCGGTCCGGTCGCGGGCTTCGATGCCCAGGTCGAAGTACTTCAGGTCGATGTCGAGGTACGGCAGGATGAGCGTTTCGCGAATCTTCTGCCAGATGATGCGCGTCATCTCGTCGCCGTCCATTTCGACGACGGGGTTCTTGACCTTGATCTTGGCCACCAGGGACTCCTTCAATGAGGGCAAATAGCGGACGCTAGGAAACGATAAATGATAGCGCAGGTTACGGGTCTTCACAGGAGATCAGAAGGTAAGGAGCTAACTCCTCATCTCTTGAACTCCTGTTATCTTCTTGGCTCCGGCCGAGTTTAGGTTCTGGGCTACGCTCGATCATGGCTCGGACCATCGTTCTCATCCTCCTGTTGGGGGTCGCCCAGCTCGCGGCCCAGGCGCCCGCCATCCCGCAGGTCGTCGCCGACTTCCCGAAGGGCCTCACGGGCACGCTGGTGTTTCAATCCGACCTGGCCGGCCCCGACAATCCCCAGGGGCGCACGCGGCTCTACACCCTGGACCTCGTCACGGGCGCCGTCCGGCGGCTCACCGGCGGCCGTGACTACCGCGACGAGGTGCCGCGGTGGTCGCCCGACGGCAAGCGGATCGCCTTCAAGTCGAATCGCGGCGGTGGCAACCTCGACGTCTACGTCATGGATGCCGACGGCGGCAACGTCGTGCGCATCACCGATCATCCGGCGCACGACCACGATCCGGTCTGGATGCCCGACGGGCTCAGCCTGATCTTCAGCTCCGAACGCGACAGCCGCAGTGACCTGTACCGCGTGTGGCTCAGCGACCGTCGCGTCGATCGGCTGACCCACCACTTCGTCGGCCGCGCCATCATGCCGAGCGTGTCGCCGGATGGCCGGTCGGTCGCCTTCGCGGCACAGACGCTGGCCCGCCTGCAGTTCTGGGAATTCCAGGTGCACGTGCTCGACCTGGCCACCGGCCGCACGCGCGCGCTCGACAACAGCGGCGGCGCGTGCTGGCCGGCCTGGTCACCCGACGGCCGTTCGCTCGCCAACGTGCTGCTCGCGACCGAGCCGTCCACCATCCAGGTGCGCGGCGCCGACGGCCACGGCGCCCGCCCCCTGCGCGGCGACCCCGCGCGGTGGCACTACTACCCGGAATGGTCGCCCGACGGCCGCTGGCTGGCGCTGTCGGTCAGCCCTCGGCACCATGACGGCGAAGACTGGGATCTGGCGGTCGTCGCCGCCGACGGCTCGCGGCCGCTGGTCAGGCTGACGACCGGCCCCGGCAACGATCGCTTGCCAGACTGGAAACCGTAAAGTGGACCTGCTCCCCTTTTACGGTTTCCGTAAATCTGAAGCAGGTTCGTTTTAAGATTCAGGGCGTGAATCGCCTCGCGTTGCCGGGCGTCCTGGCTTGCCTCCTCATCGCTGGTTGCGCTCAGCAGGCCCAGGCCCCCATCACCGATCGCCTGAAGCCGTGCACCGGCCACGACACCCCGGTGGACGCCGTCTGCGGCACGCTCAAGGTCTACGAAAACCGCGCCACCAAACAAGGCCGCCAGATCGACCTGAACATCGTCGTCCTGCCAGCGCTGCGCGCCGATGCGCGGCCCGACCCCCTGTTCTTTCTCGCCGGCGGACCGGGCCAAGGCGCCGCCAAGATGGCGAAGGTGGTGCGCGAGATGTTCCGCCAGGTGCTGACCGACCGCGACATCGTCCTCGTCGATCAGCGCGGCACCGGCAAGTCGAATCCCCTCGATTGCGAAGACCCAGACGACTCGCTCAAGGCGTTTGAGCGCACCGAGGCCGAGTCGCTGGCGATGCTCAAGAAGTGCCTGGCCGGCTACGACGCCGACCTGCGCCTCTACACGACGACCATCGCCATGGACGACCTGGATGACGTGCGGGCGTTCCTGGGTTACGACCAGATCAACCTGTACGGCGGCTCGTATGGGACGCGCGCCGGCCTGGTCTACCTGCGGCAGCATGGCGACCGGGTCCGCGCGGCCGTGCTCGACGGCGTGGCGCCGACCAACATGCGGCTGCCGCTGTTCTTCGCCCGCGATGTGCAGCGCGCGCTGGACCTGCTGCTGGCCGACTGCGCCGCCACCGCCGCCTGCAGTGCGAAGTACCCCAACCTGAAGACGCGCCTGCCCGACCTGGTGGCGCGGCTCGAGAAGACCCCGGCCACGGTCGCCGTCACTCACCCGCGCACCGGCGAGCGCGGCACCATTACCATGACGGCCCGGGTTCTGGCCAACATCCTCGCCTCGACGCTATACATTCCCGTCGCCTCGTCCCTGGTCCCGGCCCTGATCGAGCGCGCGGAACAGAACGACTTCCAGGGATTGCTTGCGCTCGCCTCGCTCGGCGACAGCGGCGGCAAGCCGAACATGAGCGTGGGCATGCAGCTGTCGGTGATCTGCGCCGAGGACGCGCCGCGGGTTACGCCAGCCGACGTCGCCAGGGAGTCGGCCGGGTCGCTGTTTGGCCCCTACGTAATGCGCATGCAGCAGGACGCGTGCGCGTTCTGGCCGCGTGGCGACGTGGCCGCGGCGTTCTACGAACCGGTCACGTCGGCCGTGCCGACGCTGGTGATGTCGGGCGAGATCGATCCGGTCACCCCGCCGGTCTGGGGTGAGGAGACGGCGAAGCACCTTTCGGCGTCGAAGCACCTCGTGATGCCCGGCACCGGCCACACGGCGGGCGGCACCGGCTGCGGCCTGCGCATCATTCGCGCCTTCCTGGCGAAGGGCGACACCGAAGGGCTCGACACGACCTGCATGGCCAACGTCAAGCGCCCGCCGTTCTTCGTCACGCCGGCCGGCCCCGACCCCGGTAATGGCGGAGACTTGTCCCGCCGAAGCCCGGTCGGCGACAGCCAGAAGGGCGAAGGCGGATGATTCAAGTCGAGAACCTGCACAAGCGCTTCGGCGAGGTGCGCGCCGTGGACGGCGTGACCTTCACCGCCGCCGACGGCGCCGTCACCGGCCTGCTCGGCCCCAACGGCGCCGGCAAGACGACGACGCTGCGCATGCTCTACACGTTGATGCGGCCGGACGAGGGCCGCATCCTGGTGGATGGCCTCGATCCGGTCACCGATCCCCAGGGCGCGCGCCTGCGCATCGGGGTGCTGCCCGACCAGTCGGGCCTCTACCCGCGCCTGACCGCGCGCGAGCACATCCGCTACTTCGGCGAGCTGCAGGGCATTACCGGCGCCGACCTGGCGAACCGCACCGAGCACCTGCTCAAGATGCTCGACATGAGCGGGATCGCCGACCGCCGCGTCGCCGGCTTCTCGCACGGCGAGCGCACCAAGACGGCGCTGGCGCGGGCCATCGTCCACGACCCGAAGAACGTGCTGCTCGACGAGCCGACCAACGGCCTCGACGTGATGAGCACCCGCGCAGTCCGCGAGATCATCCGGCGCCTGAAGAACGAAGGGCACACGGTGCTGTTCTCCAGCCACGTCATGCAGGAAGTATCGGCCCTGTGCGACACCATCGTCGTGATCGCGCGCGGCAAGATTGTCGGCGCCGGCTCGCCCGACGACCTGCGCCAGCAGACCGGCCACCAGAATCTCGAGGATGCGTTCGTCGCGCTCAGCGGGCTCGAGGCCGACACGGGATTGGGAGCGGGGGCGGCGTCATGACGTCCCGTAACCTGACCCAGGCCCTGGTGGTGTTCCGCAAGGAACTGACCGACTGGTCGCGCGACCGCCGCTCCATCATCACGGTGCTGGTCAGCTCGCTGCTCGCGCCGGCGATTATTGGCTTCATGTTCACGAACCTGGCCAGCCGGCAGCGGCAGATTGAAGACGTGCGGCTGCCGGTGGTGGGCGCCGCCCGGGCGCCGGCGCTCGTCGACTGGCTGCGCCAGCAGCCCGGCATCGAGATCGTCGAGGGCCCCAGCGACCCCGAGGAAGCCGTGCGCAGCCGGCGTGAAGACGTCGTCGTGATCATCACCGAGGACTTCGCCAAGAACTTCGCCGCGTCGAAGCCGGCGCAGGTGCGGCTGGTGTCGGACGGGTCGAGCCAGAACACGCGGCCGAAAGTGCAGCGCGTGCGCGGGCTGTTCCAGCGCTATGGCGGCGAGATCGGCAGCCTGCGCCTGATCTCGCGCGGCATCAGCCCGGTGGTGGCGACCGCCGTGCAGATCGAGGACGTCGAGGTGTCGAGCGCGCAACAGCGCGCCGCCATGATCCTGGGCTTCATCCCGTTGTTCGTGATGATCGCGGCCTTCACCGGCGCCATGGGCATTGCCACCGATTCGACCGCGGGCGAACGCGAGCGCGGCTCGATCGAGGCGTTGCTGGTGAACCCGGTCCCGCGCGGCACCCTGGCCGCCGGCAAGTGGGTCGCCGGCACCGCCACCGCCATGCTCAGCGTGATCGTCACCGGCGCGCTGCTGTTCGCGCTGTTCAAGTACATCCCGCTGCAGGACCTGGGCATCCGCTTCCAGCTGGGGACGCCGCAACTGCTGGGCACGCTGGCCACGCTGCTGCCGCTGTGCCCGCTGATTGCCGCCATCCAGATGTACGTGGCGACGTTTGCCAAGTCGTTCAAGGAAGCGCAGAGCTACCTGAGCTTCCTGATGATGGTGCAGATGGTGCCCGGCATGATGGCCACCATGAGCACCATGCCGACCAAGGCGTGGATGTACTACGTGCCGTGGGTGGGCCAGCAGACGCTGCTGACCGACGTGCTGGGCAACAAGGCGATCCACCCGGTCGTGTTCGTGGTCGTCGCGATCACCAACATCGCGCTCGCCATCGTCGTGATCCGCGCGACGGCCGGCCTGCTGGTGCGGGAGAAGATTATTTTTGGAAGATAGGGAGTCGGGAGTCGGGAGTCGGGAGTCGGGAGTCGACTCCCGGTTCCCGAT
>CAYGMD010000034.1:8530-34505 GCA_964350785.1 uncultured Acidobacterium sp. | reverse complement strand
CGATTACCACAACTTCGAAGCGCTCAACATGCCGGAGGAACACCCGGCGCGCGACATGCAGGACACGCTGTATCTCGCCGAGCCGCTGAAGATTGGCGCCGGGCAGCCGCTCACGCTGCTGCGCACGCACACCAGCGCCATGCAGATCCGCCACATGGAGCAGCACGCGCCGCCGGTCCGGCTGGTGGCGATCGGCCCGGTGTATCGCAAGGACAACCTGGACCTCACCCACACGCCGATGTTTCACCAGGTCGAGGGCCTGGTCGTCGGCAAAGGCGTGACGCTCGCCGACCTCAAGGGCACGCTCGCCGCCATGGCGGAAGCGCTCTTCGGCGCCGGCACCGGCGTCCGCTTCCGCCCGAGCTTCTTCCCCTACACGGAACCCAGCGCCGAGGTCGACATCCAGTGCATCAAGTGCAAGGGATCGGGCTGCGCCATGTGCAAGCGCACGGGCTGGATCGAAATCCTCGGCAGCGGCATGGTGCACCCCGCGGTGTTCGAGGCCGTCGGCTACGACCCGGATGAAGTCACGGGCTTCGCCTTCGGCATGGGCGTCGAGCGCGTCGCGCTGCTCAAGTGGGGCGTCGAAGACATCCGCCTGTTCTACGAAAACGACCTCCGCTTCCTGGAGCAGTTCGGGCTATGAAAGTCCTGCTCTCCTGGATCCGCGAGTTCGTCGACGTGCCCGAGCCGGCCGAAGAGATCGGCAAGCTGATGTCGGTGCGCGGCCTCGCGCTCGAAGGACTGGAGTCTCACGGCAGCGACGTGGTGATGGATTTCGACGTCACCGCCAACCGGCCCGATTGCCTGTCGATGCGCGGCATCGCGCGCGAGATTGCGACGGCCTACAACCGGCCGCTCAAGGCCGGGACTTCCACCTTCGCGCCAGGCGCTTCGGCGGACAAGGAAGTCCCGGCCCTTCTGGCATCGACCGACGGGATCTCCGTGACGATCGAAGCGCCGGACCTGTGCCCGCGCTATGCCGGCGCGGTGGCCGACGTGACGGTCGGGCCGTCGCCGCAGTGGCTGCAGGACCGCCTCACGGCGTGCGGCATCCGCGCGATCAGCAACGTCGTCGACATCACCAACTACGTGCTGCTCGAACTGGGCCAGCCGATGCACGCGTTCGACCTCGACCAGCTCGCAGGCCCCAACATCGTCGTGCGGCGCGCGAAGCCCGGCGAGTCGCTCACGACCCTGGACGGCAAGCAGCGGACGCTGACGCCCGACATGCTGGTGATCGCCGACACGGCGCGCGCGCAGGCCATTGGCGGCGTCATGGGCGGCGCCGATTCGGAAGTCGCCGCTGGCACCAAACGGATCGTCTTCGAGGCCGCGCACTTCACGCCCTCGTCGATCCGCAAGACCAGCAAGGCCCTGGGCCTCAAGACCGATGCCTCGACGCGCTTCGAGCGCGGGATGGACATCACGGCTCCGGCACGGGCCATGGCGCGCGCCTGTCAGCTGCTGGAACAGATCGGCGCCGGCAAGGCGATCGGCACCATTGCCGACGTCTACCCGCACCCGCCGGCCCCGCGCGAGGTGCCGCTCGAACGCGCGCGCATCAGCGGCCTGCTCGGCATGGACGTGCCCGATGCGAGTGTCGAACGGATCCTCACGTCCCTTGGTTTCGTGACTTCGGCGGGAGAGGCGGGCTGGAAGGTGTCACCGCCCGCGTGGCGCGTGGACATCAAGCGCACCGTTGACCTGATCGAAGAGGTCGGCCGCCATCACGGCTTCGAACACCTGCCCGCCACCTTCCCCGGCGTGCAGCAGGCGCCAGCCGCGTCTGATCTCCGGATTGTCCGCGACCGCCGCGTGCGCACGGCGCTGCTCGGCATGGGCTACTCCGAAGCCATCACGTTCGCGTTCATCGAGGCCGCCGCGGCCGAGCCGTTCCTGCTGGGCGATGCGCCGGTGGCGCTGGCCAACCCGCTCTCCGAGAAATTCGCGGTGATGCGGCCCAGCCTGCTGCCCGGCCTGATCGACGCCGTCAGCCACAATCGCCGCCACGGCCGCCGCGACGTGCAGTTGTTCGAGATCGGCACGCGCTTCTCGCCCCGCGGCGAATCGCGCGGCGCCGGCTTCGCGTGGACCGGCCTGGCCACCCCCGACCACTGGAGCGGCGGCCGGCGCGACGCCGACTTCTTCGACGTCAAGGGCGTGGTCGAACAACTGGCCGCGGTCAGCCTGGTCTCGGCATCCTTCGCCGAGGCCGACGTGCCGTACCTGGTGAAGGGCCGCGCCGCCCGCATCGTGGTCAACGGCCTGCCCGTCGGCGTGTTTGGCTTGCTCGAACCATCGGTTGGCGATCGCCGCGACTTGCCCGCCGGCGACGAGGTGTACGTCGCCGAGATCAACCTGGACGTGCTCACGGCGCAGGCGCCGGCCGACACCTTGCGCGCGGCACCGCTGCCGCGCTTCCCGTGGGTCGTCCGCGACGTGTCGATTCTGGTGGACGATGCCTTGTCTGCCGGGACGGTTCGTGGCACCATTCGTTCGGCTGCTCCCGGCACGTTGATCGACGTTCGCGAATTCGATCGCTACCAGGGCAAGGGCATTCCCGACGGCAAGGTCAGCTTGTCGTTCCGCCTCACCTTCCAGTCGCCGGAGCGCACGCTCACCGACGAAGAAGTGCAGGCGGGCATGCAGCACATCATCGACGCGCTGACGCGCGACTTACAGGCAATTCAGAGGTAACGGATGGCGACCAAGACGACAACCCCCGGACTGGAATCAATCGACCGGCTCGAAGAAAAGATCAAGCTGCTCGTCAACACCATTGTCCGCATCAAGGCCGAGCAGGTGCGGGCCGGCGAGGACAACGCCAGACTCAAGGGCGAGATCGAGACGCTCAAGGCGCGCATCGCCACCGCCGAGAACACCGGCGCCGAGGTCATGACCCTGCGCGAGGAGCGCGAGCTGATCAAGGGCCGCGTCACCGAGATGCTGCAGCAGCTGGACGGCCTGAACCTCTGAGCATGGCTGAGCCGAAGGTCGTCGTCGTCGAGGTCTACGGGCAGAAATATCCGATCAAGACCCAGCTCGACCCGCAATACGTCGAGCAGCTGGCGACCTTCGTCGAGTCGCGGATGGAGATGGCGTCGAAAACCTCGCCCTCGAGCGACGCTGTCGGACTGGCCGTGCTGGCCGCCCTCAACATCACCGACGAGTTCTTCCGCACCCGGACCTCGCTCATCGACAGCTCCGGTAACCTGGCGGCCAAGGCCGAGGCCATCGAGAAGATGGTCGACCAGGCTCTGTCCCTCGCCGAATAGGCCTGTTTTCAGGCCTGCTTTCACCAGTCGTCAAATGTTCTTGCATTTTCGCCAAGCTGCGCGGTTTCGCCGCCAATGCCGTTCGCTTAATTTTCGCCTACTTGCTTGACCCGGCGGCCCGGGCAGCCTAAGATCTACTCTCCTGCTTTGCTCGTGATGGTTTCGGAGGCTTGTCTGAGCCGATGTTTTAAACCAAGCGAGTTGCGAAGCCATGTGGTGTGCATGCCTCCGCGGAGAGGAAGCCTAAAACGTGGTTATTACAGCGACTCCACCTGCTATGCAGGTTCAGCAATCCTCCCCACACGGCAAAGCGGGACTTTTTAGAACCTGTCCGCCGCGCCTACGGCGCGGCTACTGGAGTGCTTCTCGCACCGGAAACCAGGTTCGCCGCAGCGGAAACCAAGCCCGCCGGAGCAGAAACCAAGGGCGGCCGGAGCAGGACCCGGTTTTGCGGAGTCTTATGCCGGTTGGATTGTGACGGTTTCAGATCTGGGCGAGCACGCCCTTTTGGCGCGCCTGCTGGCACGTCTGCCCCGCCCGTCGGCCCAGGTGCTGGTCGGGCCGGGCGATGACGCGGCCGTGCTGGCGCCGGTGCGGAACGAACGTCTGGTGGTCACCACCGACGCCGTCGTCGAGGGGGTGCATTTTTCCCGCGCCACCTATGCGCCGGCTGACATCGGCCACAAGGCGCTCGCCGTGAATTTAAGCGACCTGGCGGCCATGGCGGCGACGCCCCAGTGGGCGCTGCTCTCCCTGGTGCTGCCGGGCGACCTGGCGGTGGCCGATGTCGAGGGCCTGGTGGACGGCCTGACCGTCTTGGCGGCCCGCCACAACCTCTCGGTGGTTGGGGGCAATATCACCCGCACCACGGGACCGATGGTCGTGGACGTGACAGCGGGCGGCACGGTGGCATCGCGAAAGTGGTTGACCCGCGGTGGCGGGGGGGCGGGCGACGAGCTCTGGGTGAGCGGCACGATCGGTGGAGCCACGGCGGGTCTTGAGATGCTCCGCTCGATACAGCCGGGAGTCGATGCGGGGTGCGTCGAGCGCCAGCGGCGCCCCGAGCCGCGAGTCAGGTTGGGCGTGGCCATGGGCCGGGCGCGGGCCGCGCGGGCGGCCATGGACCTCAGCGACGGCCTGGCCGACGCGGTCCGGCAGGTCGCGGCGGCGAGCGGTTGTGGCGCCAGGCTCGAGGCCGGCGCCCTGCCGATTGAGCCGGCTGCTCAGGCCTGGTGGCAGTCACGCGGGGTCGACCCGGTGATGGCAGCCATCGCTGGCGGCGAGGACTACGAGTTGCTGTTTGCCGTCCCCCAGAAGGGCGGCGGGCGGTTGCGCAATGTCAGGCGGCATGTGGCGCAACCCGCGTTAACCCGCATTGGCGTGTTGACGAAGGACCAGGGAGAGCTGGTGGTTGACCGTGGCGACCGCGACGAACCGCTGCCGCAGGGATACAGCCACTTCGCCGAGCGGAGCGAGGGAAAGACGACGCTGGCCGAGCGGAGCGAGGGAAAGACGACGCCGTGAGAATCGCTGAGTCCAACTGGCGGAAGGCGATCGTGACGTTAGGTGTCGCGTTGGGGTTCGTGTCTCTGTACCAGACCACCACGCGCGATTCGCGGACCACGGCAAGCGAGACATCGTTGGTGGAAACCGCCGTGTTGCCCCAGGCGGGTTCGAGGATGCAGTTCACGGCCACGGCGTACTGCAAGGGCGAGACAACCGCGTCTGGCGTCGGCGTGCGCACCGGCGTGGCCGCCGCCGACCCCGCCCTGTTGCCGGTCGGGAGCGTCGTCCGCCTGGAGACGCCGAACCCCAGGTACAGCGGCGTCTGGACGGTCATGGACACCGGCCCTGCGGTTCGCGGCCGGACGGTGGACCTGTATCTCTGGAGTTGCAAGGAAGCACTGGTCTTCGGCCGCCGGCCGATTCGCCTGACCGTGCTGCGTCTGGGCTGGAACCCGCAGAACAGCATCCCCGGGATGGTGGATTCGCTGTTCCGCAAGCGCGAAGCTGAATCCAGACGTCCGGTCGAGCCCGCCGTCCTGCCGGCGGCGCCCTCCGGTCCTGCCCCGACACTACCGTCGTCCGACGCCCCACGCCAGAACTAGGCCGCGTCGGGCAAATGCCCGAGAGATTACAATCTCTGACGCGCCACGCCCGCGGCGTGCTGATATCATCTCGCCCCATGCATGCTTTGTATGTATTGCTCCCCGCGCTGTGCATCTTTGCCATCGCGTACCGTTACTACAGCGCGTTTCTAGCCACCAAGATCTGGATGCTGGATGACGCCCGCAAGACCCCAGCACACACGAAGTTCGATGGCGCCAACTTCTACCCCACTTCCAAGTGGGTGATGTTCGGCCATCACTTCGCGGCCATCACCGGCGCGGGACCGCTCGTCGGCCCCATGCTGGCCGCTCAGTTCGGCTACGCGCCGGGCTTCATCTGGCTGGTCGCCGGGTGTTGTATCGCCGGCGCCGTGCACGACTCGATGGTGCTGTGGGCGTCGACCCGCCGCGGCGGCAAGTCGCTGCCCGACATCGTCAAGCAGGAGATCAGCCCCACCATCGGCCTGGTCGCGGCGATCACCATCATCTTCATCCTGATCGTGGCGCTGGCCGGCCTCGGGGTCGCGTTCGTCAACGCGCTCGCCGACAGCGTGTGGGGCACGTTCACCGTGGCCATGACGATCCCGCTGGGCATGTTCATGGGCTTCTGGATGTATGTGTGGCGCAAGGGCAAGATCACCGAAGCCACCATCCTGGGCGTCATCGGCCTGCTGTTCGCGCTGTGGGCAGGCGAACCCATCAGCCGTTCGGACTCCTGGTTCGCGAGCCTGTTCCACCTGTCGCGCACCGAGATTGTGGTTGCGCTCGGCGTCTACGGCTTTGCCGCGTCGATGCTGCCGGTGTGGCTCCTGCTCTCGCCGCGCGGGTATCTCAGTTCGTTCACCAAGATCGGCACGATCTTCCTGCTCGCCATCGGCGTGATCATCGTCAATCCCGAATTGAAGATGCCGGCGCTCAGCGAATTCGCCGGCGGCGGCGGCCCGATCATCCCGGGGCCGCTGTTCCCGTTCTGCTTCATCACCATTGCCTGCGGCGCCATCTCGGGCTTCCACTCCCTGATTAGCTCCGGCACGACGCCGAAGATGATCGACAAGGAGAGCGACATCCGCCCGGTCGGCTACGGGGCGATGTTGATTGAAGGCGTGGTCGGCCTCATGGCGCTGATCGCCGCCGCCTCGATGGCCCCTGGCGACTACTTCGCCATCAACACCCCGCCGGCGGTGTACGCGAACCTGCACTTCCAGGGCGCGCAGCTGGTGCCGGTCGATGTCCACGCCGTCGAACTGGCCGTGGGTGAAACCGTCGTCGGCCGCACCGGCGGCGCGGTCTCGCTGGCGGTCGGCATGGCGATGATCTTCTCTTCGCTGCCGGGCATGAAGGGGCTGCTCGCCTACTGGTATCACTTCGCGATCATGTTCGAGGCGCTGTTCATCCTGACCACCATCGATTCGGGCACGCGGGTCGGGAGGTTCCTGCTGCAGGAATTGATGGGGCGCGCCTACAAACCGTTTGCGAATCCCAAGAACCTGTTCGCCGGCGCCATCGCCACCCTGTTGATGGTTCTGTCGTGGGGCTATTTCATCTACACGGGACAGATCAACACGATCTGGCCGATGTTCGCCGTCGGCAACCAGTTACTCGGCGCGGTGGCGTTGGCGGTGTGTACCAGCATCCTCATCAACCTGGGGCGGAAGCAGTACATCTGGGTCACGCTGCTGCCGCTGTCGTTCCTGTCGGTGAACACGTTGTATGGCGGATTCCTGAACGTCCGCGACAACTACTATCCGCTGGCCGTCGGCGTCGACGCCGCGCGTAACATCGAGGGGTGGATTCTCACCATTTGCACCGTCATGATGATGGGGTTGGCGATTGTCATTCTCGGCGCCGCGGCCCAGAAGTGGATGTCGGTGCTGAACGGCGGTCCGGTGCCGGCGACGGCCGAGGTGAACGGGTAATGCAGGTGGTGGACGCCGTCCGCAAGTTCATGGGCGGCGTCCGCGCCTGGTTCGAGTTGTGTTACGCAGTGCCGCCGGGGGGGTGAGCGATGGATGCGAGCAACCTGGACGGTTGCAATCCGCCCCGGCACTCCCCGTCGGCGAGTTATGGCGCGCTGACCCCCGCCGAGAAAGCCCTCGCTGAACAGCCGCGCTAAATCTGTTATTCTTGAGGTGTTCGCTCTCCCAGCGGACACCTTCGCCTTCCCCCAAGGCGAGCCCGTCCCGGCGGGCGCCGTTAACTTGTGGCCGGCGCGTGCATGCGCGCCGTTAATGAACCAATTCGGGATTGAGACCGCTATGCGAATATCCGTCTGCCGTGTGTCCGTCATGTTCTGCCTGGGAGCGCTGGCCCTGATGGGGCCGGCGGCCACGGCCTCGGCGCAATACCGCCGCCCGGCCGCCGAGGCCGTTGGTGAGCAGTACCACATCGAGGCCGCGTACGGCTGGTGGAACGCCGCGCCGTCGCTGATCGTGAACTCCGAGTCGCTCGACATCCTCGGCACCGACGTCGACCTGGTGCGGGATCTCGGCATCGAGCAGAAGAAGCTCGGCAAGTTCAACCTGGTGCTGCGGCCGGGCAGGAAGCACCGCTTCCGGTTCGAGCGGCTGCCGATTCACTACGAGGCCGATACCGTGGTCTCGCGAAGGTTCGTGTTCAACGGCCAGACGTTCAACGTCGGCCTGCCGGTGCAGACCGTGGCCAACTTCGACACCTACCGGTTCGGCTACGAATACGATTTCCTCTACCGGTCGAAGGGCTTCATCGGCGCGCTGCTCGAGCTGAAGTACACCAACGTGGATGTCGAGCTGAACAGCCCGATCGGCCACGAGTTCGCGCTGGCGACCGCGCCCATTCCCACCGTCGGCGTGATCGCGCGCGGCTATCCGCTGCCGAAGCTGGCCATCACCGGCGAGGTCTCGCTGTTCCGCATGCCCGAGAGCCTGGCGACCCAGCTCGAAGGCCGCGGCACCTACACCGACTTCGACTTCAACGCGACCTACAACTTCAACCGCTACGTCGGCATGCAGGGCGGCTACCGCAAGGTGAACATCTTCTACGACGTCGATCTCGACAGCGGCACGTTGAAGTTCACCGGCCTCTACTTCGGCAGCGTGATCCGGTATTAAAAACAGGAGTTCGGGAGATCAGGAGTTGTTTTGCTCCTGGTCTCCTGGCTCCTGTTGATCTCAGCCCGGCTTCCGGGCTAAGCACATCAGCGAGCTGCCGATGGGCATGTTCACGGCGCGCAGTGCCAGCGCCTCGAGCGAAACCAGGGCGGTCAGCGCGGCGTTGATGGGCGCGGCGGGCACGGTGATTTCGCCCTCGCCGGCCTGCACGGGGCCGCCTGCCGACAGGCGGTGCCACAGGCGCACCGGCAGCATGATCGGCAGCAGGCTGGCATGATCGAACGTGAGGCGCTCGATGCGGAATCCCCCGCGTTCGACAATCATCCGCAGCCGCGACGGCGTGTAGCGCCGCACCTCCTCCGACAGCACCGAGTGGCGGCCGTGCAGGATCTCGAGCGCGGCGACATGCAGCAGCACCCAGCCGCCGGGCTTCAGCACGCGCCACATCTCGCTGATGGCGTCACGTTCCACCGGGTCCGGCAGGCACTGGAACACATCGAACGACGTCACCAGGTCGAAGGTGCCGGTCGTGAAGGGGATCTGCGCGATGCTGGCCTGGGCCACCTGGTGACCGTGCTCGCGCGCAAACGCCGGACCGATGCCGGTGAGGTCAAACCCCACGGCGCGCCCATACGGCCGGAGCATGTCGAGATTGGAGCCGGTGCCGCACCCGCAATCGAGAATGCGGGGCGCGGCGACGCCGGCCGTGGCACGCGCAATCGCCGGTTTCATGTACTGCCGGAAGCCACGAAACCAGAAGTGCGATTGTTCAGCGCGGTAGGTCAGTTCAAGCAAGCGATCCACGGCAGGCAAGGGCAGGTGGGTCAGCATGTTACCATACCGACCTGATGCGCTTTCGAGGCTCTCGCGAGCTGGTCATGGTGGTGCTCGGCGCTGTGACCCTCGCCAGCCTGATGACCTATCCGCTCATCGCCGGCTTCGATCACGCTGGTCGCGTTGACACCAATGACGGGCGCTGGAGTCTCTGGGTCGTGTCGTGGGTGGCGCACGCGCTCACCACCGATCCGCAGCACCTGTTCCGCGCCAACATTTTCTATCCGCATCAGGACGCGCTCGCCTACTCGGAAGCGAACATCGCCGCCGGCGTCGCCGGCGTCCCCATGTGGCTGCTGACCAGGAATCCCTACGCCACGCACAACTTCGTGGTGTTGCTCTCGTTCGTCCTCTCGTACGTGGGCGGGTACTACCTGTGCCGCTATCTGACGGGGAGCCGTCCGGCCGCGGCCGTCGCCGCGGTGTTGTTCGCCTACTGCCCGTTCGTGTTCGCGCGGACCGCGCACATCCAGTTGCTCCTGATTGGCGGCTTGCCGTTCTGCATGCTGGCGTTTCACCGCCTGGTCGATCGGGTCACCATCGGCCGCGCGATCGCCCTTGGGGCGATCCTGTGGTTCCAGGGCCTGGCCTGTGCCTACTACGGCATTTTCGGCGGACTCGCCGTCGGGGTGGCCGGCCTCGTGCTGGCCGTCACGCGGGGGCACTGGCGCGAGTGGCGCTATTGGGCCGGCATCGGCGGCGCCGCAGCCGTCGCGATTGCCCTGACCGTGCCCTTCTTCTTGCCGTATCTCGCCCTGCAGCGGGAGACCGGCTTCGCGCGCACGCTCGACGGCGCACGCACCTATTCGGCCAACTTCGCCGCCTGGGCCGCCTCTGGCGCCTGGGCGCACCGCTGGTGGCTCGAGGCCATTCCCAGCCGGTCCGAGGTCCTCTTCCCGGGCTTCATCGCCATCGGGCTCGGCCTGGCCGGGGCCTGGATCGGCCTGCGTGCACGGCCCACCCTCACGGGCTCACGCCTCGATCGCGGCGTGGTGCTGTCGTACGTGATCATTGCCGGCCTCGCGTTCTGGATTACGTTTGGACCGCAAGCCGGGCTCTACTCCGTGCTCTACCAAACGCTGCCGGTCTTTTCGTTCCTGCGCGCGCCCGCCCGCACCGGGATCCTGGTCAGCCTCAGCCTGGCCGTGTTGTCGTCAATCGCGATCGCCCGGCTGCTGGAACAGCGGCGGCGGGGGCCGTGGATCGCCACCGGCCTCGTGGTCCTGGCCGTGGCCGACCTGACCCAGGCGCCGATTGGCCTCCGCGAGGCGGCGCCGACGCCCTCTGCCTACCAGGCGCTGGCGCGGCTCCCGGTGGCGCCGGTTGCCGTCTTCCCGTACTGGGCCCGCGGCATCGACTTCCATGGCCATGCCGAGTACATGCTGGCGTCCACGGCGCACTGGCAGCCGCTGATCAACGGCTACAGCGATCACATTCCGCAGGACTTTCGGGACAACAGCCAGATCCTGCGGGGCTTTCCGAGTACCGAGGCCTTCGCGGTGCTCGAGCACCTCGGCGCCCGGTACGTGGTCTTCCACCTCAATCGCTACGCCGGCACCTCTCGCGACGAGGTGGTCGGCAAGCTCGACACTTTTGCCAACTACCTGAGGCCCATCGACAAGACCGGCGACGTCTGGCTATTCGAAATCGTCGGCTGGCCGCGCTAGCGCGGCAGGGCTGCCAGTCGCCGGTTGGCTTCGACCAGCGTTTCGGTCCGCTTCGAGAAGCAGAAGCGCACGGTCTGCGGCGCCGAGGCAGGGTCGATATAGAAGCTGCTGCCGGGCACCGTCGCGACGCCAATGTCCTTCACCAGGTGCAGCGCGAACTCCGTGTCGCTGGCAAACCCGAACTTCGCCACGTCGGCGATCACGTAATAGGCGCCGCCCGGCTTGTAGCTGGTGAAGCCGTGCCGCCCCAGCATGTCCATCATCAGGTCGCGCTTGGCCTGGTAGTCGGCCGCCAGCGCCACGTAGGTCTCGGGCGGCATCGACAGCGCGACGACGCCGGCATCCATGAACGGCGTGGGCGCGGCCACGGTCAGGAAGTCGTGGATCTTGCGGATGCCGCCGGTGAGCGACGCGGGCGCAATGGCCCAGCCAATGCGCCAGCCGGTGACGCTGTAGGTCTTGGACAACCCGCTCGTCGTGACGGTGCGATCCGCCATGCCCGGCAGCGACGCCATGGGCACGTGCGGCCGGCCGTCGAACACGATCCGCTCGTAGATCTCATCCGAGATGGCCAGCACATCCCACTGCAGGCACAGGCTGGCGATGATCTCCAGCTCGGCGCGCGTGAAGACCTTGCCGGTCGGGTTATTGGGCGAGTTGATGACGATGGCGCGGGTGCGGTTGGAGAAGGCGCGCGTCAGCTCGTCGGGGTCGAACGTCCAGTCGGGAGCGTGCAGCCGGACGAATTTCGGCTGCGCGCCGGCCATGATCGCGTCGGGGCCGTAGTTCTCGTAGAACGGCTCGAAGACAATGACCTCGTCGCCCGGATCGATGCAGCCCATCATCACGGCCATCATCGCTTCGGTCGAGCCGCAGCACACGGTGACCTGCTCGTCGGCGATCACCGGCACGCCGTGGCGTGCCGTGAAGTCGTGGGCAATCGCCTCGCGCAGGGCCTTGGTGCCGTAGGGCGGCGCATACTGGTTGTGCTCGTCACGGATGGCGGCGCAGGCCGCCTCTTTCACCGCGGCCGGCGCCTCGAAGTCGGGAAAGCCTTGCGACAGGTTGACCGCGGCATGCAGCTTCGCGAGGCGCGTCATCTCACCAAACACAGAGTCTGCAAATGACGTGACCCGCTTTGCGCTGCGTACTCTGGACATTGGCAAAAGCATATCAGGGCCGCAGATGACACAGATGACACAGATGACGCAGACAACCAATTCTCAAAACGCCAAGGCCCCCATCGAAGGCAAATGGCATTTAGAGAGCATGCCTATGTGGTCTATGTGGTCTATGTGGTCTATGTGGTCTGCGTGGTCTGCGTGGTCTGCGTGGTCTGCGTCATCTGTGTCATCTGCGGCCCTACTTCGCGTACAGGTAGCGGTAGTCTTCGGCGGTACCGAGAATACGCTTCACGTAGTTCTGTGTTTCGGGGAACGGGATGTCGTCGATGAACTCGTCCTGCGGCATGCCGGGCCGCTCGCGTTGCCAGGCCGCGACGCGGCTGTCGCCGGCATTGTAGGCCGCCAGCGCAAAGTGCACGCCGCCGAACTTGCGTATCGAGTCGGCGAAGAACTGCGTGCCCAGTCGCACGTTGACCTCGGCCTCCTGCAGCCGCCGGGTCGAAAACGGCCGGACCCCGAGCTTGCGGGCCAGACTGCGGCCCGTGGACGGCAGCACCTGCATCAGGCCATAGGCGTTGGCGTGCGAGACGACCACCGGATCGAAGTTCGACTCCTGGGCGACGAGCGCGGCGACCACGTACGGGTCGAGGCCGCGCTGGGCCGCATACCGCTGCAGCAGCGGCCAGTAGTCGAGCGGGAAAATGACCTGCAGGATCTCCCGGGGCAGCGTTTCGCCGCCCGCCGCCAGGTACTGTGGATACGCGCGCTTCATCGCGTTGATGCCGGCGCGGACGTTGCCCAGGCGCCGGTGCGTGAGCGCAATCGTCGCCTGCAACTGCGGCGAGTCGCCCCACACCCGCTGGGCGTACAGCAACTCGCTCATCGCTTCGTTGTTCAGGCCGGCCGCCAGCAGCAGCGAAATCCGCTGCGCCGTCGGCACGCCCGCCGCGGCCGGTTGCCGTTGCAGCGACGGCGTGATCGCCGCGCCGCGGCGGCTGGCGAGGTTCTTGACCGCCAGGCGGCCGTAGTACGAGTTGTGATAATCGGTCGCGGCCAGGCGCAGGCGCGCCACGCCGGCTTCGACATCGCCGGCCTGCAGCGACGCCCGGCCGCTCCAGTACAGCCACGACGGCCGGTAGTCGGAACGCGGGAACTGCGCCGCGCCGCGATCGAAGAACGCGGCCGCCTCGGCGAAGCGGCCCTGGCGATAGGCCCACCACCCCGCTTTCCAGAAGGCGCGTTCGGCGAACCGTCCGGCCGGGTATTTCGCGACCACTTCACGGAACACCGCATCGGCCGCCTCGTCCTCATCGTCGATGATGTAGGCGGACGCCAGGTTGTTCAGCACCTCGTCGGCAAACGGGCCGGCCGGGTAGCTCGCGACAAAGGCGCGCGAGAGGCGGATGTGGTCGTCCTTCAGCTTCAGGCCGCGGACCGCCACGATCTGGTGGAAGGCCGCCTCTTCGGCGAGCGGCCCTGCGAGCAGGGCCGTCAGGCGCTCGCGGCCTTCGCGGTATTTGCCCTGGCCCACGTCGCACGCCGCCAGCCGCAGGTCCACCCGCAATCGTTCGGTGCCGGACACGAACGGCTTGACCACCTCGTATGAATCGCGGGCATCGGCCCATCGGCGGGTCCGGTACAGGACCTCGGCGCGGGCAAGTTCCTTCGGCGCCAGGGCCGCATCGGCCTCGACGTCCTGCCGATCGAGTTCCTTCGTCGCGAGGTCGCCCTCGACGCTGGTGGGATACTCGTAATAGACGCGCCGCAGGGCCTCGACCGACCGCATGGGCTGCCCGGCTTTGTCGGCGGCGAGCCCCAGACGCAGCCACGCCACCTGCGGCCGCGCCAGCTTCCGGCTGACCAGGCCGTCGTAAATCACGACGGCGCCCTTGAAGTCCTTCTGGGCCTCGCGGACTTCGGCCTGGCGGAAGGCGGCGTCCTCGGGAAGATGGCCGTCGATGGGCCGCGATACCAGCTCGGCAAACGCGGCGTCGGCCGCCCCATAGCGTTCGAGCTTCGTCAACGCGATGCCGGTGTAGTACTTCGCGTAGTCGGCCAGGGGCGTGGCGGTCAGCGCGGACGCGCTGACCAGGGGCAATGCCGCGGCGGCATTCTGGTCGCTCTCGTCAAGCAACCGGACGCCCTTGACGAAGTTGCTGAGCGCCGGGCCCATCGAGGCGCCGGCCGCAGTCGCAAACCACATCGACGACAAGTCGGGCGGCACCGGCGGGTGTGCGGTGGGTGCCAGGCGCTGCTGCGCGGTGAGCGTCACGCCCGCCACGAGCGCGAGACCAAAGAAAACCTTCGTCCACACCGTTCTGTTCACCTTCCGCTTACGCCATGTTCCCGAGCAATGTCGCGTCGCCACCGGCCAGGGTGCGGATCAGCTCCTGCTGGAAGAAGTCGCTCTGGCTTCGCACCCCGGGCGGCACCTGTTCGTCGTAGGCCGTCCGCGCCTTTTCAATCTGCGGCGCCAGGCGAACCATGAGGTTGCCGTCGCGGCGGCCGGCGTGCACAGCGGGCTCATGGAAGAGACGAATCTCCGATACCAATAGCCGGGCCGTGCGCCGGGCGGCGTCGATCACCCCGTCGGTAATCTGGCTCATCGCACCCTGAGGATTTGAGCCTGCAGCCGGGCCGGTGCCATGCGCCGTGGTCCCCGACGCGCTCGACGGCGTCTGGATCCGCGGCGGCGCGGCCGCCGCGCGCTGCGTGGTCAAGGCCTCGAGGCAGCGGCCGGCGTGGCGGGCCAGCACCTCGATCACCTCCGGCCAGCCGCTCGGGACCGCCCGTTCGTGGCCGTCAAGCGACACGCCGTCGGCGTAGATCACCGCGACGACGCGGCCGCCGACAATCACCGGGACGGCCAGCCCCATGCGGTCGGCCGGCAACGTCTCGAAGCCCGGACCGGCAGCGGCGCTCTGGCCGTCGCGCGTGGTCACGGCGCGGGCCGCGCCCACCGCCATGCCGATGACACCCGACTCCGCCAGCGGCAGGTCGATCGACTTGGGCTGCATGTCGCGGGGACCGAAGCCCGACATCTTCCAGCCGTGAATGCGCTCGCCGCGCAGCACCACGACCGCGGCGCGGGCGGCTTCGCGCGCCGACGCCAGGGCCAGTGCGTCGAGCACCTCGCTCAGCGACGAGGCGCCGTCGAGTCCGCGAATGCTTTCGAGCAGCCGGGTGACGCCGGCCATTTCGCCGTCGCGCTCGCGCGCGCGCGCTGCCGCGACGGCCTCTTTGAGGGCATCGGCCGCGCGGGCTTCGCTATCGGCCAGCGCGACCTTCATGCGGGTTTCAGCCTGGGCCAGGCCGTCGGCCAGCTTCTGATCGACCTCGGCCTCGACCTGCCGGCGAATTTCGCGCGCCGCCACGTCGCGATCGTCGGCGCGGGCGGTGGCAATGGCTTCTTCCATGGTCGCGCGCACGCGCGCCTCGGCCTCGGCGACCCGGGCCTGCGCGGCCTGTTCGGCTTCCGCGAACGCCGACTCGCGCGCCGCCCGGCTGGCGGCATCGCGCTCTTCGGCGGCGAGATCAACGACATCCTTAACAAGCGAACTGAGCGCCTGGTCGACGGAGGACCGGACTCGATCTTCGAACGACATTTTGTTTCCCGACCCGGGGTGGGTCTTTGGGGACGCAGGCAGCGGCTGGGATGCGCTCGCAACGTCCGTGTGTCGGCATTATGCGGACGCGGACGGTGTGAAGTCAAGGTGGGGCGAACACCGGAAACCATTGAGCCGCTTACAGAAACCAGCGATCATAGGCACTTGAAGCCCTGGGAACTGCTCGCGGAGGCCCGCACGCCCGACGGCACCCTGCTGTCGCTGACCCGGCGCGACACCGAGCTCGTGATCATGGCGGGCGGCAAGATCCTGATGTCGAGCCGCATGCACGGCTCGGAGGAAGCCATGGCCGAGATGGCCTTCAAGCGGCTTGGGCCCCGACCTGTCCGGCGTGGCGCCTTGCGCGAAGGTGAAAGCCCCGGCGGGGGTGGGCTGCCGCTGGAGGGCGCCTGCGTGCTGGTCGGCGGCCTCGGCCTGGGCTACACCCTGCGCGCCACGCTCGATCTCCTCCCCGCCGACGCCACCGTCGTCGTCGCCGAGTTGATCCCGGCCATCGTCGACTGGCATCGCGGTCCGCTGGCGGCGTTGGCCGACAAACCCATTGCCGACCCTCGCGTGCACATCGAAATCAAGGACGTGATCGCCACGCTGCGGTCGAGCCCCGGCCGCTTCGACGCGATCCTGCTCGACATCGACAACGGGCCGGAAGCGTTCACCGAGTCGAGCAACGCCGGGCTGTACCACGATCGCGGCATCGCGACCATTCGCGCCGCCCTGAAGCCCGGTGGGGTGCTGGCCGTGTGGTCGGCTTGGGAAGATCGCCGCTTCGAACAGCGGCTGAAGTATGCGGGATTCAAGGTGGAGGTGGAGCGAGTGCGGGCGAGGCTCAAGAAAGGCGGGCCGCGCCATACCATTTTCCTCGGGGTGGTCCGCGGGTGATCGGTCGTCAGCGCTGGGCTCTGGCCTTTGTCCTCAACCTGGCGCTCGCGGCCGCTGTTCAAACGGCCTCGCCAGGGCAGCCACGCCTGTCGGACCGGCAAGAGTACGAATATGTCGGTGAGCACGGCCTCGAGGCGAACTGCCCCTGGTCCGTGTACTGCTACAGGATTCTGGTGCCCTGGGTACTGGCACGGATACCGGTTGCTCCCGAGGTCCGATGGCGCGGCTTCCAGCTGGGCGCGAACACCGTGGCCGGGACCATCGTTGCTGCTACCACGAGCACCATTACGGGCGGCTGGGCGGCCACGGCCATCGCCAGCATCCTCGCTCAAACTTCCTTTGGCTTCGCATTCACCGCTGTCGACCCGTATACGGCGGACCCCCTGGTCTTCGTCATCAGCGCTGTGATCACCCTGTGCTGGCTCACTAACCGGCCAGGCGCCGCGTTCACGGCTGGACTGGTCGGCGTCTTCGCCAAAGAGACCGTTGCGTTGATGAGTGCGGCCGCGGCGCTGGCCGCGTTGGGCACCCGCGACCGCGAGCGCTGGCCGGCATGGGTGGTTCAAGGTTTCGTGGTGGTGGGTGTATTGCTGGGCTTTCACTGGGTCATGGACACGTATTTCGGGTGGAGTATCCGGAACAACGCCGCCTCGCAGTTCTCAAGGGGATCGTGGTTGGCGTTGTGGTGGGCCAATAACCCTGGGCTGCTCCGCAAGGGATTCTTCCTGTTTGCGCCATTCGGCTTCGGCTGGTTGTATGCAGCCGTGGGCTTCAGGAGTGCGCCGGTCGCACTGCGCCAATTGACGCTTGGCGCCTTACTGCCCTTCCTGGCGCTCAACTACGTGCAGAATCCTGAACGGGCGTTATCCAACATGTTCTTCGTGATCGTCCCCCTCGCCACAATTGCCCTGACGCGAGTGCCCACGGCGGTCGCCCTGGCGGCAGTGTTGACCAACGGTCTGCTCACGGTCAGGGTCGGCAGTTCGTCGGAGTGGCTGCCGCCGGCCGGGTACCTGCTCTTACCCGCGGCGGTCGCCGTGGCCTGCGTGTTCTGGTTCCGGTCGGCCGCGGAGCGGCAACCGTGGCGGTGAAGCCTCGCGCCGAGCCCAGATTGCGCAGCGCGTAGAGGAAATCGCGGAGGAGAGCGCCCACGCCATCCGTAGACGGATGGCGTGGACCGAGCGTTGGCGGGCTATTTCTTGCGGCGGACGTAGGTCACGTGCGTGACGCCGGTGATCTTCCCGTCCTTGTCCATCCGGATGTACTCGTTGTAGATGGTGTTGTTGTCGTCCGACAAGGTGTTGATCACCACCTGGTTCACGACGCCGTCGCGCTTGTTGTAAATACGGATGGCCTTCGGGCTGATGATCTCGACCGCGGTCTCGGCACCGGGCTGGCCGGTGACCGGGCGGAACACGCCGTCGAACAAGGTGACGTAGCTCCAGTCCGACTTCGGGTTGCTCGGGTTGCTGACCGTGAGCTTGCTGCCGTCTTTTTCGTAGGCCTCGTAGGTCATGACGTTGTTGGGATTGGTGGTGTTATCCCACACGCCGAAACGCGCCGTTCGCGGGTTGGTGTTGTCGGGCTTGGCGGCGGCGCCTCGGGCCGGCTCCGGCGTCTGGGCGAAGCCCGGGGCGGCGGTGACGAGCGTGGCGGTAAAGATGGCAGTGCAAACGAGCAGGCTTCGGTATCGCATCGATTCAATCCTTTGTGGAGCTTCTGAGGTTGAGAACAGGCACGGCCAGCATACCGAATGCCGCCAAGCCCGGCAATGCCCACGGCACCGGATGCCGGCCCGCCCAACACGCGCCGGAGCTATTCCTCCGGCGGCGTCACAGTTTGCAAATCGCCGGATGTCACCGGGCTGGCACGAGAGTGTCTCGCAGATCGACCTCGGGTCCCCCAGCTATACCGTCGCGGGCGGCGTAGCGTCGCAACGTCAGGTCAATCCTGACTCCTTCATCACTCTGTTCAGGCACTCAGGACAGATGCCGTGACTGAACTGCGCCTCGGAGTGTTCCGACACGTGGCGCTCCATCTGGCTCCATTGACTGTCGTCCTGGACCTTGTTGCAGTAGGCGCAGACCGACAGGATGCCTTCGAGGCGCTTCAGGTGCTGCCGCATTCCCAGGACGCGTTCGGCCACGCGCAGCCTGGCCACCAACTCGTCTTCGTCCACCGGTTTGGTGAGGAAATCATCCACGCCGGCGTCCATGGCTTCCAGGTAATTGGCCTTGCCGCCGTGGGCCGTCAGGAGGATGACATAGGTGTAACCTACGCCGCCGGTCTCGCGAATTGCCCGGCAGACCTGCAGACCGTCGCGTTCGGGCATCTTCCAGTCCGAAATAAGGACCGGGCAGAACTGCTCGCGCCAGGCATCCCAGGCACGCCGGCCGTCCGGCGTCGCGACCACTTCGTGGCCGGCCTTCTTGAGGATGGCCTCGATGACCAGCCGTGAACCCGTGTCGTCTTCTGCGATCAGGATCCTCACCCGCCCGCTCCTCTCAACTCCGCCGCGATCTCGGCCTTGATGCGCTGGAATTCCCGCTCCAGCTGTGCGAGCAACGGAAGCACGGCCGCGCCCACCAGATCACCGGCCTCTTCAACGACCTCGATCCGGCGGCTCACCTCAGCCATTGTC
The DNA here is from genome assembly GCA_964350785.1 of uncultured Acidobacterium sp. Classification (GTDB taxonomy): domain Bacteria; phylum Acidobacteriota; class Vicinamibacteria; order Vicinamibacterales; family UBA2999; genus 12-FULL-67-14b. The sequence continues at coordinate 15,262 of CAYGMD010000034.1, read as the reverse complement.
GTTGCGCCGACATTCAGGCTCGCTCCTCTGAGCGCATGAGCGGTCTGTCGGAGACTCACGGCATCGTTCCGCGTTGCCGCATCCGCGAGGGCAGCGAGGCGGGTCGTGGCGTCGGTCGACTCCAAGACCTGCGCGAGCAGCCCCGGTGTGGTCGCCCGCGCCAGCGTCCTGAGCTTCTCGATAGTGGCGCGGTCGAGCGATCCAGCCGGCGGGGCTGGACCTACCGGCCACGTCGGTGCCTGGGGCCCAAATTCGCTGACGCCCAACCTGGCACCCGGGGGCAGCCAGCGCTCGAGCGTCTCGATCAGGGCCTGCAACTGCACCGGCTTGCCCAGATGATCGTCCATGCCCTCCGCGAGGCACTTCTCGCGATCGCCGGCCAGGACGTTCGCCGTCATGGCGACGATGGGCTGGTGCTGGTGAAGCGGCGCAGATCCACCTTGTCCACGAGCCTCCGAGGCGCGAATTTCGCGGGTCGCCTCGAAACCATCCATCTCAGGCATTTCGCAATCCATGAAGACGAGGTCGTAACGCCGCTGCTGAAGCCGCGTCAGTGCTTCGGCGCCATTCCGGGCCAGATCCACGGAGCAGCCGAGGGCTTCGAGCGCGAGTTGTGCGACGCGCTGGCTCGTGGCGCTGTCATCAGCCACCAGCACGTGGGCTTTGAAACGCGGGCGAGCGGGCGCGCGGTTATCGTCGGCAGGACCCACTCCGGTGCACGCGTCGACGCCACCGGCGCACGCGGCACAGGCGGCGTTGAGCCCGTCAAACAGCGCGGACGGCCGCACGGGCTTGACGAGCCAGCTGGTGAAACCACCCGCGCGGCCCAGGTCCTCCACGCTCTTTTCCAGCGTCGATGCCAGGAGAATCAGCGCCGTCTCACGCACCGCCGGATCCGCCTTGATCATCTGGGCTAAACGGACGCCATCCAGATCAGGCAGGTGATAGTCGATGAGCGTGATGTGATACGGATCGCCTGCGGCGCGGGCGTTGCGGAGCTCGACCAGAGCCTCGCGGGCGGTGGCCGCGGTGGCGTGGCGAAGGTTCCAGCCGGCGAGCTGCTCGGCGATCACGCGCCGAGTCTGCAGGTGGTCGTCGACCAGCAGCACCCGGGCTGCAAGGGGCCCGCAGGCCGGGGGCGCTGCCGGCGCGGGCGCCGCATCCGCATCGATCGACAGAGGCAGTGTGAACCAAAACGTCGAACCTTCGCCGACGCGGCTGGTGACGCCGATCTCGCCGCCCATCAATTCGACCAGACGCTTGCTGATGGCCAGGCCCAGGCCCGACCCGCCGAAGCGCCTGGTGGTCGACGCGTCGGCCTGCACGAAGTGCTCGAACAGGCGGGCCATGGCCTCGGGCGCGATCCCGATGCCCGTGTCCTCGACCGTAAACCGCAGCGCCACCCCGGGCTCCGCGGTCACACTCGGCGCCTCTTCCACGCTGACCACGATGTGCCCACGCTTGGTGAACTTGATCGCATTGCCGACCACGTTCACCAGGACCTGCCGAATCCGCCCAGCGTCACCGACGAACCGGCGCCGCGTCCCCGGCGTGTAGCGCACCACCAGTGCGATCTGTTTTTCCTCGGCACGTTCGGCGAAGAGGCCGCTCACTTCCTCCGTCGTCGTGAGCAGGTCGAAGGGTCTCTGTTCGACGGCCATCCGGCCGGCCTCGATTTTCGAAATATCAAGGATGTCGTTGATGAGGGTGAGCAGCGCCTTGGCGCTCGAGTCGACGATCGTCGCCAGCTCTCGCTGACGCGGCGTCAGCTCATCCTCCAGCAAGAGGCCGGCCGCGCCGATGACGCCATTCATGGGCGTGCGGATTTCGTGGCTCATCGTGGCGAGGAACTCGCTCTTGGCGCGGTTGGCGGCGTCGGCGGCCACCTTGGCCTGTTGCAGCTCGTCCTCTTCCCGCTTGCGCACGGTGATGTCGCGCGCAATCCCCAGCAGATGGTGGCCGGCGGGGCCGGTGACGGAGCTCACGCTGACTTCCACCGGGAACGTGGTGCCATCCTTGCGACGCTGCCGGCCCTCGGCGTGGGTACCCTCGGCCACCAACGGTGCTCGGCGCGCAAAGTCCGCCGAGTCGCGGAATGTGGTTTCAATGTCGGAAACGGTTAACGCCAGCAGCTCGTCGCGGGTGTAGCCAAGCGCGCGGCAGGCCGCGTCGTTGACCTCGGTGATCCGCGCCGTGGCGGGGTCTGCCACGATAATCGAGTCGGCGGACTGGCTGAGCAGCGCTTGGAACAGGCGCAGTCTGTCCTCCTGCCGGCTGCTCTCGGTGGTGTCCCTGGAGGCGCCGACCATGCGGACCACGCGGCCGGAGGGGTCAAGGACGACATCGGCCCGGCCGTGCAGCGAATGGACTTCGCCATTCGGCCATACGACGCGGAAGTCATTCGCGGCGGCCTTCTTCTCGGTCACAGTGTGGTGGACCCACGCGATGACCTGCGGCCGATCGTCCGGATGCAGGCAGGCCACGAACTGGTCGTAACTCGGCGTGCAGCCGCCCGGGGCATACCCGAAAAGCCTGAATGTCTCGTCCGACCAGGTGACAGTGTTGCCGGTCAGGTCCCATTCCCAAATGCCGAACTGGGCCACCTCCTGCGCCCGCGCGATCTCCGCGGTGCGGTTTCGGACCTTCTCTTCGAGGCCGGCCGCCAATTGCCGAAGCTCGCCCTCCTTCGAGCCGATCGCCAGCGCCATCCGCTTGAACTCGCGCGCCAGGAGCCCGATCTCGTCGTTGGAGGACTCCGGGATTGGCTCCTCGAACTGCCCTTCCGCCAGGCGCTGCACGCTCTGATGCAACTGCCGCAGTGGTCGTGTAACCGTTCGAGCCAGTAGCAGGGCAACACCCGCCGCTATGAACAGCGCCAGACCGCCGATTCTGCATGACGAACAACCCGAATGCACGGACCGGAGCCAGTGCTTCGGCCTGGGCCACTTGAACGACGAGGCATATCTGCCGTTGAGCGTTCCACCGGTAGGCGGTGATGACCGGAATGCCCCGATAGTCCTTCTCGAACAGCACACCATTGCCGCCCGCCACACAACGGCCGGCGGCCTCGGTGTCGATCGTCCGCCGCAGCACGGCGGGCTCGTTGAGAAACCGCGGCTGCGTCAGGGCTTTGCGTTCGGCGTCGACAAGATACGCCTCGTCGGTCTGATGCAGCGCCGAGCGGCGGATGATGGTGTCCAGCGCATCCAGGTCTACCCGCGCGGCCAGCACGGCCCGCACCCTGCCGTCTGCCGAACGTAGCGGCGTTGCGAGGGTCATCAGCGGGACTTCGAGGTCGACGGAATAGTACGGCCCCTGCAGGTTAAGTTCGGTCTTCCCACGGTCGAAATAGGGATGGCCGATTTTCGATTTGCCTTCTTCAGCCGGACTCGTCGAGGCGATTACGGTGCCGCGATCCGCATCGATGACGAACATCTCGATGAATCGGGCGTCAGGCGCGCTCACGTACGGCTCGACCTCTTCCAGAACGAGCGCGCGGGCTGACGCCCTGTCGCCGGAGGCGGAAGCGGCGGCAACGAGTGCGGCGGCCTTGGCCACCAGATCGGGCTCGCGGCCGAGCTGCCTGAGGTTACCCAGGCGCTCCTCGACCCACGTGTCCAGCGCCGCTTGCTTCTCGATCGCCGAGGTTACCAGTTCCGACAGGGCCGCGGCCTCGAGGCTGGCGCGCCCACTGCGATACGCCAGCGTGCCCACCGTGGCCACCAGGACCGCGGCGACCGCCACAAAGAGCAGGACGAGGCGTGACGTGAGGCGAAGCGCCATCAGGCGTCAGTTCTGGGCATCCAGCACCTGGCGGACCTTGCGGGTCAGCTCCATCGCGGTGAACGGCTTGGCTAAGAAGGGCATACCCGCGTCCAACACTCCGTGCCGCACCACCACATCATCGGTGTAACCCGACATGTACAGCACTCGCGCCGCCGGGCGCAGCGCCAGGAACCGCTCTGCCAGGGCCCGCCCACTCATCCCGGGCATCACCACATCGGTCAGCAGGAGGTGGATTGGCGGTGCGTCGCGCTCCAGGAGGCGCAGCGCCTCCCCGCCGTTCGCGGCGCTGAGCACCGTGTAGCCTGCCGAGGCGAGGATGCGCGTCGCAAGATGGCGCAGTCCAGCCATGTCTTCCACGACCAGAACGGTCTCGGTGCCGCCGGCCGGCGCGACGGCGCCCTCGCCGAACCGCAACACGGCTTCGCTGACGGTCGGCACGTGCGGCTTCACGCAGCCAAGTCTACGCGAGGCTGCTCGCCCGAGTACCATAATTGCCGCCTCCGGTGCCGCAAGGTTCGGCGACTTCCGCAAAAGCCGGTTGGCCACAGATGAGCTGCTTCGTCTCCACGGTCGCGACGAATGGCGTCTCGGTCGGCGACGGCCACGGTTAGAGCCGCGCGCTGACGCCACGCCACCTTCGTGGAGCCGCGTCGGACGGCAAGCGGACATATTTCGAACCGAGCCGGTGCACGTTCATCCACCGGATGCCGGTGCCATGACGTGTGCAGCCCGGGCGGTGAAGCCGCGAAGGCCCGGCTTGAACGCGGCCCGGGTTTTTCTCTCGATGGTCAGACGGCCCGGCTTCGAAGAGCCTGGCGCCGTCGCAGTTCCCACAGTCCGCGCGCTGCGAGAATGCCGGAGAAGCTCGCGGTGACGCCGAGGATCGATCCGAGGAGCATGATGACGTAACCCGATGGCCGTTCGATCAGCCCCAGCGTGCCATACAGCCAGACCACCAGGATGAGCACGCCCCAAAGGGTTGAAACGTCACCGGGCTCCATGCCGCGGACGATGTCGTCGGTCAGGTGAAAGCTCATCAGGAGGATCGAGAGCAACGACGTCACGGTAAGCACGAGCGTGAGCTTCATGTGAAGTCCTCCTCGTCAGCCTGGCGTTCGCCCGGCTCGGCTTCGAAGCGGAGAATGTCGCCCGGCTGGCATGCGAGCGCCTTGCAGATCGCATCCAGGGTCGAAAAGCGGATGGCGCGCGCCTTGCCGGTCTTGAGAATCGACAGGTTGGCCAGTGTCATGTCGACGCGCTCCGCAAGCTCGGTCAGCGTCATCCGCCGATCGTGCAGCACGTCGTCGAGCTTGACGACAATCGCCATGTCAGACCGTCCCTTCGAGGTCGTCGCGCATGCGCGTGCCTTCGGCGAACACGCGGGCCAGCAGGAACGTGAGGAGCACGGCCAGCCAGCCGCTGGCCGAGAAGCCGGCGTCGAGGTCCACGGGATGGGCCGGCGTGGACACGCTCTTGCCAATCGCGCCGATGATGATGCTGAGCACCTGCAGCACGAGCAGCAACCAAGCGATGGCCTGCAAGCGGGCCGCGTTGGCGTGGACAAAGGGGTCGCCGGCGCGCACGGTCTCGACCATGGCGAGCAGGCGCTTGAGGATGGCGTAGTGCATCGGAATCGTCGCCAGGCCAATCGCGGCAACCGCGCGCAGGGCCATGATCAGGCGGTCTGTGTCAGGCGACGGCGACAGATCGAAGGCGCTCATGATCCACCGCTCGTTCGGGAGGGCGAAGAGCAGCGCAAGGATCGCAGCGGCCATCATCCCGTTCAGGACGATGAGGACCCGGAGCGTGACGTGCGCGAGCGGCAGCGCGGCAGACGAGGAGGAGGTCGCGGACATGTTCACCCACCTGATATATCGATAATAAATACGATATATATCGATTATAAGTAAATACGGTATTGACCATCGATAAGTTCATGCCGGCGCCACCGGGAGCGCTGAGTGGCGTAATGTATCCCCGGAGTTTGATGATGCGAATCGCGTTAATGACGGCTGCAGTGATCGTCGCCGCGGCTTGCTCGCCGCCGGCGCCGTCACCAGCCGCGGCTCCAGTGTTCCCTGCTGGCGAACTCGTGGACCTGTCGCACACCTACGACAAGACGACAATCTTCTGGCCGACGGCTGCCGCGTTCGCGCTGGAGACGGTGTCGGCCGGCATGACGCCCGGCGGCTATTACTACGCCGCGAACAACTTCTCCACCTCCGAGCACGGCGGCACGCATCTCGACTCGCCGGTCCATTTCGCCCAGGGCAAACCCACCGTCGATCAGATTCCGCTCACTCGACTGATCGGGCCTGCCGTCGTCATTGACGTGACGTCACAATCCGACGCGAACGCCGACTACCTGATCACCATCGCCGATATCGAAGCCGCCGAGAGGCGCGACGGTGCGATTCCCGCCAACGCGATCGTGTTGCTTCGAACCGGCTTCTCGCGCCGCTGGCCCGACGCGGCGAAATACCTCGGCACCGCGGAGCGCGGCGAGGCGGCCGTCGCCAAGCTGCATTTTCCGGGATTACATCCCGACACGGCCAAGTGGCTCGTGGCCAACCGCCCGATCCGCGCCATCGGCATCGACACCGCGAGCATCGACCATGGTCAGTCGACACTCTACGAGTCGCATCGCGCGCTGTTTGCGAATGAGATTCCGGTTTTCGAGAACCTGACGTCGCTGGACCGGTTACCGAATCGCGGCGCCTACGTGGTTGCCCTGCCGATGAAGATCGGGGGCGGCAGCGGCGCGCCGCTGAGGGCGATCGCGATCGTGCCGTAAGGGCGACCTGAGGCGGCACAATGACACTGCGAGGCCGAGCGAAGCGATAGGCCGCCCGTGGCGGGAGTTGGGAGTGGCTTCGAGGCCCGAGCGAAGCGATGGGCCGAGGGGGTCGGCTACGAGGTTGTTGCCCTCGCTAACGGCGGGAGTTG
>CAYGMD010000034.1:0-8430 GCA_964350785.1 uncultured Acidobacterium sp. | reverse complement strand
GATGGGCCGAGGGGGTCGGCTACGAGGTTGTTGCCCTCGCTAACGGCGGGAGTTGAACTTGACACACGTTTTCAAACAGGCCTGATTTCCGATTTCCCTAGCGAAAACGAATCACTCAAATCACTCAAATCACTCAAAAACCTGGGTGCAGGTACAAATCAGGTACACGAAATCCACTCTGGACCGCTCTCCCCTGACGGCTGCAATCCTTGCTACGCGGTACCACCCGTGAAGACGAGGTTCTCTAAATAACTCTCCCGTGCTCGACTCGAGAAGGTCTGTATGAGCTCCTCCTCCTTGAGAATCCGGAGCAGCGACTGGCGAGCGAATCGCTCGGCTTCGACCATGCGGTCGTCAGCCTCTGGGTCCTTCTTCCAGTTCCCATGAACGATCCGCGATCGAAACGCGTAGCCGCGCTTCGCCGTCGCAAAGAGATCGCGCGCATCTGAACGATCATGACCCAAGAAGAACCCGAGACGCTGCGAAAGGCGATATGTAATCTCGCGCCCGTCTTCGGGTCCGAAGAGAGCTTCCAGCGCGACCCAAAACAGAGTGCACCTAATCGGTGGATTGTCCATCTGGAGACCAGCCCACAGAGCGCGCGCAACTGTCCATAGACTTGAGTCCCTCCCGTTCTTCATGACTTCCACGAGCCCCAGATGAAGACGGGCCGCCAGGTCGATGTCAGAGAGGTGCATTGGCTGTGGATCGTGGCGCGGGTGGCACAGCAGCGGCGAGTGAGTCGATACCCGTTGCGCAAGTGGGCCGCTAGGGAATTCCGGTGCATGAATGACGACCGTAAACCCAGCTGGCGACGGCTTCGCAATCCACAGAGCAAGGTTGGCCATCACGCCAGCCTCGTACATCGCATCTTGGATTCCTCGTGGTCGCTCATCTTTCCAGTCGGGATCAGGATCACCTAGCGCCGTCGCATCGTACGTTGCGACAAACGCCAGCTTTGAATCAGCGACACGTTCCCGCGCCAGCCGATTGAGATCCTCCAGCATCGAGTCCTTTAGCACCCATTCCGGCAAGGGTCCCAACCTGAAGCCGTGCCCGAACTGAACAGGCTGCTGCAACTCCAAGTTGAGATTGTGAATAGGAACTACCGTGTGGTACCGGCCTTCTTTCATGCTCCGCGCCCGCTGGATTTCAGCAGCAACTGGGCGAGCGAGAATAGACGCTGAAACAAGTAGTCGACTTGGACAGAATCCGCGACCGGAACCTTTCCCACTTCGGTGTGCCGGATCATGAAGTCGTTGCCGATCTTGGTCAACCGTGCTGCTTCGTCTTCAAGCACCTGACGGAACGTCGGCTCTCCCGTTCCCTTATCCAGAAGCGCTTTCACGCTCGCCTTCTTATCTGCGCCAGGCTCAAGCGTCTTGAGGCGCTCCCACGCGTCCCACAACTCTTCCAAAGACTCCTGTCTCACCTTGAGATCTTTGTTTATGAACTTGCGCCGCGCGTCTTCAAGCATCTGGTCAAGAGCTTGATCGCCCGTCTTGAAGATTGCGGTCGCCAGCGTCGCCTCGATGGCGGCGGGCACCAGCCTGATAATCTCCCCGTCTTTCATCTCGTACGCAATTCCGTTCCTCTCGAAGATCCGGTTCACGTCCTCGGTGAACTGAGCGCGACCCTGCTCTTGGTCGTAATCGAAGTGATGATGGCGATGGTAGTCATGCCAGCCACCTCTTTTCGGAAACGCGAGCTTCTCGTAGCTGAACTCCAAGAGGTCGAAGATCTCGGGTTCCGTTGTTGCGTCTTCACGGGCGCCTTGCGGCCAGATCACGCCGTATCCCTCCATGATCGTCCGCAAGCTGAGTGTGTCGCACCCTGCGTTCGCCGTCCCGTCCGGACACTTCGCCGGAAACGACAGCCCAAACCAATCCTGATCGATGAGCGACGACACGAGCCCGAGAAGACCCATCCGCGTCGGTTGGTCAATGGCCTCGGACGTCCGCGGTTTACCCTGCCCGTGTCGCTCGGTGAACAGCTTGCGCATCCGCCCATCCTAGCAAAGCAGCCACCCATTACCTTGTCCGAGACATCGCAATGACATGCTCATCAAGCGGCTCACATCCCGGTACGGCCTTGCACTTGAGGATCGAGGACACTATTCCGCAGGGCCTAAAGCCGAACCCATTGTTCGACCAGTGTCCCTGCGGCGTCGGGGTCATACGAAACACAGACCGCGGCCAGACGCTGCACTGAGACTATCCAGCGTGCCCAGTCAGTTCCCGCAACTCGCCAGCATGACCTGGAATGTTCACCGAATAGTCGGCGATATGTCCCCGTAGCCATCCGGCCGGAATTGCCTGCGGGCGAGCGCCGAGTCGAGCGGCAAAGCTCGGGAACTGCGGACCGACTGGCTGCGAGAAGAAGTGAAGCGTCACGAGTAGCTCGTGGTCGTTGGCGTACGCCACGAACATGTGGCAGTCACGATCCGCTCCCTCCTTCAGGCCGCTCTTATCGACGAGGCAATCCTGGCGTTGGAGGAACTCGCGTTCGTCTCCGTTGCCCTCGCTGACAAATCCCCTGACGCCTTCGAACTCGGACTCATCGCCGCCAATTGTCGGACACGCCCAGAGAAGGTAATGGAATGCCAGCTTGATGACGGCGCGAAGGTACTCTCGGCTCAGGTTGAATCGCATTCGGCGGTATTCGGTCTCGCTCGTCGGAGCGTCGAGACTCGTCTGATAGACATCGATGGGCCCCGAGCCGAAGACCTCTCGTATCGCGCCTATTGACGCGGCGACAAACTCGGTGGCGGTTTCTGGTGGAGCGGCATGCGCTTGTACTACCTTGCCGCCAAGAAGTCCTCTCGCTTTAGCGGCGTCGCGCAACTGCGTGGCTGTCCAACCCCTGGGAAACACGAGCAGTCGCTCGCCTTCTGTCGTTGCGATTGTGAGTGTTCGTTGCTGAACGACTTTCAGCGTACCGTCGGGATTACGGCTGATCGCCTGAATCGGCACCAACTGTCCTGGGACAATCGATGCGGATTCGGCCTCAATCGGCTTCTCCAATTGAGACGCTCGATACTCGAATACATTCGACGGAGGTTGCCCGGCTCGACCGGCGATGCCGAGAAGCTGTCGCGTTAAGCCGGTGTGGCCCGTCCGAATGAACTCCTGATCGATGGTGCGTCCGAGGCGGATGTTGCAGTCCTTGCAAAGACGCCCTTTCAGAAGGGAGTGTCCTTTGAACGCACCCAAGCTGCGTGGCAGCCAGTGCTCCTCCCCATCGGGAGGCCGAGTGCAGTAGATGCACCGGGTCAATGTCTTCGCGTCGCCCATTGGTCTGGCCTCGTCTGCCGTCGGCTGCTAGTTGCCATCCCCACGTTCTTCCCAAGGTTGCAGCCTCATCTCCTCGAGAGACACCAACCTGTGGCCGAAGGGTGATCGAACAAAGAGCTTGACGTCATGAAGAATTGGATCGGGAAGACTCACGAGACCACGGAGCGCGCCTGCGAATCTCGCCGTCGTACCAATACCTCGCGCGATAAATTCGACGAACAAACCCCTCAAGGATGCGAGGTCGTTCTTGCGGCGTTCTCCGGGCAAGAGAGCACTGACCCCTGTCCAAGGAGCACTCATCGGAGCTACGGCAAAGCCCCACTCTGTCTCAAACACGGTTGGCGGATTTCCGCCACGGTGAGCGATGCCATCGCGGAGAGTGCGCAGGAGTCGAAAGAATGCGGCCTCCTCCGAATACCACGCGGCCAAAGGCCGAGGCATGTTCCACCGGTCTTCAATCTCATCAACCGAACGAGGGCCATCCTTTGACATGGCAACTTCGCGAAAGCTCGCTGGAAGCGCTTTCAGCACCAAGCGGGTGGTTCCGTCCAAATATACGAGCTTTGCGGATAGAGCCCTTATCATTCCCTGCAAAAGGTCGTAAAGCGATCGGAGAAGAAACATGAGGTACTCAAGCTCGGACTGAATTAACAGTGAGGCTGATCGCGTGCCGCCCATCCTCGTGGTCCACAACAGGTGGTACTTTTCGAGTATCGCGGCGCATCGATGAACATCGTTTTCAAGCTTGCTTAGCTCGGATAGCACTTCAATGAACGAAAGATGCTGCACGACCAACGTGCCCAATGCGAACTCGAAGTCACCTGTGGTGTCAGCCGCTCCCGACGAAATGTACGACCCAGAGATTGGCTCTCCGCCAGCCATGCGCCCAAGTTCTCCAGGCTTGACCGGCATGTAGAGGTGCCAATCTGCAGCCGTCGGCTCGTACCAGGTGATGAGCGGAACGATGCGGCCGTCGCGCGGAACATTCCGCAGGTATGGCAGTTTCAGGAGTTCTCGGACTTCAAGAGATTCGGATCGCATAGGCAATTCTCGGCGTCAAAATTGAAATTCGCCAACATCCGTCGGCGTAGTCCACATGCCCATCTGGCATTGCCAGCCGCCGTTGGACCGCCGGCACGAGGCGCGACCTTTTCTCACCTGATCGAATAAGGCGTCGGCCTTGGGAATCGATGTTCTCAAGGCCACGCCTGTGTCGGTGGGCGTCCACTTCCAATCGAACTCGACGCGCGCGGATTCATGACCCGCTGTTGTAAGCGCGGTGACACCCACGAACTCGCGCCGGCCGACTGGGATTCCCCACGATGTTCCTCCGCCGGTGGCAACCCGCCCGTGCCTCCATCCTGCGGACGCCGCTGTGGCCCGCCAGCGTAAGCACCATGGCGGGACAGGATGACTTCGTGCCGAAACCGAGGATCGCGTCTCGCGTTTCGTATCGAACCCATCCGCGATCCACCACGAACTGGTGGATCGGTACGCGCTCGATGTCAGCGCGGTTCTCGCACCTGAAGGCTGTTTGAAGCGGCGTATCTGTGCGAACGGTGAAATGAGCCTCGCGCTTGAACTGTTCGAGCTCTCGAATCACGTCGGCAGCGCGGTCGGCGTTCAGCGTCCGATCAGAGCAGGCGAAAGCAGTGGTTGCGGTTAGCAACAGGAGTCCGGTTCGGTGTACCACAGGCGCCTCCCATCACCGGGCGACGGCGCGGCGGTCACCCGATGCGAAACCTATTCGGAAACGAAGTCCTCCACGGATCGAACGTGCGGCACGAGCAGCGGATGCTCTGCAAGTTTCCGCGCAAATCTGTCGTCGCCAGTAATGACCTGCGTCTCGAGACGAACGGCGAGGGTCAGGTACGTTGCGTCGTACACCGTAATTCCTGTCCTGACCGCTAGCGCGTGAGCGTCTGAGACGAGCGCGCGCATCGAAACCGCCTCGACGCCGACGACTGATAGGTCGCTCACTAGGCTCTGCGCCTCCTCCGGGCTTAGTTCGCCTTTGCGAACCTTCTTCCAAAGGGCGTTGCCAGCCTCCGGAAAAATCAGGTCTGGCGCGATGTAGTCATGCGACGCGTCGAGCCACTTCCGGGCGGCCACCGAATGCACCTCGGGAACGAACCACTTCACCACCAGACTGGCATCGACGACGAAGACCCTCACCGGGCGTCCCGGTCCTCCCGAATCAAGACTGCGCTGTCAGAATGTTCAGAACGCCCGAGCCGCTTCAGCCATTTGGACGAGAGGCGACGCGTCTCCGCCAGATTGCGTGTGTTCGCTCGGCGCAGAACGTCGTGAATCTCCGCCTGCAGCGATCGGCTGTTGGCTTTGGCGGCTGCCTTTAGTTGCTTCAGAACGTCGTCGTCGAGATCGCGGACTAGAACGTTGGGCATGATACTGTCCCCTCGAAATAATGGTATCACAGTGATACCAGCACGAGCTGGTCTGCCTCGCTGATTCTCGGATATGCGGAAGCCGGCCGGACGATGCCGGCCGGCTGTCGGTCATGCCGCCGAGCGCGAGGCCTCAAGGCCTGTGGCGTTTTCATCGGCTTCGATAGCGGCCAGAATGGCTCCGGCCGTTCGCTGAATCCGAGCCAGAGACTCCGTCAACGCCGCGCCGTCGCCTCGATAGAGGTGGATGTAGTCGCGGGACGAATCAGTGACGTCGAGTCCGATCGCCTGTCCAACGACGAACGCGACCGCTTCGGCTTCGAGCTCCCGCGTATCACGCGAGGCAGGTCGGTCGTCGCTGCGGTGCAACAACTCGTGTGCGTACTCATGGGCCAGCACCATGAACTCGGACGCGGGCTGAAGGCCCATCAGGACCTGAATGCGCCCGCCGCTGGACGTGCCTAACGCGCCGTCGAGTCCTGGGACGTAGTCGAGCGCGATGCCTTGCGAAGCAATCGCGGCCCGGAGATAGGCTGTCTTGGCGCCAGGATCACCAGCCGCTTCGGCGGGTTCGGGCAACGGTGCGCCGTCGGTCTGCGCGACGTCGAACACATAAGCCGCGCGGAATCCCACAACAGTCTTCGACTCGCCGTCCACGGCCTCGGCGTCACGGCGCGCCGTAATCGGGGCGAGGATCGCGATGCCCTTCTCGCCCTTACGAACGAACCGCCCGAGTTTGCGCCATGCGTGGAATCCCGCCACGCGTGTGGCCTCGCGGCGCTGGTTGATGATGAGGCAGACGTTGTGAAGGCTGTAGCGATGGAATCGCGCCATCGTCTTGAGCAGTGCGGTCAGGCTCTCGCTGTGCCCCTGCTCGAGGGCCGCGCTGAGCTGATTGAGTGCTTCGGTCGTGACCTTCTTGAGTTCGTCGGCGTTCATGATGTCCTCCAATCAACGGGTTGTCCGGGGTTCCTTCGCAGCCTGAGGAACCCGGCAACCCGTGGAGGACATCGATCGGTTCGGCGCTCGCCGAATGCCGCGGTGACTTCCACCGGGCGTGCCAGTACGTTCTTATGCTGGCGCGACGCGAAGCATCCGGTGAAACCGCGGCATGTTCGTGCTCAGCACGACGACGAGCGGCGACGCCCGATGCGTCAACGCCGACAAATCAAGGCGGTGCGATTTCCACGCACAAATCACGTCAGCGTCACTCACGCACAGCGCACGCGATGACCCGCGTCGACGATTAGTGAGATTGGCGGGAGTCGCCGATTGAGGGTGGGCTTGGCGACGACGCGACTACCGGCGTTCGAGGTCGGCGATGGTTCGGGCGGGGTCGATCCCTAGAGCGCGGGCCACATCGATGAATTCGGGGACGTCGAGGCGGCGCTCGCCGCGCTCGAACTTGGACACGAAGGATTGCGGCCGGCCAAGTTTCTTCGCTAGTGCGACTTGCGTTAGTCCTGCGTCGCGCCGTGCCTGGACCAGGATCTTGCGGAATTGCGCGTGCCTCCGGCTGAAAGCCGACTTCGTCACCGGGAGCAGTGTGCAATCCTATTATGGAATATCCCAAAATAGGATATAGTGACTGACACTTCAGGCGGTTCGTTAGCGACCGGCGCCGCTGGAAGCCGGTCTTGCTGCACGAACGGACGCCCTGGGGAGGAGCCATCATGCCGACCAACAATCCGGAGCGCCTCCGCGTAGCGCTCGATCAGATCGCCAATGCACTGCAGCCCGCCGTGCTTCTTGCCGGCGAGTTGAAGAGCGTTTCGGCGGCAACCGCGCAGGACGCCGCCACCGTGGACACGGCGCTCGCCCGTGTCGTGGCGATTCTTAAGACCCTGCAAGCTGACCAATCGGAGTGATCGACATCATGCCGCCACGTCGAACGGGAGCGCTCTCGCCGCTTCTTGTCGTCTTGATAGAGGCTCTTGAGGCACAGGACAGCAAAGACAGGCCGGGCGAGGCCGCCGCGCTGCGCGCGTTTGCCGAGCTGGCGCGCGTCCACATTCCGACGCGTGGTGTCTTGGCGCCGATCGAGAACGAGCTGTACCGGGCCGTCGACCGCATTGCCACGAAGCACCTTCGTCTCGCGACCGCTCGAAAGGCGCTCATCGCCGCGCTCGCCGGGGTGGAGCCGTTCAGTAGACGCGATGAGATCGAGTCCGCCGCCGACACCTTCCGGTCGGTCTCCGACGTGGCGTACTTCAACCTGGGGCTCGCCTTCGGAGTCACATTTTCCGACCTGAGGGTGATCCGATAAACAGAGGTCGGCGGAGCGCCCGAAGGCGCCCCGCCGTTCGGGCTAGGCGCTCGCGGCGAGGGATGCCGCTTCGAACTCGGCGTATGCCTTGAGGATCAGATCGCGGACGCGCTCCTGAGAGCTGGCGTCGGTGGTCGGCCGCAGCAGCGCAAAACTCCGGCGCTCGCCGTTCACGCTGTACTGCCGCGCGGGGAAGGTCACGTTCCTGCCGGCGCCGGTGCGGCGCTCCCAAATCGCGAAGCCAATCAGCTTGAGGCCGGAGAGGATTCCGTCGCCGAAATGAAGCTCGGCGTCCGCCAGCTTTCCGGGAGGGTTTGCCTTGTCGTTGGCGATGATCTTGACGGTCAGGTTCGCGGTGGTCGTGTTGGTCTTTGCCATGATTCTTTTCTCCAGTGGAACCGTGATGTGGTGGTTGCGTATTCCGGCCCATCGTGAACACTCATTCCGTTTCAACGTGAACACCGAT
>CAYGMD010000033.1:0-34761 GCA_964350785.1 uncultured Acidobacterium sp. | reverse complement strand
GCGCGGAGACGACCCGGAAGTTCGACGAGATCGTCGCCTTCGCCGAGGTCGAGCAGTTCCTCGACACGCCGGTGAAGCGGTACTCATCGGGCATGTATGTGCGGCTGGCGTTTGCCGTGGCCGCGCACCTCGAGCCCGACATCCTGATCGTGGACGAGGTGCTGGCCGTCGGCGACGCCGCGTTCCAGAAGAAGAGCCTCGGCAAGATGCACGAGGCCAGCCGCAGCGGCCGCACCGTAGTGTTTGTCAGCCATAACATGGCGGCCGTCGGCAACCTGACCAACCGGTGCGTGGTGCTGAGCGGGGGCACGGTCGCGTTCGACGGTGCGCCGGCTGCCGCGATCGAGCACTACATGCAGGCCGGGCAGCCGGCCGGCCCGGCCGTGGTCACCGGCCGCGGCCCGCACACGGCGATCACGCGCGCTCGCCTCCTGAACAGTGCGGGCGAGGCGACCGACACCTACGCGCCGGGAACACCGCTGCGCGTCGAAGTCGCGTTCGAAACCGACGGCACGCCGCGGGCCTCGCTCGAGGCCTTTCTGGTCGATGCCATGGGCCAGAAGCTCGCCCTGGCGTCTCTGCACCAGTTCCACGGGATCACCCTGCCCAGCCAGGCGGGCCGCTTCCGCACGGTCCTGGAACTCGAGCCCATGTGGCTGGCATCCGGTTCGTACAGCTTCGATGTCACGACTTCCCTCGTCAATTCGAACTGGGACCACTACGTGGAGCGCCTGATCGAATTCGACGTAAGCGGATCGAACCCCGGCGGGCAAGCGTGGGATTTCCGGCACAGCCTGGGCTACGGCGCGTTGGCGATGCCATGCCGGATGCTCCCTGAATTTGTCGCCGAGCGGTCGGGTGGCTGACGCCAACGGCACCGGCCCGCGCCAGGTGGAAGGGCCCTCGCGAATTCCAGCGTTGGATGGCGTTCGCGGAATGGCGATTGCGCTGGTAATCGCCTGGCACTATCTTGCCGGCCAGGTCCAGACGGTACCGGGGTCGCTGCCGGCCTACGGCATGCAGGTGTTTGCCCTTGCCTGGGCGGGGGTTGACTTGTTCTTCGTGCTGTCCGGTTTTCTCATTGGCGGCATTCTCCTGACGAACCGAACCGCGCCGAACTATTTCACCGCGTTCTATGTGAGGCGCGTGTGCCGGATTGGTCCGGTCTACTATGTGTCGCTGCTGCTTTTCGGCATCGTCACGTGGGCGGTTCAAGGCGCCCTCGACGCGGGGGAGACGAGCGACGCGGCGAGCTGGCTGGTGGGCTCCCCGCTACCGTTCTGGTCGTACCTGACGTATCTGCAGAACTTCAGTATGGCCGCCGCCGGCACCTTCGGGCCGAACTGGCTGGGGATCACATGGTCGCTCGCGGTCGAGGAGCAGTTTTACCTGGTGATTCCGTTCATTATCCGGTTCATTCCGATCAAGATGCTGCCGGCATTACTCGTGACACTGGTACTGAGCGCACCGGCGTTTCGCATCGCCCTTTTCTTGTGGCATCCACACGGGGCCCTGGCGGGATACGTCCTGCTGCCAACGCGATGGGACGGGCTGCTGCTCGGTGTCCTTGGGGCGTACCTCGTCCAGCACCAGGCGGCGTGGCTGCAGCGCCGCCGCGCCTTGCTCACGGTTCGTCTGATCGTCATCGCGTCCGCACTGGCGATCGTGGGCCTGCAGGCAGGTCGCCAGAGTATTGGCTCGATGGGCATGGCCATGGGGGGCTACACCGTCCTGGCGCTTTTCAGCCTCGGCGTCGTGCTGCTGGCAACTGCCACCGAGGAAGGGTTGGTGAAGGCGATGTTCCGCCAGCCCTTGCTCGTCTGGCTGGGGTCGGTGTCGTACGGCTTGTACCTGTTTCACCAGCCGGTTGCGGGTGTCCTTCACGGAGTTCTGCGGAATCAAAGCCCGCGCATTGCCAGCGCCACGGACGCGCTGGTCACTCTGCTGGCTCTAGGCAGCACGCTGGCCCTAGCCGCGTTGTCCCTGCGATGGATCGAGCGGCCGCTGGTGCTCGCCAGCCATCGAATCCGCTATCGAGCCTGAGCCGCATGCCAATGGCGGGTGATCAGGAAATGGGTGAGGAGGTAGGCGGTTGTCCTGCGTGTGGCGCGACGGACTGGGAAACCATTGGCGGGGAAGCGGGCGCCTTCTGCGAAGACTCTGGCGGCCGCCGATTCCGTCAGCCGCCGTATGTGATTCGTCGTTGCGAGCAATGCGATCTCTATTTCAAGTCGGACATCCTGCCGGTGGCGCAACTCGAGTCGTATTACGCCGTCCTCGACAGCGCGCGGTTTGAGCATGACGGCGACTTTCCCACCGATCGGGCCGTGCGGCGCATGCTCGGCAAGCTGCCGCCCGGTAGCCGGGTCCTCGACTTTGGCTGCAGCACCGGCCGGATGCTCAAAGATTTCGCCGCCAGCCTCCAGTGCGTCGGCGTCGAACCGAATGCCGAGGCGGCCGCCATCGCCGCCCGCCGCGGTATCCAGGTGATTACGGAAGACCAGCTCCGCAGCGGGGCCGCCGCGTCGTTCGATGCAATCATCCTCGCCGACGTCTACGAACACCTGCCGCACCCGGTGGCCTTGACCGAATTGCTGGCGTCCCGGTTGAGGCCCGGCGGCTGGCTCGCGATCGTCACCGGGAACGCCGATGCCGTGCCGTACCGCGAGCGATTGAGCGAGTTCTGGTACTTCCGCCTGCCGGGCCATCTGCACATGTTGAGTGAGCGCCACGCGTCGTGGCTGGCGTCGCGGCTGTCGCTCGAACTCGAAGAACTGCACCGGTGCAGCCACTACGACACGCCCGGGCCCGACCGCGTGCGGCAGGCCGTCCAGGCCTGGTTGTACCACCAGTTCCGCTCGACGCCGCAGGCGGTGGCGGCGACGCTGTTGCGACGGGTGCCCCGGCTGCGCGATGCCGCGAAGTGGCCGACGGCGCCCGCCCTGACCTACACCCGCGACCACGTCGTGGCGCGGTTTCGCAAGCCCGTCACGCCGTAGCGTTCCAGCCTCCGTCAATCGCTAACTCGTTTCCCTCAGACTATGACCAAACAAACAATTCTCGTCACGGGCGGCCTCGGCGCCGTCGGCACCTATCTGGTCAAGGAGCTTCGCGGGCGCGGCCACGAAGTGTTCGTGGCTGATCACAAGCACAGCCGCGAGACGTCATACGCGCGCTGCGATGTCGGCGAGTTCCGGCAGGTCGAGCGTCTCTGGCGGGGCGGCGGCTGGGAGCAGGGCAGCCTCTCGAAACCCCACAAGTTCGACGTCGTCTACCACCTGGCAGCCGAGTTCGGCCGCTGGAACGGCGAGGACTATTACGAGAACGTGTGGCGGACCAACGCCGTGGGCACCAAGAACATCCTGCGCATGCAGGAACGCGAGGGATTCAAGGCGGTCTACTTCTCGTCGTCCGAGGTCTACGGCGACTACGAGGGCGTGATGTCGGAGGACGTGCTGGATCGCGTCGAGATCAAGCAGATGAACGACTACGCCATGTCGAAGTGGGTCAACGAAATGCAGATCCTGAATTCGGCGACGCAGTTCAAGACCAAGTCGGTGCGTGTCCGGCTGTTCAACACCTACGGCCCGGGCGAGTATTACAGTCCGTACCGGTCGGTGATCTGCCTGTTCTGCTATCGCATCCTGCACGACATTCCCATCACCGTGCACTCCGGCTACAAGCGGACCAGCACGTTCATCACCGACATGACCCGCACCCTGTCGAACATCCCCGATCGTTTCAAGCCGGGCGAGGTCTACAACATCGGCGGCGAAGACTTTCACACCATCGAGGAAGTGGCCGAGATCGTGCTGCGGCTGACGGGCAAGGAGAAGCAGCGCAAGCGGCTGGTGAAGATCACCGGCGATGAGATGTTGACCACCCGGACCAAGCAAGTGGACTGCTCGAAGGCGCGCCGCGAACTGAAGCACAAGACGACGGTGACCCTCGAAGACGGCATTGCCCAGACCATCGCCTGGATGCGCGACGTCTACCGCCTGACCTAAGTGCCGCCGCGGCTGCTCTATCTCGGAGACGTGCCGGTCGAGTCGAGCTATCACGGCTCGACGCTGCTTTACCGGCTGTTCCGGCCGTACCCCGCCGATCGGCTGTTCATCATCGAGGGCACGATGGTGCCGCCGCGGACCGACCGGCGCCTGCCCGGTGTGGCTCACCGCCAGCTCGCCGCCGGCCGGGCCCGCTGGCTCAACACCCGCCTTCACGATCGCTACGCGTGGTGGCTGACCGTCACGGCCCGCTCGCGGTCGGGCGCCGCGCGCCGGCTGCTCGGCGGCTTCGAGCCCGAAGCGGTCGTCACCGTGCTCCACGGCTTCACCTGGATTACCGCGGCCACGGTGGCGAAGGAACTACAGGTCCCGCTGCACCTGATCGTCCACGACGACTGGCCGCGTGTCGTCTCACCGGTGCTCCGGCCACGGGTCGAGCGGGTGTTTGGCGAGGTCTATCGACAGGCCGAGTCGCGGCTCTGCACGTCGCCATTCATGGCCGACGATTACCTGCGGCGATACGGGGCGCCGGGCGCGGTGTTGCTGCCGTACCGCGCTGCTGACGCCCCGGTGTTTCCCCCGCCCTCGCCGCGGCCCGGCTACCAGCGCGGGGCGCCGGTGTTTGCGTTTGCCGGCACGATCAACTCGCCGGGGTACGCGAGGCTCCTGCGGCGGCTGGCCGAAGCAGTGGGCCGCCGCGGCGGCCAGGTTCTGATTTTCGGACCGCTGACGGCCGCCCTGGCCCAGGATGGCGGGCTTGACCATCCCGCCATCCGCATCGGTGGGCTGATTGAGCCGTCGGCGCTGATGCAACGCCTGCGAGCGGAGGCCGACGTGTTGTTCGTGCCGATGTCCTTTGCCCCCGACGACGAAGCCAACATGCGGATGGGATTTCCCAGCAAGCTCACCGACTACACCGCGGTCGCCATGCCCATGCTGATCTGCGGTCCGGCCTACTGCTCGGCAGTGGAATGGGCGACGCGTAATCCCGGTGTCGCCGAGGTGGTGACCGTCGACACCGACGCGGCGCTAACGGCGGCCGTCGACCGGCTGGCGGCCGACGCCGGGCACTGCCTGCAACTGGCCACGCGAGCCCAGCAAGTGGGCGACCGTGACTTTTCGGCTGCGGCCGCCGCCGCCGTCTTCGAGGCCGCGTTAGCGGCAGGTCAGCCCTGATGCCGGCCACGTCGCCGCCGGTTTCGCCTCGCGACCGGCTCATTCTCGGCGGCTTACGGCTGGTGCCGGCCGCCCTGGCCCGGCACGTCATGTTCCTGCTGCAAACGCAGCCGCACCTCGCCGACGAGTGGGGCTACCACGTCCGTGCCGTTCACTATTACGACCCGCTGCCCGATTTCAGGGCCATTACGCCTGCCGCCACCGAGGCGCGCCGGCTTTCGCCAGCCATCAACTACGACCTTGACGGCCAGCTCGCCCTGCTCCGGCGCCTGGGCCAGAGCTACGGTGCGGAGGTCGCCGCCGTAGCGCCGCAGTTTGATTTTCAGAATCCGTACTTCGCCGGTCTCGACGCGGCGCTGTACTTCGCGCTCATTCGCGACCTGAAGCCGCGGCGTGTCATCGAGATTGGCTCCGGTTTCTCAACCCGCATCGCCGACCTGGCCCTGCGGCAGAACCGCCGGAGCGGCCACGCCGCCGACCTGGTGTGTATCGAGCCGTTCCCACAGGCGCGGTTGCTCGACGCGCAGCCGGACATGACGCTGATCGAGCGGCCGGTCGAGCAGGTCCCGCTCGAGCTGTTCGACGGCCTGGCCGCCAACGACATCCTGTTCATCGACTCGAGCCATGCCGTGAAGTTTGGCGGCGATGTCTGCCGCGAGTTCCTCGAGATCCTGCCGCGGCTGCAACCCGGGGTGTGGGTCCACGTGCACGACATCTTCTTTCCCGCCGACTACCCGGCGCGGTGGCTGGTCGAGCAACGGCTGGCGTTCAACGAGCAGTACCTGCTCGAGGCCTTCCTGGCCTTCAACCGGCACTTCGTCGTCCGGGCTGCCAATCACTGGCTGCGCCAGGACCACCAGGACTTGGTCGCCGGCCTCTGCCCGCCGGCGCTGCTGCCGACGGGAGACCACGGCTCGGGCAGCTTCTGGATGCAGCGGGCGCCGGCGCCGTGAGCGAGACGGTCAGCGCGATTGTCCCGACCATCGGGCGGCCAGACGCGCTGGCGGCGCTGTTCGCGGCCCTTTCCACCCAGACGCGGCGGCCCGACGAGGTGATCGTCGCCGATGGGAGCGACGGCGACGAGGTCGCGCGCGTTTGCGAGGACCCGCGATGGTCGCGCGCGGGACTCCGCGTGCGACGCGTGCCGGTGCGGCCGCCCCATGCCGTGCGTCAACGCCAGGCTGCCATTGCCCTCGCCACCGGCTCGCTCCTGCTCCTGCTCGACGATGACGTGGTGCCCGAGCCCGGGTGCGTGGCGGCGATGATGACCGAGATTGCCGCACCGGGCGTGGTGGCCATTACGGCCGACTTCAGCAACCAGCCGTGGTCGGGGCCGACCCGGCTCTGGCGCGCGTACTTGAAGGTGGTCGAGGGGCTCGCCGACAACGCATGGCAAGGTCAGGTCGTTGGTCCGCTCCTGCGATTCGGCTACCGGCCGAGCCCCGCGCAATCGATGCCCATGGCGTGGTTGGGCGCCGGCAACAGCATGGTCCGGCGCCAGGCGTTTGAACAGGCCGGCGGGTTCTCCGACTTCTTCCTGTACCGCTCGACGATGAACGAAGACGTGGACCTTGGGCTGAAGCTGGGCCGCGTGGGCCGCATCCTGCTGAGCCCCGCCGCCCGCATGGCGCACCATCACGCGCCATCGGGCCGCGTGTCGGCAGCGACTGCCGCCGAGGACGATCTCTACAACCGCTATCTGATTCTCCGCCGGACGCTGGGGCGATCGGCGCCGAAGGCGTTTGGCCTGGTGTGCGTGTTCCTCGGGGTTGAAACGCTCGGCAACCTTGGGGGATCGCTGTGGCGCGGCCAGCGCCATGGCTTCGTTCCGCGACTCGTGGGGCGGCTGAAGGCGGTCGGTCGCATCCTGCTGCCATTCCGTCGCGAGCAAGGCCTGTGAAGAATCCCTGGCACCTGATTCGCGGTCATCAACGGCCGTTGCGGTTTGTGCTCGCGCGGCTGCTGATGCTGACCGGTGCCTGCCGGTTCCTGACCATCCAGCAAGCTGGTTACCGCCTGCGCTTTCATCCATCGAACATCTCGTCGCAGCTTTGGATTGACCCCCACCAACGGGCGGCGGACCTCCGGTTCTTGAACGACTATCTCCAGCCCGGCGATGTCATGGTGGACGTCGGCGCCAACATCGGTGAAACCGTGCTGACGGCCGCCATCCGCGTCGGTCGCAGCGGGCGCGTGATCGGGATTGAGCCGCACCCGCGGACGTTTCGATTCCTCCAGGACAACGTGCGGCTGAACGGCGTGGCCAACGTGGAGCTGGTCAACCGCGCCGTCGGCGCGGCGTCGGGGGTCGTCCGGTTCTCGGACGACCGGCGCGACGACATGAACCGGGTCGGGGCCGGCGACATTCAGGTGCCAGTGGAGCCCTTGGACGCGCTGGTTCCGGCAGGTGCCGCCATCGCGCTGGTCAAGGTCGACGTCGAGGGCTACGAGCGCTTCGTCTTCGAGGGCGCCCCTCAGGTGCTCACGCACACCGCGTGCGTGTTCTTCGAAGTCAGCGGACCGCACTTCGCCGCGTTCGGTTATCGCACGCGGGACGTGCTCGACATCCTGCTGGCGTCGGGTTTCCGCCTGTTTCGAATCGCCGGGCCGCGCGCGCTGCGGGCGATTGGGCCTGACTTCGACCCGGCGGCCCTGGAAAACCTGGTGGCGTTGCGCGACCCCGACAATGTCCGGCGCCGCACGGGTTGGACCGTCGAATCGTGAGCGGGCTGGCCGGCGCCGGCGCCGCGCCGCGGGTCGCGGCCATCCTCACGGCGGATGCCCGTATTCCGCAGACGCTCGACACGCTGGCACGGCTGACGGCGTGCGCGCCACCGCCCAGCGAGATCCTCGTGCACGTGGACGGCAACCAGGTGGCGTGTGCCGACGCCATCCGCCGGGCGTTTCCCGCCGTGCGCGTGCTGCTCAGCGCGCGGCGGCTCGGTCCGGGCGGCGGCCGCAACGCACTGCTCGCGGCGGCTGCCGCGCCAATCGTCGCCAGCTTCGATGACGACTCGTATCCGATCGATCGCGATTACTTCGCGCGGGTTGCCGACGTCATGCAGCGGTTTCCCGACGCGGCGGTCGTTGGTGCCGGCGTCTATCACCAAGGCGAGCCAGTGGCCGAGGCGTCACGGCAGGCGAGCTGGGTCGCCGACTTCGTCGGCTGCGGCTGCGTCTATCGCGTCGCGAGCCTCGGTCCGGGCCCGAGTTACGTGCCCTTGGCCGTGGCCTACGGGATGGAGGAAAGCGACCTCGCCTTGCGGCTTCACGATCGCGGCGCGCGCGTGCTGTTCACGCCGTGGCTGCGCGTCTTTCACGACACCGACCGCGCCCGCCACGCCGATCCCGCCGTGACGGCGGCCAGTATCGGCAACCTCGCGTTGCTGACGTTCCTGCGCTACCCGATCGCGCTGTGGGCCGTGGGCGTCCTGCAGATCGTCAATCGCGTGCAGTGGCTGTGGCGCAACGGTCGCCGGCGCGGGGTGCTGCGGGGGCTGGCGAGCATCCCCGTCCGGGTGTGGACCCACCGCGGGTACCGCCAGCCGGTGTCCCGGCAGCACCTGCGCTCGTACCTGGCATTGCGCCGGCAACCCGTCCCCGCCGAGTTCAGGCCGTGAACCTGCGTTGTCTCGACGCGCTTCGCGGAGCGCTGGCGGTCTACGTGCTCATTGGGCACTGCCGCTGGCTGCTGTGGGCCGGCCACGCGGCGTGGCTGGGCAGCGCGCCTGCGGACTGGGAAGTCCCGATGGCCTTCGCCTCGGGCGTCTTTCGCTACGGGCGCGAAGCGGTCATGGTGTTCTTCGTCCTCAGCGGCTTCTTCATCCACCTGCGGGCGGGCGAGGCGCTGGGCGCCGGACAGGCGCCGCCACCCCTGCCGGCCGGCACGTTCCTGGCCCGCCGGGCGCACCGGCTGTTGGCGCCGTATGGATTTGCGCTGCTCGTCACCGTGGCCCTCGACATCGTCGGCCGAACGTGGTTCCCGATTCTGTATGCCGCTCAGACCGGTGATGCGCTGCTGGATCAGTCGTTCGCGCGCGGGGGCTATGCCGCGAGCAGCGTGGTGCCCGCCCTGGTCCTGCTGCCATCGAGTCTGGCTCGCGACTTCGGTTCGAACGGCGCCTTGTGGTCGCTGGCGTACGAAGTGATCTACTACCTCCTGTATCCCGGTTGGCTGGCGGTGCGGCGGCGCTCGGCCGCCCTCGCGTTCGGCGTGATCCCGGCCGGGTGTCTGGCGTTGGCGCTGCTGCCACAGGTGCCATTTCTGCCTCTGGTGCTGATTCACTACACGGTTTGGCTGGCCGGCGCGTTGCTTGCCGAGCGCTTGGCGGCGGTGCCGGCGTCACGCCCGGCCGTGGCCCTCTCCGCCGTCGTTTTCGCCGGTGCCGGACTGTGGCACCTGGGCAGCGGCGTGCTGCTCTCGTCCACCGCGGCGACGGTCGTCTTCGGCGCTGCCGCGGTGACGGCCTGCGCGCTCGCCCCGGCCGGCGGGCGGCCCTCGCGATTGATTCGCGTGTTCGAGTACCTGGGCATTCGTTCGTACACGATCTACATCGTGCACTTGCCGTTCGTGTCGCTGCTGGGTGCGTGGGCCATCCAGTCGGGCGGCCGGCCGTTGCATGGCTGGCTGGCCGTGGCCGGGGCGTTGCTCGCCATTGGCTTCAGCTGCTTGTGCTTCGAGCTCTGCGAGCGTCACTTCCTCCACCAGCGGCTCAGGATCGGGCAGGCGCGCTCGTGAGCAATGCGGCGCCCGGGGCCTGGGTATGTTGCCATCTCGGCGCGCGCGAGCACTACGTCGTCCCGCGAGCGTTGCACCGTCGCGGCGACCTCCGGCTGGTGGTGACCGACGCGTGGTCACCGCCAGGCGGGTGGCGGCCTCGCCGCCCGGCCAGGTTGGCGCGCCGGCTGAGCGAGCGCTTTCATCCCGAGCTCGCGAATGTGACGGTCCGGCCGTTGACCGCGTCCCTCATCGGGCACGAACTGGCGTGGTGGCTGCAGCGCCGGGAGGGATGGGGCCTGATCAGCGCGCGCAACGCCTGGTTTCAGGCGCGGGCGGCGGCAGTGGTGGCGAACTGGCATCCGGACGAACGGGATCGCCCCGTCGTCTTTGCTCACAGTTACTCGGCGCGTGCCATCTTTGAAGTGGCGAAGGCCCGCGGCTGGACGACCGTGCTGGGACAGATCGATCCCGGACCCGAGCACTTTGCCATCGCGCGCCGTCTGGCGGAGCAAGCGCCGGAGTTTGGCCCGGTGCCGGAGGAACCACCGGCTGCCTACT
This sequence comes from uncultured Acidobacterium sp., assembly GCA_964350785.1. Taxonomy (GTDB): domain Bacteria; phylum Acidobacteriota; class Vicinamibacteria; order Vicinamibacterales; family UBA2999; genus 12-FULL-67-14b. The sequence goes on along the minus strand of CAYGMD010000033.1, from coordinate 24,300 downwards.
TCGACTCGTGGCGCGACGAATGCGCACTGGCCGACCGCATTGCCGTGAACTCGGAATGGGCACGGACCGCGCTGACCCGCGCCGGCGTGGCGGCCGCCAAGCTCCACGTGGTGCCCCTGGCGTACGAACCAGAACAGGCCGCGCCGCCTCCGCGGCACGTCTACCCGGATGTCTTCACGGCGGCGCGGCCGTTGCGCGTGCTCTACGTCGGCAGCGTGTCGGTGGTGAAGGGGGTCGGCGAATTGCTGCGGGCCATGGCCGGCCTCGGCGATCTGCCCGTCGCCCTTCGAGTCGTGGGCAAGCCCGGCATGACTGTGCCGGCGCAACTCGCGGCGCTTCCATCGATCGAGTGGGTGGGCGCCGTCACCCGCAGCGAGGTCATGGCGCAGTACCAGGCGTGCGACGTGCTGGTGTTTCCCTCGCACTCCGATGGCTTCGGCATGGCGCAGGTCGAGGCCCAGGCCCACGGCCTGCCGGTGATCGCCTCGGCGTTCTGCGGTCCCGTGGTTGAGGATGGCCGCACCGGTCTCGTACTGCTGGAGATCACGCCGTCGGCCATCGCCGAGGCGCTGCGCCTGGTGCTGGCGCGCCCGCAACGGCTGGCCGAGTTCTCCGTGAACGCGGCGTCCCGCCAGGCGTCGGATGTCGTCGCCCTGGGTGCCGCCTTGGCGAGCGTGGTGTCCTGATGCCGTCGCCAGCCACGCTCGATCCCTGGTGGCTCGAGCACCTGGTGTGCCCGCGCGATCAGCGGCGCTTGACCCAGTCGGGCGCACACCTCGACTGCGGCGAACATCGTTATCCCGTCGTCCAGGGTGTCCCCGTCATGCTGCTCGCCGAGGTGCCGCCCACGCTCGACATTGCCGGCCGCTCGCTCGAGGCCGCGGGCACCGGCGGGACCTCGGCATTTTTCCTCGACACGCTCAGCCTCAGCGACGACGAGAAACAGGGTATCGTTGCCCTGGCTGCGGCCGGCGGGCCGATCGATCCGGTGGTCGCGCACCTGGTGGCCGCGACCAACGGCCTGATGTACAAGCACCTGATCGGGCGCCTTGCTCGTTATCCGATCCCCCACTTGCCGCTCCCGCCGGGTGACGGCCGCCGCCTGCTGGACATCGGCTGCAGCTGGGGGCGCTGGACGGTGGCCGCCAGCCAGGCCGGCTACGATGCGATTGGCATCGATCCCTCGCTGGGCGCCGTGCTGGCCGCGCGCCGGGCGGCGGCGCAGATCGGCGTCTCGAGCCGCTTCCTGGTCGGCGATGCACGCCACTTGCCGTTTGCCCCCGGCACCTTTGACACCGCGTACTCGTACAGCGTGATTCAACACTTTTCGCGGCCGGATGCCCGCCGGGCGATTGCCGAGATCGGCCGCGTGCTGCGCCCAGGCGGCATTGCCAAGGTGCAAATGCCGACACGCTTTGGCCTGCGCTGCCTGTACCATCAGGCGCGGCGGGGCTTTCGGGAGGGCCGCGGTTTCGAAGTGCGGTACTGGACCGCCGGCGAGCTTGCTCGGTTGTTTACCGCCATGATCGGCCCGACCCGCTTGGACGCTGACTGCTACTTCGGTATTGGGCTGCAAGCCACCGATGCGGAAATCCTGACCCTGCCGCTGCGGCGCGTGTTGCGCGCGTCGGAGTGGCTCAAGGCGCGCAGCCGGCGGTGGCCGGTGCTCGTTCAAGCCGCCGACAGCGTGTTCGCGCAGTCGGTGAAGGCCGCCCCGACGGACCCGAGGACCCATGATCGTTGACGACGTCAAGCGCCCCGTACTCAAGATGTACATGGCGCATCCCTACCCGAACTACTCGCCGGCCGAGCGGCGGCAGATCTTCGCCGCCGAACTGTGCCGGTACCGCTTCCTCGGCCTCGAGCCGTTTCTGCGTGGCGCGCGGGTCATCGACGTCGGGTGCGGCACCGGTCACCGCGTCATGCCGATGGCTCATCACTTCGGCGCCCGTGAGTACGTCGGCTTCGACCACTCGGCCGCGTCGCTCGACGTCGCGCGCCAGCTGAAAGAGGAGCTGGGGTTCGCGGGCGCGACCCTGGTCGAAGGCGACATCTTCAAGCTGCCTTACCCGGACGCCTCGTTCGACGTCGTGATTTCACAGGGCGTGCTGCACCACACGAGCGATCCGTACCGCGCCTTCCAGGAACTGGTCCGCGTTTGCCGCCCGGGCGGCTTCGTGAACATCTACCTCTACAACTGGTGGAATCACTGGCGGCACAACCTCCAGAAGCGGAAGGTGGATCGACTGGCGGGCCCCGATATCGAAGATCGGTTCCGTGTCGCGCATCGGCTGTACGGCGACAAACCAATCGAGCAGATGACCGCCGCCGAAATCGCCGGCTTCTACGATCAGTATTGCCATCCCCACAAGAGCGACCACACGGTCGGCGAAACGCTGCGGTGGTTCGATCAGCAAGGGCTGGACTACTGGGGCACTTATCCGCCCCTGCGATTTCGAGACTTCATCGCGATGGCCCAATATCGCCAGCACCTGACGACGGAATATCCGTTCTTTCACACCCGCGCGGCGGCCGCCTTCGCGCGGGTCGCGGCCGCCTTGCCCGCCGTGTCCGTGCCGCCGCCGCCGTTTGCGCGGCCGACGCTGTTCCACCGGTTTGCCTGGCAGGCGTTGTACGCATTACAGGGGAGTGGCGGCCGCTACTCCGGTGGCCCGGCGTTCTGCGGCCGCAAGCGATTGCAGGCCTAGCCCCATGTGCGGGATTGCAGGATTCGTGAACCTCGACGGCGGCCCGGTCAACCTCCGCGTGTTGAAACGGATGGCCGACATCCAGCGTCATCGCGGGCCGGACGACCAGGGGCTGGGGGTGTTCTCGCTCCGCGGCGGCTGCTACCAGCCCGTGGCGGGCCTCGAGCTTCCCGGCGGCGAGCCGGTGTTCGACGGTGCCCTTGGTTTCAACCGCCTCAAAATTCTCGATTTGTCGGAGCACGGCCACCAGCCGATGGCCAACGCCGACGGAACCGTCATCCTGGCGTTCAATGGCGAGATCTACAACGCCTTCGACTACAAGCGCGAGCTCGAAGCCGAGGGCTTCCGCTTTCGCAGCCGCACGGATACTGAAGTGATCCTGTATCTCTACGAGCGGTACGGCCTGGACGGCGCGCTGGAGCGCCTGAACGGCATGTTCGCGCTCGCCATTGTCGATCTGCGCAGCCGCCAGCTGCATCTGGTCCGCGATCACATGGGCGTCAAGCCGCTCTATTGGACCACCGTTGGCGCGACGCTGCTGTTCGCCTCCGAGACCAAGGCGTTCCTGGCCTACCCCGGATTCGAGCCCGAGATCGATCGCGAGGTCGTCGACGAGTACCTCATGTATCGATTCGTGGCGGGCGAGCGGTCGCTGCTGAAGGGCGTGCGATCGCTGCGGCCCGGCACGGTGATGACGCTCGGCGCCAGCGGCATGGCCACGCGGCGATATTGGGAGGTGCCCGACGGGCCGAAGAGCCCGTGGACCGAGGCCGAGGGCATCGCCCAGCTCGACATGGTGCTGCGCAACAGCGTGTCGTCACAGCTGCTGAGCGACGTGAAGGTCGGATGCCAGCTGTCGGGGGGCATTGACTCCTCGATGGTCACGCTGTTTGCGCGCGACGGTTTTGCCGCCGACATGGACACCTTTTCGGTGATCTTCGAGGACCCGTACTATTCCGAGGAACACTGGATCTCGATCGCGGCCCGCGCCGCCAGGGCCGACAGCCACCGGTTTCCCTTTACCCCCGATGTCTTCTTCGGGCTGCTCGACAAGGCGACCTGGCACATGGACCAACCCATGGGCCACCCCAACTCGCTGGGGATCTGGCTGCTGGCCCAACGCTCGCGCGCCCTGGTCACCGTGTTGTTGAGCGGCGAGGGGGCCGATGAAGTGCTCGGCGGGTACCACCGGTTCTTCTACGCCGGCGCCCGGCCCAAGGTCTCGCCCTGGCTGCCGCTGTTGAAGGCGGTGCCGAAGATTGGCCGGCGCCTCGAGCGCCAATTCGGCGGGCATCCGGTGGATTCGTTCATTGCCGCCTCGAGCTTCCAGCGCCCTGACGAGGTGTTGCGGCTTCGGCCCGAGGCCGATCTCGAACAAGTCATGCTCCGGCGCCGCGACCTCTTCCGCGAAGGTCAGTCAGACCATCTCAGCAACTGCCTCAAGTACGAGATGCAAACCTATCTCGTGGACCTGCTGATCCGGCAGGACAAGATGACCATGGCCCACTCGCTGGAGAACCGCGTGCCGTTCCTCGATCGGCACCTGGTGGCGCTGGCCCGTTCGTTGCCGGTCAAGTTACTCGTGGGCGACCGGCTCACCGGACGCCGCGCCGCCGTCCGCGGCACCAAGGTCGCGCTGAAGAAGCTGGCGCGGCGGACGTTCGACGACGCGTTTGTCTATCGCAGGAAGTCGGGTTTCAGCCTGCCGCTGCCGCATTACTTCCAGGACAAGCGCTTCGAGACGCTTATGGAGGAGCGGTTGCTGCCCGGCATCGTTCGGCGCGGGCTCGTCGGCGCCGGCGCCGTGCGCGAACAGTGGAGTGCGCTGTCCGCCACGCCAAGCGGCGCCAGCGAAACGTTGTGGATCTCGGTTGCGCTCGAGTTGTGGGCGCAAGCCTTCGTTGATCGGCAGATGCTGCCGGCAGAGTCCTAGCCCCGTGGAACCCACACTCGCGTCATCACGCCCGATTCGCGTCGTCTTCTGCTGGACCGACGTCTCCGGGTACATGGCCGCCTGCTGGCGGGAACTCGCCAAACGGCCGGGCCTCGACGTGCACGTCCTGCACCCGGAATTGCTGTTGCGCGCCAACCCGTTCCGGCAGGATCCGCAATTGCTGCGCGGCGTCTCAAACGAGAACTTCGATACCGGCGCGCGCGACATCGACCGCGTGCTGCTCGATGCCGTCGCCGCCAGGCGGCCGGACGTGGTTGTCATCTGCGGCTGGCTGTACCGGCCGTATGCCAAGCTGGTCCAGTCGCGGAGCCTGCGCCACGCCCGGATCTTCGTCGGGATGGATTCGCCGTGGCGGGGCACGCTGACCCAGCGGTTGGCGCGCGTCCGCCTGGCGGGACTGGTGCGGCGCCTGGACGGAGTGGTCACCTCGGGTGAGCGCAGCCGCCAATATGCGCGGCGGTTGGGCGTGACGGAGCGTCGCATTCACACCGGCTTCTATGGCTTCGACTACGGCACTTATAGCCGCGTCGCCGATGGCCGATCCGCCAGGCCCGGCGGATGGCCGCGTCAGTTCCTGTATGTCGGGCGGTACGTGCCGGCCAAGGATCTGGCCACCCTCGCGGCGGCCTACTCGGAGTACCGCCGCTCCGTGCGGTCGCCTTGGGGCCTCACCTGCTGCGGATGGGGCGACGAAGGCCGGTTTCTCAAGGACGTGCCCGGCATCGTGGACGCCGGGTTCACGCCGCCAAGCCAGCTGGCGGAGGTCTTCAGCCGTCATGGCGCGTTTGTCCTGCCCAGCAAGTTCGAGCCGTGGGGGGTCGTGGTCGCCGAGGCCGCGGCGGCCGGCTTGCCGGTGATCTGCACGACCGCCTGCGGGTCGGGCGATGACCTGGTGCGCGACTACTACAGCGGCATCACGGTGGCGACCGGCGATGTCGCCGGCCTGGCCCGCGCCATGCGCTGGGTGCACGATCACGAGGACCAGTTGCCCCTCATGGGGCAGCGGGGGCGCGCCATGTCGGAGGCGTTCTCGGCCGAATCGTGGGCCGCGCGCTGGCACGAGCACTTTCTCGCGGCCCTGGCTGAACCGGCGCCCTGACCCGACGCATGGCTCTCGCGCACCTGCTCAGCCCGAACCTGCGGCACCAGTCGCGGCTCGCGGCGGCGCGCCAGCAGGCGGCGCTGCCCTCGCCGGAGGCACTCGCGGTGATCCAGTTGCAGCGGATTCAGCACGCCTGGGCCGACGCCACGGCCGACGTGCCGTACTACGAATCGTTGGTGACGAGCGGCGCCGCGCCGGCGCAGATTCGCTCGTGGCCCGACGTCGCGGCGATCCCGCCGCTGACACGCCAGGCGATCCAGGGCGCGCCTGACGCGTTTCTGCGCCGCTCGCGCCCGCCGGCCTCGATGACGATCACGGCGGGATCGACCGGCACGCCGCTGCGGCTTGGCATGGACGCCGCCGAGCGCGATCTCATGCGCGTCGTCAAGCTCGCGGAATGGCAGGAACTGGGCTATCAACCCGGTGATCACCTGTTCCTCATCTGGGGCCATTCGCACCTGCTCGGCACCGGCTGGCGGCGCCGCCACCTGCAGGCCCGGCGCAGGCTGGCGGATGCGGTCCTGGGGTATCACCGCGTCGATGCCTACCGGCTGAACCGGGCGGATTGTCTCGCCCATGCCCGCTCGCTCTTGCGGTTCACGCCGATTGGGATCATCGGCTACGCCTCGGTGCTGGACTTGTTCGCCCGCTACACGACGGCGTATCGCGATCGCTTTCGCGCCCTCGGCGTCCGGTTCGTGCTGTCCACGGCCGAGGCGCCGCCGCGCCCCGATACGGTGTCGCTGATCGAGGATCACTTCGGGTGTCCGCTGGTTGAAGAGTACGGCGGGGCCGAGTTCGGACAGGTGGCGTTCCGGTCGGGGGCCGACTCCTTTCGCGTGTACGGCGATCTCAACTACGTCGAGTGCCGCGGGGGCGCCGGTGACGGCGGCGAGGCGGCGCTGGTGACGGCGCTCTACGATCGCTACCTGCCCTTGATTCGTTATCAGGTGGGCGACCTGCTGGCGGGACCGGAGCGCCTCGCGCACGGTCACGTGGCGGCGTTCGCCGCGGTTGCCGGCCGGGTCAACGACGTCATTCAGCTCGGCGACGGCGAGGCGATTCACAGCGTGGCCGTCTTTCACTGCATTCACCAGGAGCCGTCGGTCCAGAACATCCAGATGGTGTTGCGTAATGACGCGATCGAGATCTGCCTGGTTTCGTCGGCCACCGACCGGCCGGCCCTGGAGGCCCGCGTGCGCCAGCGGCTCGCTCAAGTGCACCCGGCGCTGGCGCGGGCGCGGTTCATCTATGCCGAAGACGTGCAGGCGAGCCGGGCCGGCAAGCGGCGCTGGTTCGTGGACCTTCGGACCCCACGCTGATGTGCGGGATCGCCGGAATCGTGACCGTGGAAACCCAGGGTGCCGAGGCGGCGGAGGCGCTTGGGCGAATGCACGGCAGCTTGCGTCATCGCGGGCCCGACGGCAGCGGGTGCTGGCAGTCGCCCGGCGGGGCCGCCAGCTTCGCCCACACCAGGTTGGCCGTGTTCGATCCCAGCCCGCTCGGGCAGCAGCCCATGTCGGCGGACCCGTTCACCATCACCTACAACGGCGCCATCTACAACTTCCGCGCCCTTCGCCAATCGCTCGAGCAGGCCGGTGTGCGGTTTCGAACCCAGGCCGATACCGAGGTCATTCTGCGCCTCTACGAGCGGTGGGGCACGGACGGCCTCGACCGGCTCAGGGGCATGTTTGCGCTCGCCATCTGGGATGAGGCCGCGCAGACCTGCGTGTTGGCCAGGGATCGCTTTGGCATCAAGCCGGTGTACTACTCGGCCTCGGCCAGCCGCCTGTTGTTTGCGTCGGAAGTCCGGGCCCTGGTGGCCTCGCGATTGGTCTCGCGCGAACTGGATCCCGAAGGCGCCTATGGATACTTCCGCACCGGTTCCGTGCCGGAGCCGCTGACGCTCCTGCGCGACGTGCGCTGCCTGGGCGCCGGCCAGTGGCTGGCCTGGGGCCGTGGCCGCCTGTCCCTGCACCAGTTTGCGGAAGTGAGCCTGGCCGCCAGCGACGCGCCGGCGGGGGAGCCCGTGGCGTTGGCCAGCGCCGCGCTCGAGGAGTCGGTCGACCACCATCTGGCCGGCGACCGCGAGGTGGCCGTGTTCTTGAGCGGCGGCATTGATTCCACGGCGCTCGTGGCGCTGGCGCGGCGTCGCGGCCACGACCGGCTGCAGACGCTGTCGATGTCACTGCCGGGCACCGCCGACGATGAAGGGCCGGAGGCGCGGCGGATTGCCGGGATCTTTGGGACCCGGCATCACGAGTGCGCCGTCACGGCGGCCAGCGCGCGCGACCTGGTGCCGTCATTCCTGGCAGCCATGGACCAGCCGAGCATCGACGGCCTCAATACTTTCGTCATGTCGCGCTTTGCCCAGGCGTGCGGGGTCCGGGTGGTGCTCTCCGGTATCGGCGCCGACGAACTGTTCGGCGGCTATCCCACGTTTCGCGGCGTGCCTCGACTCGCCTCGTGGCATGCCCGCCTGGCCCTGGCGAATCCGCTGGTGGCGGCCGGCGGCCGGATCCTGGAACGCCTCGCCCCGGGCGTGCGCTCCCGCCGCGTCGGCGACATGTTGCGACAGCCGCCAGGCCTGGCGACCGCCTATGCGACCTACCGGGCCATGTACACGCGGGCCGAAGCGACGACCCTCGGCGCGCAGTACACCGGCGTGGCGATCACGCCGCCGACGGAACCGGCCGATGCGGTGCCCGGCGAGACGCCCCTTGATGCTGTCGGCCGCCTCGAGCTCTCGCGTTATGTCCGCAACCAGCTGCTGCGTGACGGTGATGTCATGAGCATGGCGGCGGGCGTGGAATTGCGAACGCCCTATCTGGACCAGCCGCTGGTGTCAACACTGGCACGCATTCCCGCCGCGACCCGTTGCGAGCCCGGCAAGCGGTTGTTGCTGCGGGCCGTGCCCGAAATTCCAGGCTGGGTTGGGCATCAGCGCAAGCGCTGTTTCCAGTTCCCATTTGAGCAGTGGCTTGGCGCAGAATGGCAAGACGTGTTTGGCCCGCCGGGCCGGGCCGACGTGGTGCCGGCCCAAACGTGGTACCGGGCGTGGTCGGTGTTGGCCCTGGAGCATTGGATGAGAACAACCGTCGGGACGTCGCATGCTTGAGTTCGTTGATGGACCGAAGGGATGCTACGCGGCGTGTGGGTTCGCGCTGGTGGCGACGTTCATGGCCAGCACCGTCTTCTTTCCGGTGAATCCGGCCCCGCAGGGCGCGCTGGTGGTTCCGGGCGTCATCCTTGCCGTGGGCATCGTTTTCGTGCCGGCCTTGCGGCTGATGTTCGGATCGGTGTCGCTGACCAATGCCGAGAATTTCGTCGCCGCCGGGTACGTCTTGTGGCTGCTCGTCGACCTCATCCAGGGCGGCAACGACATGGAAGGCGCGACAACCAATGGCCTGCAACTGGCGTTGATTGCGGTGGGGGTGTCGGCCGCGGCCATGTGGCTCGGCGCGGCCCGCAGGCCGTGGACGCTGCCCCGCTGGTTGATCGACGGTGCCAGCCGGCCGCTGGATCGCGTCACCGTGGCCAGGGCCATTCCGGTGTGTTTTCTGCTTGGCATGTCCAACTACCTGTACTCGGTGAACTTCGACATTCCGGCCATGTTCTCCTACCTGGGGCAGAGCCGGTGGTCGGCGCCGTGGGTGCGCGGTCAGCTGGGCGGGTGGGAAGCGTTCCGCGACCAGGCGCCGTACTTCGGTTACGTGCTGCCGTCGCTGACGGCGTTGCTGATTGCGCGCCGCGGCCTGTTCAGGTTCCAGAGCGTGCTCGCGCTGGCGTGCACCGGCATCATGCTCACGTTTCTCTCGCAGGGTGGGGGCCGCCGGCTGGTGGCCGTGACCGTCGGCGCCGGCCTCATGGTGTGGGTGCAGTCCAATCCCTCCCGGCGCTTCAAGAACATTGTCGTCGTGGCCATTGGCGTGGTGGCCCTGGCGTGGGCGGCGCAGTTCATGTTGAACATCCGGACGCGCGGTTACCAGGATTTCCTCATCCGCGGCAGCGAGTACGACTACCTGCATATTGACGACAACTTCCTGCGGCTGGCGCAGATCATCGACCTGGTGCCATCCAGGCGCCCGTACGTGGGCAGCCGGCAGGTGGTGTTCACGCTCGTGCGGCCGGTGCCGCGCGTCTTCTGGCCGGGCAAGCCCGTGGATCCCGGCTTCGACCTGCCCAGCGAAGTCGGCATGAAAGGCGTCAGCCTGTCATCGTCGATTGTCGGCGAGTGGTACCTGAGCCTGGGGTGGGTCGCCGTGATCTTTGGTGGATGGCTGCACGGCCGGCTCGCCAGCGTCACCAACACCCTGCGCGACTTGGGCAACCAGGTGGGCAACCCGATTGTCTACTCGCTCTCGGTGATGGTGCTGATTGCCGGTTTGCGCTCCATGCAGGAGTTGGTGCTCATGAGCTATGCGCTGGTGGCCTGGTGGGCCGCGAGCCACGTCATGGCGCCCAAGCCGGTTCCGACCCGTTGAAAATCCTGCATGTCGTGTCGTCTTACTACCCGGCCGTCCGGTACGGCGGCACGATCGTGTCCGTGCACGGCCTGGCGGCGGCGCTGGCGGCGCGCGGCCACGACGTGCACGTCTACACGACCAGCGTGGACGGCGCTCGCGACTCGGACGTGCCGCACGGCGTGCCGGTGGTCCTGGACGGGGTCAAGGTCTGGTACTTTCGGTCGCCAGGCTTGCGCCGGCTCTATCGCTCGCCTGACCTCGCGCACGCCCTGGCGGCCACGGTGGCCGGGTTCGATGTCGTCCACACCCATGCGATCTTCCTCTGGCCGCTGTGGGCTGCCGCGCGCGCGGCCGCGCGCGCGGGAGTGCCGTACATCGTTTCACCGCGGGGCATGCTGGAACGCGATCTGATCACCGAGAAGAGCGCGCTGCTGAAGGGGTTGTGGATCGCGCTCGTCGAACGCCGCAACCTCGAGCACGCCGCGGCGATCCACGTCACCAGCGCGCGCGAAGCCGCCGAGGCGGCGGCGTTTGGCTTTCGGCTTCCGCCCTTGCACGAGATTCCCAATGGCGTTGACCCCGGCCCGCCGTCAGGCGGCGCCCCGTCGGCGCCGATTGCGGCCCTGGCCGCTGGTGAGTCCTTCGTCCTGTTCCTGGGGCGGCTCAACTGGAAGAAGGGCATCGACCGGCTGATGGGGGCGATGGCCCGCGTACCCGGGGTTCGCCTGGTGGTGGCCGGCAATGACGAAGAGGGGTATCAACCGGTGCTGACCGGGATCGCCGCGCGGCTCGGGGTGTCGGCGCGCGTGATCTTCACCGGTGCCGTGCATGGCGCCGACAAGGCCGCATTGCTGGCCCATGCGCAGGTGCTCGTGCTGCCGTCCTATTCTGAGAACTTCGGCAACGTCGTCGTGGAAGCCATGGCCGCCGGTTGCCCGGTGATCGTGACGCCGGAAGTCGGCATCGCCGGCGCCGTTCGTGAGACGGGCGCCGGCTGGGTGGTCGAGGGGGATGCGATGGCACTCGGCAGCGCCATCTCGCGGCTGCTCGCGAACCCTGGCCTGCGCGCCGAACTCGGCGCGCGCGGGCGGGCGGCGGCGGCCACGCGCTTTTCATGGAACACCGTCGCGCAGCAGATGGAGGCGTTGTACGCGTCCGTGCGCACGCCCCATGGTGACCACCAGTGACGGCGATCGCCGGTCTCGTCCTGACGTTCAACGAAGCGCCCAACATCGCCAGGACCCTGGCCCAGCTCGCGTGGCTGCCCGAGATCGTGGTCGTTGACAGCGGCAGCACCGACGGCACGCCGGTGATCGCGGCGGCGTTTCCCAACGTGCGGGTGGTGACGCGGCCGTTCACCACCCATGACGAGCAGTGGAACTTTGGCCTGCAGCACACCGGGCTGACGGCCGAGTGGGTGCTGGCACTCGATGCCGACTACGTGTTGACCGACGCGCTCGCAAGCGAGATCGCGGCGCTGCAACCGGGCGCGGACATCGCCGGCTACGAGGCGACGTTCCGGTACTGCGTCAACGGCCGTCCGCTCCGTGGCGCGGCGTATCCGCCGGTCACCGTGTTGTATCGCCGCGCGCTGGGCCGCTACCACCAGGACGGCCACACTCAGCGGGTTCAGGTGAACGGCCCGATCGGCCGGTTGCGCGAGCCGATCCATCATGACGACCGCAAGCCGCTGACCCACTGGTTGTGGTCGCAGGCCCGCTACATGGCGCTCGAAGCGGAGAAGCTGGCGGCGGGTGGCGAGTTGGGACCGGTCGATCGCGTGCGACAGTGGATTGTGATCGCGCCGCCGGCGATGTTCGTCTATTGCTACCTGGTGCGCGGCGGCATTCTCGACGGCCGGGCCGGCCTGTTGTACGCGCTGCAGCGCGCGACGGCCGAAGCGATTCTGTCGCTGTTCCTCGTGGCGCGGCGGCTGCCCGGCAGCGGCCGCTAGCCGGCTGTCTGCGTCATCTGCGTCATCTGCGTCATCTGTGGCCTAGGCCGAACTGGCGAGCCGGCCGAACAGCGCGCGGCGCGCCGGCTGGTGCCGAAGCAACGCGAGAATGAAATCGCGGTGCTTGTTGAACCGCGCCGTCTGCCGGACCAGCGGCAGGATGCCGTCGGTCTTGGCGAGATCGAACAGCGCGTCGATGTCGGTGTCGCGCATGCGATGGGCGACAAACCGCAGCGCCAGCTGCGCGTTGAACTCCGACTGAAAGCGCGTCTTCCACCGCCGTTCGTACTCCCGTAACGCCGCCGCCGACAAATCGTTGCCCGCCAGGGCGACGTTCAGCACCTCGGCGGCAATCTCGCCGCTGACGACGCTGTAGTAAATCCCGCCGCCGGTCGTCGGCTTGACCAGTCCCGCCGCGTCGCCCACCGCCAAGACCCGATCGCCGTAGCTGCGCCGGACGCCGCCCAGCGGCAGCATGCGTCGCCGCGGGCTGAGCGCCTCGGGCACCGCCACCGACCAGCGCTCACGCACCCGCGCCAGCATCCGCCAAAAATATTCGCCGGCGTCGGCATCGGCCATCACGCCGATGCGGACGAAGCTGCCGTAGGACCGCGTGACCGGCACCGCCCAGGCAAAGCCCTTCGGCGCGATCTCCGATCCGAAGTGCATCTCGACATCGCCCGGGCGATCGGCCGGCAACTCGAGCTGGGCCGACTGGAGAAACGTCGACGGCATGCCGAACCCGAGCCGGCGCTGGAACGTGTAGTTGGCGCCGCAGGCCAGGACCGCGGCGCGGGCGGTGATGGTCTCGCCATCGGCCAGCGTGACGTGCACGGCGTCGGCCGCCTGCTCGACCGCAATCGCCCGGCGTCCGCGCATCACCGTCGCGCCGGCCAGTTCGGCCCGGCTCGCCAGCGCGGCGTCGAACAAGGCGCGATCGATGACCACGGCCTCGGTGGTGGCGGTCGTGTATTCGAATGAGTGCCCCGACGGCGCGACGAACTTGACGGTGGCGAGCGGGTTGAGGACCGACTCGGCCGGCAGGCTGAGCGCGGCGATCGCGTCGGCGGCCAGCACGCCGGTGCAGTGGACGGGTGTGCCGATCGTGTCGTGTTCTTCGAGGACCGTCGCCGTCCGCCCGAGGGCCGCAAGGCTGCGGGCCACCGACAGGCCGCCCGGGCCTCCGCCAATGATCACGACATCGAGCATTTGCGTCAGATTATACAGGCCGGTTGCCGCGGCTGTCGTCAAACCTTGGGACCCCGATCCTCCCAGCGTCCGCGCAGCGTGATCCAGAACGACAACAGGATCAACCGCACGTCGAGGCAGAAACCCGCGCGGCGCTGGTAGAGCAGGTCGTAGCGGAACTTGCCCGGACGCGGCAGGTCGCGCCGGGCGTAGACCTGCGCCAGCCCCGTCAGGCCGGGCCGCACGCGGTGACGGGCTTCGTAGCCGGGGATCGCACTGAGCGGCAGATGCCGGCCGTCGGCGGTGGTGTCGGCCTCGCCGGGCCGCAACGGCCGCGGCCCGACCACGCTCATGTCGCCGACGAACACGTTCAGCAGCTGCGGCAGCTCGTCGAAGGCCGTGGCGCGCAGCACCCGGCCGACGCGGGTGACGCGCGGATCGTTGGCGGTGGCCTGGACGGGGCCCGTGTGTTTCTCGGCATTGACCACCATCGAGCGGAACTTGTAGGCGGGGAAGACGCGGCCGTAGCGGCCGACCCGGTCTTGCGTGAACAACACGGGGCCGCCGTCCTCGAGCTTGATCGCGAGGGCGATCAGCAACGACACCGGCGAGAACACCACGAGCCCGGCGCCCGACACGAGGATGTCAAACCACCGCTTGATCACCGGCCGGCCACCTCGCCCAGCACGCGCGCATGCGCGGCCACCTGGCGATCCCGCGCGAACAGGGCCGCCGCCGCCCGGGCGCGCGTCCCCAGGGCCTGGCGGCGCGCCGGGTCGTCGGCCAGCGCGATAATCGCCGCCGCCAGCGCCGCCGCATCGCCAGGCGCGGTCACCACGCCGCCGCCATGGACGGCGGTCAGCGCCGCGACCTCGCTCGAGGCCTCGACGGCCGCCACGTAGGGCCGGCCGGCCGCCAGGATCGGGTAGAGCTTGCTCGGCACGATGTAGCCGGCCAGGCCGGGTTTCAGCGACACCAGGCAAACATCGCTGGTCGCGTAGGTCCAGCGCAAGTGTTCGCGGGGCTGGAACGGCAGGAAGCGCACGTTGCCCAGGCCGCGTGCGCGCGCCGCCTCCTGCAGGGCCGGTTTCCGGTTGCCGTCGCCGATGAACAGCACCAGGATGTCGGGACGAACGGCCAGGCGTTCGGCGGCGTCGATGACGGCGTCCAGGTTCTGCGAGTGGCCGATGTTGCCCGCGTGCAGCACCACGAAGCGGCCGGCGAGGCCGTGGGCCTCGGCAAACGGATTCTGCTTGCCGCCGGGCACGATGGCCGTAGTATCCGCCCAGTTGTGAATCACGGTGATCTTCGACGGCGCCGCGCCCTTGCCCTCGACCAGCCGCCGCGCCATGGTGTCGCCGAGCGCGATGATGCGCGTGGCGCGCCCGACCAGGAAGCGGTTGAGCCGATCGAGCATCGCGTTGACCAGCGGACTGTGGAAGTCCTCGAGCAGGCCGGCCACCTCGGGAAAGATGTCCTGGCAGAAGAACACCATGCCGCGCCGCGGCCGGGCGGCGAGCGCGGCCAGCCCGATGATGGGCGGGTCGGTCAGCGCCACCGTCACGTCCTGGCGGGGCAGCCGCACGGCCGCCCACAGCGCCGACATGAAATAGGTCAGGTAGTTGGCGGCACGGCCGGCGAAGCGGCGCTGCGCGAACGTGGTGCCCGCCGCCCGCACAATCCGGACCCCGTTGCGGGTCTCCCGCGCCGGCAGCTGCTCGCCGGTGATCGGGTGGCCGGTGACGACCGTTACTTCACAGCCGTGGCGTGACGCGAGATCCTCGGCCAGCTCCGTCAGCAGCTGGCCGGTGGCGCCCGTGTCGGGCCAGTACGACCGGTTGAAGTAGCAGACGCGCAGTGGCGCGCGTGCGGGCGCCGGCATCAGCTTGGCTTTCGGAGCATGTGCGAGCCCATCACGAGCACGTCCATGTCGGTGCGCAGGAAACAGTCCAGCGCCTGTTCGGGCCGTTCCACGATCGGCTCGTTTTCGTTGAACGACGTGTTCAGCAGCACCGGCACGCCGGTCTGCGCGTGGAAGGCGCGGATCAGCGCCCAGTAGCGCGGGTTGCTGGCCTGGCTCACCGACTGCAGCCGCCCCGAGCCATCGACGTGGGTCACCGCCGGGATCACGTCACGCTTCTCCGGCCTGACCGGGTAGACCTGGATCATGAACGGGTCGTGCACCGCGTCGACGAAGTACTCGTCGATCGCTTCGGCGAGAATCGACGGCGCGAACGGCCGGAACCGTTCGCGGAACTTGATCTTCTGGTTGATGATGTCGCGCATGTCGCGCCGCCGCGGATCGGCCAGGATACTGCGATTGCCAAGCGCCCGCGCCCCCCACTCCATGCGTCCTTGAAACCACCCGACGACGTCGCCGGCGGCCAGCCGCGCGGCCGCCGCCTCACAGAGCGCCGCCTCGGTCGCGATCGTCGTTAACTGGCAGCGGCCCTGCGCCACGACACCGCTGTCGGCAATGACCGTGGCAATCTCGGCGTCGGTGTAGGACGTGCCCCAATACGCATGTTCCATGCGCGGCCCGGCCGGCTGCGCGCCGCTGCCGTGCCACGCTTCGAGCGCCGCGCCGAGGGCGGTGCCGTTGTCGCCGGCCGCGGGCTGGATGAACACGTGGCGGAAGGGCGTGTTGCGGCGAATCTTGCCGTTGGCCACGCTGTTCATGGCGCAGCCGCCGGCAAGGCAAAGGTGGTCGACCGGGATCCGCTGGTGCACGCCGCGCAGCACGTGGAAGGCGGCGTCCTCGAACACCCGCTGCACCGACGCCGCGAGGTCTTCGTGCCCGCTCGTGACCGGGTCCTCGGGCCGCCGGCGGGGGCCGAGCAGGTCGATCAGCCGATCCGTGAACACGTCCGGGACATCCGGCTCGCCGGCGTTCCAGGTCATGGTGACGTCGCCGGTCCAGTGCCGGAAGTACTCCAGGTTGAGGCGGAAGCCGCCGCCCGGCTCGAGCCGCAGCAGCTTGTGAATCGCCTCGGCGTGGCGCGGCGCGCCGTACGGCGCCAGCCCCATCACCTTGTATTCGTCACCGTATTTCTTGAAGCCGAGGTACTGGGTGATCGCGAGATAGACCAGGCCCAGCGAGTGCGGAAAGTACACGCGGTCGAGCACGTCGAGGCGCCCGCCACGGCCATGCGC
Source organism: uncultured Acidobacterium sp. (assembly GCA_964350785.1). Lineage (GTDB taxonomy): Bacteria > Acidobacteriota > Vicinamibacteria > Vicinamibacterales > UBA2999 > 12-FULL-67-14b. The sequence continues at coordinate 7,775 of CAYGMD010000033.1, read as the reverse complement.
CGTCGACACGCTCACGAAATCGCCAAAGCCGTCGATCGCGCAACAGGCCGCCTCGTCCAGGCCGCTGGTGCGGTAGGCACTGGCCAGGTGCGCGGGGTGGTGCTCGATGTAGCGCGTCCGGGCGGCCACAGTGGCGCGGTCGAGGCCAAAGGTGTCGGCGATGACCTCGGCAATCGCGGCGTTCTTGCCGGCCGTGTTGCGATACTGGCCGAGCAGCGCCGCCCCCGGCCGATGGGTCAGCGCGAACCACGCCTTCCGCGCGAGATGCACGCGACGGCCGCGGGCCACCGCCCAGATGTCCACTTCATCGGGCCGCGCGTCCGCCATGGCCAGTCCGCGCGCAACCGCGCGGGCCGGAAAGCCGGCGACGTGCTTGATCCGGCAGAAGCGTTCCTCTTCGATCGCCGCCACCAGCTTGCCGTCGCGCAAGACGGCCGCCGCGACGTCGCCGTGATAGGCATTGAGGCCAACGATGATCATGCGGCCGTCAGCCTCGTCGGCAGGGCCGCGCTGTCGCCCTCGTGGCCGGTGTGCGCGCCGTTGCGCCGGTACACCACCAGGCCGGCCAGCACCCCGCACAGGACGGCGTTGGCGGGCATGATCAACGGCACTTCCCACAGCCCCTGCACGAACAGGCCGGTCAGGCCGGCGGCCGCGCCGACGCGCACCCAGAACATCTCTCCCTTATCGGCTCGAACCGCGCGGTAGCCCACCGCCGCCAGCGCGGCGAGTGCGGCCAAGGCCGGGATCACCAGCAGGAGTCCGCCCTCGCTCGCCACCTGGATGTACGTGGAATGGGCATTGTTGAAATGCGCCCAGCGCTGCATGGAACCCACCCAGATCCGCGATTGCTGGTACTGCGTCATGGCGTCCGAGAAGGTGCCGGCGCCGGTCCCGGTCAGCCAGAAATCCCGCACCATCGGCAGGCTCTCGCGCCAGATGGTCAGGCGGCTGAATTCCAGCGGGTCGCGGTTCAATGTCTGCTGCAGCCGTACCGCCCAGCCATCGAGGTCCACAAACACCACCACCGCCACCAGCAGGGCGCCGATCAGTCCGAGCAGGGGCGGCAGGCTGGTCCGTTCGAGGTTTATGCGTGGCCGGCCCAGCCACCAGCCGCCCAGCGCGGCCGCGCCCAGCCCGGCGACCGCCGACCGTGACAGCGTCGCCAACAGCGCGAACAGCATCGTCAGCACCGCGGCGGCCGTCAGCACGATACCCGAGCCGAAAAACCGCTTGATCGCCTCGCGGGGGCCGCGCGCGCGATAGGCCGGGTGGGTGCGCAGCCGCGCGATCAGGTACCCGGCCGCGGGCGCCGTGACCAGCAGCAGCCAGGCCGCGAAGTGGTTGCGATTGGTGAACGCGCCGAACGGACTCGCGCTCCGGACCTCTGGCGACACCACGAACAACAGCAGGCGCGGCGCCGTGGCCCTCTGGACGACGGCGGCGACCGCGACGGCGGCGCCGAATACCGCCAGCAGCCGGCAGAACGACCGCGTGTTGCCGCCGGCGCCAAACACCGCCCGCGCGACCCAGAACGCCACGATGCCCAGTGTCACGATCGCGGCACTGCGGCGCGTGGCGCCGGGATTGATTGATAACGGCGCCCAGCCCGTGGTGTCGACGGTGGCAAACGACCGCGCCGCGCGCACGCGGCCGGCTTCGGGCGACAGCATGGCCGTGAGGCCCGGTGGGAGCGGAATGGTCTGCAGGAGGATGGCGACGACGAGGGCTGCCAGCGCGAGATCGAGCGTGCGCCAGTCGCGCGGGAAGTTCAGGGTGCGGCGCGGGGCGGCGAGGGCGGCGAGCGCCGCCAGCCCGAGCAGCGGCGCCGTTGTCCACGACGGCGCGCCGGCCAGCAGCAGGTAAGAGGCGGCGACCAGGAGAAAGAGCAGCGCGCGCTGCACGAGTCAGGCCGCCGGCGATTCTGCGTAGTAGTTCTTGTACTGGTGGCCGTAGTAACGCGAGTAGTAGTACTTGTTGCGCCCGAAGTTGACCTTGTTCAACACCGCCAGCACGTTGCGGGGGTTGCTGCCGAGCAGGGTCTCGACGGCGCGTTCGGCCAGGCGCCAACGCGTCATTTCCGCGCCGATCACGAAGGCGACGGCGCCCACCAGCGGGGCGAGGATGACGGCGTCGGTCACGGCCAGCACCGGCGGCGTGTCGATGACGATCCAGTCGAACGGACCGGTCTCGAGACCCGTCAGCAGCGCGCGCATGCGGTCCGAGGCCAGCAGCTCCGACGGGTTGGCGGGCGTACGCCCGGCGGTGATCGCCAGCAGGTTCGGGTCGTGCGTGCGCTGGACCACTTCCCGCATGCGGGCCTGGCCGGCCAGCAGTTGCGAGAGGCCGCGGTCGTTGGTCATGCGCAGGGCCTTGTGCACGCTGGGCCGCCGCATGTCGGCATCGATCAGCAGCACCCGCGCGCCACCGACCGCCAGGGCCATGGCAATGTTCACCGCCGTCGTCGTCTTGCCTTCGAGCGGCTGTGAGCTGGCGACCGCCACCACGCGCGGGCCGTCGTGCGTGAACTGGGCGGCCAGCGACGTGCGAATCGCGCGATACGCCTCGCCGAAGTCGTGCGGCACCGGGCCCGAGATGAGCGGGTGGCGCTCGCCGCCGACGATTGGCACCAGGCCGAGGAACTTCAGGCGCAGCCGGCGGGTGATGTCGTCCGGCGTCTTGACGGTGTCGTCCAGGTAGTCGATGCCGAAGGCAACGCCCAGCCCCAGGGCCAGGCCGAGCGCGATGGCGTAGACCCAGTCGCGGCGGTGGTTCGGGGCAAACGGCACGGGCGGAATCTCGGCGCGGTCGACCACGCGCACGTTGTTGGTGCGGCTGTTGGCCACGACTCGCAGTTCCTTCTCGCGCGTGAGCAACTGGTTGTACACGGTCCGGTTGGACTCGGCCTCGCGAGCCAGCACGGCGTAGTTCACGCCCTTGCGGCCCAGTTCCGTGGCGGCCGTCTTGGACTCGTTCAACTGCCGCTGCAACTCGCGCTCCTGGGTGATGGCGGCGTCGTACTCGTTCTTCGCGTTCTGCCTCGCCTTCTGGATTTCCGCGTCCAGGGTGCGTTCGGCATTGGCCAGGGCGGTCACCGCCTTCTGGTAATCCGGGTGCTTCTCGCCGTAGCGTTCCGACGCCCTGGACCGATCCTGCTGGAGCGTGTTGACGGTCGCGCGGAGGCTCTGGATATAGGTGTTATTCAGCACCGACGAGATGGTGTCCACGTCCGTGCCGGCATCCTGGATCTGGCGCCACAGGCCTTCCTTCTGGATGCGCTCGAGTCGCGCCCTGGTCACCGCTTCGTTCGACTGGGTCAACCGCGCCAGGATGATGTTCTGGTTGCTGTCGAGTGATCCGGCGTCCTGCGTTTCCTTGTACTGCGCCAGGGCCAACTCGCTCTGCTTGACCAGCTCGGCCTGCTTCTGGACCTCGCCGGTCAGCCAGTCGGCGCTCTTTTCGAGCGTCGAGACCTTCAACGCCAGGTTGTTGCTGACGAACTCGTCGGCAAATGCGTTGGCGGCGCGCGCAGCGAAGGCCGGGTCGGCCGCTTCAAACGTGATGTCGACGAGCTGGCTGCCGCGCACCTGCGCGACGCCCTGTCGGCTGAGCAGCGCATCGGGGTAGCTCGAGGCGCCGACGATGTCGATGCCCGACAGCGGTGCCGGGGCCTCGCTGGCCGTGGCGGTAATCAACCGATACGGCCACACGGCGTAGTACTTGACCAGCGCGATGGCCACGGCCAACTGCGTCGGCTTGGGGCCCTGGCCGTTGAACTCGGCGACGCGCTGCATCTCGAGTTTGGCGGCGACCCGGGCCGCCAGGTCGCGGCCGCGCATGATGCGCAGCTGCGTCTGCATGTAAATCTCGGGATCGACCACCGACAGGTTCCGGTTGATCTCCGAGGGGGTCGCGATGTCGGCGTTGGGATCCTCGATCAGCACCCGCGCCAGGGCCCGGTAGACCGGAATGCGGGTGTAGCTGTCGACCATGACCCAGCCGACGACCAGCACGAACACGGTGAGGCTGGCCCACCGGTACTTGTACAGGACCGACAGGCGATCGAACAGATGAGGATCCGGACCCGCGGCCTGCGCTTCGCGCACGGGCGGTGTGGGGCGGGAGGGTGGTGTTTCGTGCGACATGATTCAACGATGGCTTACGGCGAAACCGGTTCCCCAGCATCGACGGTCGCCACGCCCAGTGCCGCCGCGAGCGACAACGTGCCGTTGGTCATGCTGGTTGCGGCACTCACGCCCAGGAAACCTGTGAAGCTCTGCTGCATGATCATGTTATTGCCGGTCGCGTCCCACCGGCCCGGCAACTGAATCACGGTCTGCATCGTCTCGAATCGGGCGATCGAGCCGGCGTTGCTGAGTGAGAGGACATAGCCGTTGACCAGCACCATCTCGACCACGTACGTGCCCGAGGCGTCCATGTCGAACGTGTACTCGCCGTTCTGGTTCGCTTCGGTGACCTGATCGACGTTGCCGGTGGCGAGGTTGCGCAACTGCAACTTGGCGCGGGCCACGGGCACCTGCCGGATGTCGATCACCGTGCCGATGACGCGCGTCGCACTGCCGGCGCCGTTCGGACGCCAGGGTTCGGCGAACTTCAGGCTCTGCGTCCGTGGGACCAGTGTGGCGATCCCGGATTGCTTGGCGCTGACCGCCACGGCACTGACCGCAACGGCGCCGCAAATGCCCGCAAATATGTACTTTTTCATGCGGTGTCTCTCCAGCCAGCGGCGTACTCCGGCTACCTTGTCACTATAGTGACCTTCCATGTTATCGGACACCCAAGCGCTCCAGGTAGCAGATATGACAGTATACGACACAGAAGTATTATTTGTCCAATCCTGCACGCACCTCGCGGATTTCTCGGCCCACCCCTAATTTCTCAGCCGTCGAAAAGACACGGATTGGGCGGCATGCGAACCGATAGCATTCGGGAGGTTGGCTGTTTCGTAAACGGCCTGTGAAAGGATTGCGTAAGCCACTCATGTATCCCGCATTCATGCCATCCTTCCGACGCCGGGCCGGCCTGGCGGCCGCGTTCATGGCCGGCACCATCGCCGTGACCGGCGCCGCCAACTGGCCCGAGTGGCGCGGGCCGGCGCGCGACGGACACTCCACCGAAACGAACCTGCCGTCGAAGTGGTCGCCGTCGGGCGACAACCTGGCGTGGCGCATCCCGATTGGCAGCCGTTCGTCGCCGGTCGTGGTCGGCAATCGCATCTATCTCAACACGCCCACCGGCGATCCGGCCAACACGCAGGAGCGCCTGGTGGCCCTCGACGCCGAGACCGGCAAGATCGTATGGGAGCGCCGCTTCAGCCTCTACCTGAGCGACGTGCCGCAGCACCGCTCGTCGTGGGCGTCGCCGGCGGTGGATCCGGAGACCGGCAACATCTACCTGTTTACGGTGGCGGCGCAATTGATCTGCGTCGCGCCCGACGGCAAGATCCTGTGGGATCGCTCGCTGCCCGACGAGTACGGCGCGGTGACGACCCACGGCGGCCGCACCACCTCGCCGATCGTCGAGGGCGACAGGGTCATCCTGAACGCGCTGGTCCTGGCGTGGGGCGACTTGAACCGCACTGGCAACCGCTATTTCGCGTTCGACAAGAAGACCGGCCAGACCGTGTGGGTGGCGTCGCCGCAGACCCGGCACTACGACACCAACTACTCGACGCCGATCGTCGCCACCATCGACGGCGTCAAGGCGCTGATCGTCGGCGGCACCGACGGCGCGTACCATGCGCTCAAGCTCCACACCGGCGAGAGCCTGTGGTCGATTGAGGTGAGCAAGCGCGCCATCCTCAACAGCCCGCTGTTCCGGGACAACATCGCCTACCTCACGCACGGCGAAGAGAACATGGACACGACCGAGATGGGGCTGATCGCGGCGGTCGACGCGACCCGCACCGGGCCGCTCAAGCCCGACGCTTTCAAGTGGCGCACGCGCGGCTTCCTGCCCACGTTTGCGTCGCCGGTCGCCGACGCCGAACGCCTCTACACGGTGGACAACAGCGCCATTGTCGGCGCCTTCGACCTCAAGACCGGCGCGCGGCTCTGGGAGAAGACGCTCGGCACGCTGCAGAAAGGCTCGCCGGTGCTGGCCGACGGCAAGCTGTACGTCGGCACCGAAAACGGCAAGTTCTACATCCTGCGCCCGAGCGCGACCGGCGTCGAGGTGCTGGACGAAGACCTGCTCGGCACGGCGCAGACGCCCGAGCAGATTGTGGCCTCGCCGATCGTCGCCGACGGCCGGATCTACGTGACGAGCATGGACGCGCTGTATGCCATCGGCAAGCGCGTGCCGCGTCCGGCATCGCGCCCGGCGAGCACCACGGCACCCGAGCACCCAAGCACCTCAGCACCGGCGACGGTTCAGGTCTTTCCGCATGAGTCCCTGATCACGCCGGGACAATCCGTCGCCTTGAAGGCGCGGCTGTTCGACGCCAAGGGCAACTTCATTCGCGACGAGCCGGCGGCCCAGTGGACGGTCGAGCAGTTGACTGGCGCGGTCGACGCGAAGGGGACGTACACGGCGGCCAGAGCTGGTTCAACGGCCGGCGTGGTCAAGGCCGCCGTGGCCGGGATCAGCGGCACGGCGCGCGTGCGCGTCATCGAGCCGCTGCCCTGGAGCTGGGACTTCGACACCGCGACCGCCGAAGCGCCGCCCGCGTGGTGGACCGGGGCGCCGGGCAAGGTGTTCCAGCGCACCGTCGAGGGCGCCGGCAAGGTGCTGATGCGGCCGCGGGACGAAACGGTCGGCCGCCGCTCGAAGGTGTTCTTCGGCCTGCCCACCATGGCGGGCTACACGGTGGAGGCCGACGTGCGCGGGCGCGAGCAGCGCCGCCAGCGCGGCGACGTGGGCCTGATCAACGAGCGCTACGGCCTGGTCCTCTTCGGCAACGGCCAGAAGCTGGAGTTGCACCCCTGGCAGGCGGCCGACGAGATGACGGCGCGCGTGCCGTTTGCGTGGGACCCCGACAAGTGGTACCGCATGAAGCTGCGGGTCGATCACCTGGGCGACGGCTCGGCCCGGGTGCGCGGCAAGGTGTGGCCGGCGGGCGACGCGGAACCGGCGGCGTGGACAATCGAGAAGATCGACAAGATCCCGCACCACATGGGCAGCCCCGGCATTTACGCCGACGGCATTTCCGACGTCTATTTCGACAACCTCAAGGTCTACAAGAGCCAATGATGAAACGCGCGCCGCTCGTCGTCCTGATTCTTGCCGCCACCGCGACCGGGCTGTCCGCCGACTGGCCGATGTGGGGCGGTACGCCCAGCCGCAACATGGTGTCGCCGATGACCGGCTTGCCCGCCTCGTGGGACATCAAGACCGGCAAGAACGTGAAATGGGTCGCCGAACTCGGCTCGCAGTCGTACGGCAACCCGACGGTTGGCGGCGGCGTGGTGATGATCGGCACCAACAACGAGGCGCTGCGCGATCCGAAGCAGCCCGGCGATCGCGGCGTGCTGATGGCGTTCCGCGAGGCCACCGGCGAGTTCATGTGGCAGGCGACGTTCGAAAAGCTGTCGTCGGGCCGGGCCAACGACTGGCCGTTCCAGGGCATTGCCAGCTCCCCGCTGCTCGTCGGCGAGGTCGCCTACTTCACGTCGAACCGCGGGCAAATCGTCGCCGTCGACGTCCAGGGCTTCCACGACAACGAGAACGACGGCCCGGTGAAGGACGAGAAACTGGCCGGCAAGAACGATCCCGACATCCTCTGGGTGTTCGACATGATCGAGGAAGTGGGGGCG
>CAYGMD010000032.1:0-34969 GCA_964350785.1 uncultured Acidobacterium sp. | reverse complement strand
GTGATGAAGTTGTCGAAGAACATGTAGCGCACCGACAGCCGGTTCGCCGAGTTGAACTGGTGATCGATCTTGCCAATCGCGAACTCGGTGTTGAGGCCGCGCGGCATGTAGGCCGGTTCGTTGAGGCCCAGCAGCGCCTGGTTGGCCGGGGTGATGGTGATCACGCTCAGGCCCGACAGGTCGCGCTCGGTGTGCTCGTAGCCGCCGAAGAAGTGCGTCTTGTCCTTGACCAGCGGCCCGCCGAGATCGAAGGTGTAGACATTGACGTCGGTCGGCGGCTTCGGCGCCGACGCGGCGGTGAAGAACGGCTTCTCCACCATCGACTGCCGCTGCATGCGGTAGCTGCCCTGGCCCTTGAAGGTGTTGGTGCCCGACGGCGTGATCGCGTTGTAGACCATGCCCATGGTCTGGCCGAATTCGGGCGCGTAACCACTGGTCACGACCTTGACTTCGCGAATCATCACTTCCGACATCGGCATCTGCCGCAGGCCGGCGCGATCCTTCTGCGTGTTGTTGCTGCCGTCCACCTGGTAGTTCACGCGCAGCAGCGCGCCGTTGGCGGTGATGCGCGGCACGCCGAACTCGTTGGTCTCGAACCCGACCACGCCCGGCTGCAGCAGCGCGAAGTTGTAGGGATTGCGCGACGTGAGCGGCAGCGTCTTGATTTCCTGCTCGCTCAGCGTGCGGCCCTGTTCGATCTTGGCCAGGTCGATCAGCGGCGAATCGGCCGTCACCAGCACGGTCTCGGAAATCGCGCCGACGGTGAGGGCGATGTCAATCACCGCCGTCTGGCCGGCGCGCAGCGACACGCCGGTCTGCTCGAACTTCTTGAAGCCCTGCAGTTCCGCCACCACCCGGTAGGTGCCGAGCGACAGCAGCGGCGCGCGATAGAGCCCGCGCTCGTTGGTGACGACGACGCGCTGGTCGCCGGTGTCGAGGTTCGACACGGTCACCGTGACGCCCGGGAGGACTGCGCCCTGATCGTCTTTCACCGTGCCTTCGAGAGTGCCGTTGATGGCCGTGGACTGCGCAAGTGCCGGCGACACGAGCGCCAGACTCAGGACGAACGCCGAGAGAATGCGGAGCATGGGGAGTAACGCCTCCAAAAAAGGGGACTGAAGTTTAATAGGCCAGTATAGACCCCCCAATAGGGTCCGACCCCTTGACATGGGGTTTGATGCAATTTGTGACATCCGGGTTCCCGGACCGATCGCAATTTTTGGGATGAACCACTACCGGCGGCTGCGTCGCTCGCCCGCCCGGCGTTCGCCCTTGCGGCGCTCGGGGACACCGGGGGGTGGACCCAGGTTCGCCTTGCGGCGGTCGGCGGCGCGACGCTCGCGGGCGCGGCGTTCGGCCCGCTCGGTGAGCGCGGCCTTGCGCATGGCTTCACTCATCTCCCGCTGCAGCCTGACCGTGCGCCGGGCCGGATCCAGGACCTCGAGCAGGCTGTCGTGAGCCTGCTTGGCCTGCGGATCCACCGGCGGATTGCCGAAGCGGTCGCGGATCAACTGAGCGGCCTTCAGGATGGCATCGCGCTGCCAGCCCTGCAGGGGATTGATGCGAAAGATGCCTGAGTCCGCCATGGTTTCAGGGCTCCGCTAAAGATTTCGGGCGAACGAGAAGTGCACGTCTTCCTTGTCGGGCTTTCCCTGCACCGCCCTTAAGATGACGCGGCTGGCCAGGTACGCCCGGGCGGGGTCGTGCGATGTCCCAAACGCAAACAGCTGGTGCGGGAAGTTGCGATGCGCTCCCGCATAGAGCACATCGTCCACCGGGTGGGCGAGCGGTACGTCCCAGCCATGCGAGGGCGCGGCCCCGGAAATGGCCGGGTAGAGGCGCGTCAGCTCGTACATCAACTGGCCGGTCCGCTGCACCAGCGTCGGCTCGCGCAGGCGATCGGCCGGCCGTTTCTGGTCGGCGCCGGTGAACAGCGCGCGATGGTCGGCCGTGAACCACAACTGGTGCGGCGGCGCGTCCGTGTCGGTCACGAGCGCGGCCCGCTGGCCCAGTTCCGCGCGCACCGCGGCCGGCAGCGGCTCGGTCAGCACGGCGTAGCGATCTTCGTGCTTCAGGTGGCGCTTGAGCGGCTTGAACAGGCTGGTGGGCTCGCCGATGCAGATGATCAGGTTCTCGGTCGTGATGGCGCCGCCGTCGAGAAACGCGGTGGCGTTCTTGCGGTTGAAGGTGATCTTGTCGATGCGCGAGCGCTCGAAGACCTTCACGCCCTTCTTGATCGCCGCCGACAGGAACCCCAGCGTGAGCTTGTAGGGATCGACGAACCCCCAGTCGGGCAGCTTCATGGCGCCGGCCGACGCCAACGCCGTCTGGCGCTGCACCAGGGCGGGCGGCATCCACGTCGCCGCGAGGCCCTCGTCCTTGCGTGCGGCCAGCTCGCGTTGCAGCAGCTTGTCGGGGACCCCCGGCGGCAGCGCGCGAATGGCATCCCGCAATTCGAGACCGGCCTTGATGCCCAGCCGCTTGACGGCGGCCGCCAGCTCGCGCGGTGCTTTCTCGGTGGCCTCGAACAACGCCCGCGCCGCCCGCTTGCCCGCGCGCGCCTCGAGGTCGCGATACGACCCGCACGCTTCGCTTGAAATCAGTCCCGTCGCCCGGCCGCTGCCGCCCTGGCCGATGCGCCCGGCTTCGAGCAGGATCACCTTCATGCCGGCCGCCGCGCAGGCCTGGGCCGCCATGGCCCCCGCCATGCCGCCGCCGACCACGACGACGGGGTGAGTGACGACGCCGCGGAACGCGGGAAACTCGGGCCGTTTCTTGACGGGAACGGCATCAAGCCAGGGGGAGATGCCGTAGCGAGTTGAAGGCACGGCGGAATATTAACGTGCCTAAGGTGCCTGTGGTGCCTAACGTGCCTAAAGTGCTGTGAATGCAGCACGATTTTGCGCACCTTGGCACCAAAGCCGCACCCCGGGCCCCCTAGGCACCCTTAGGCACACCAGGCACCCTCGCCTCTTTAGCAAGCAGCTTGGCCTTCCGTTCAGCTCCCCACCGATATCCCCCGGTCCCGCCGGCGGTCGGAACCACCCGATGGCAGGGCACTACGAGGCACACCGGGTTGGTGGCGCAGGCGCGGGCCACGGCCCTCGCCGCCTGGGGTTGGCCAATGGCCCTGGCCACGTCGGCATAGGCGCGGGTTTCGCCGTAGGGGATCTGCTGCAAGGCGCGCCACACCTTCCACTGGAACGCCGTGGCTTGCACGTCGATGGGCAGGTCGAGCGACGGCTGCGTGCCGCGCAGGTGCTCGATGATGGCCTTCACCCAGGCGGTGCGGGTCTGCTGGTTTTCGCGAATGTCGGCGGCCGGATACTCGCGCTTGAGGTCGCGGACCAGTGAGGCCTCGGAATCGCCGAGTTTGACCGCGCACACGCCATCGGCCGTGGCCGCGACCAGCACGTGGCCGAGGGGGCTCGACACCGTCGAGTACCCCACGACCATGCCGGCGCCGCCACGGCGATAGCGCGATGGCGACATCCCCTTGCCGGTGGGGGCCGCCTCATACACGCGGCTCGGCGAACCGTAGCCGGCCTCGTAGATCGCCGTCGTCACGTCGCGGCCATCGCGCAGGCTTGTCCGCAACTTGCCGGCGCGCACCGCGGCCTGAAACTCGCGGGGCGAGACGCCGACAATCGCCTTGAAGCGGCGCTGCAGGTGGTGGGGACTCATGGCCGCGACACGCGCGAGCTGGCCGAGCGTCACTTGCCGATCCGCGTGCGAGGCGAGATACGCGGATGCCCGGCGCACCGCCTCGACGCCGGGTTGGGCCAGCCCCACGGTGTCGGGCCGGCAGCGCTTGCAGGCGCGAAACCCGGCCTGGCGCGCGTCGGTGGTGGTGTCGAAGAAGCGCACCCGATCGGCGCGCGGCCGCCGGCTGGGACAGCTCGGCCGGCAGTAGATGCCGGTCGAGGTGACGCCATAGACATAGGTGCCATCGGCCTTGGTATCGCGCTCCGCCAAGGATTTCCATCGAGAGTCGAGCGCGCTGCCGGCACCGGTGCCAAAGGTGCCAGGCGTGCCAAGAGGGCGGGTCACAACCTCACTCTGTACCATGAGTGGAAGTTACGCCAGTGCCCACCCGCGCCGCGATCCGCGCCTTGCGATCAGAGTGTGCGATCAGAGTGGGGCCTGACCCCCATTTCCACCAAATGGTGGATTGGGGACAGGCCTCGTGGGTCACACCGTGCCGAGCAAACGGTCTTCGAGGCCATAGTCTGGCTGTCGCCGGGGCTGTGTCGTGTACCACTCGAAGCCGAGCCGCAGGGCCGCATCCAAGAGTGTCGGGACGATGCCAACACCTGGCGGGCTTGTCGGCGCTTACGGTGTGCGGTGGCGAACGGGGGAGCCCTGTCCCCAATCCACCATTTGGTGAAAATGGGGGTCAGACCCCAAGTAACAAGTAATATCAGCGCGTGCGGCGCCTGCTTCGCTTCCTCATTGCCACGCTGATCCTGTTTGTCCTGCTGGTGATTGGCGGCGGCGTCTATGCGCGATCGCAGCTGCGGGCCAGCCTGCCGATGGTGAGCGGCGAAACCGCCATTCCCGGGCTGGATGCCGCGGTCCGCATCGATCGCGACGCCCTCGGCGTGCCGGCCATCGTGGGCGGATCGCGGGAGGACGTCGCGCGCGCGCTGGGCTTCATCCACGCGCAGGATCGGTTCTTCCAGATGGACCTGCAGCGCCGCCAGCCGGCCGGCGAGTTGTCGGCGCTGGTCGGGCCGCGCGCGCTCGGCGTCGACCAGGAGTCTCGCGTCCACCGGCTGCGCGATGTCGCGCATCGCGCGGTCGAGCGCACGGCGCCGCGGTACCGCGCCCTGCTCGAGGCCTACGCCGAAGGCGTGAACGCGGGCCTGCAGGCTCTGCGGGCGGTGCCGCCGGAGTACCTCGTGCTGCGCGCGGTGCCGGAACCATGGCGGCCCGAGGACACGATTCTCACGGTCCTGGCCATGTTCAATACGCTGCAAGGCCGGCAGGCGCTGTTCGAACAGACCCAGGGAGCAATGCGCGACGCGCTGCCCGAACCGATGTTCCGGTTCCTGTCGGCCTACGGATCGGAATGGGACACGCCTGTCGTTGGCGGAGTGACCGTCAGGCCGGCAGTCCCCGGGCCGGATGTCTTCGACCTGCGGAAGCAGCACGCGCACGCCGCCCCGCGACCCTCACGCGGCGACGCCGACCTCGACGCGATCATCGGCAGCAACAACTGGGCGGTTGACGGCGCCCACACCGCGTCCGGCGCCGCCCTGGTCGCCAACGACATGCACCTGTCGATCGGCGTGCCGATCATCTGGTATCGCGCGTCGCTCGCGTTTCCCGACGCCGACGGCGCGCCCCAGAGGCTCACCGGCGTCACGCTGCCCGGGCTGCCCAGCCTGGTCGTCGGCAGCAACGGCCACGTCGCCTGGGGCTTCACCAACACCGGCGGCGACTGGAGCGACCTGGTCCGCATCGAGCCCGACCCGCGCGATGCCGGCAAGTACCTGACGCCGGAAGGCCCGAAGGCCTTCGACGTGTTCCAGGAGACGATTGCCGCCAAGGGCGGCACGGCGCGCACGCTCGCCGCGCGCTGGACCACGTGGGGACCCATTGTCTGGAAAGACGCGCGCGGCCGCGAGTACGCGCAGCACTGGGTCGCGCACGACGCGTCGTTGCTGGCCTCCGACATCACCAGGCCCGAGCGCGCGCGCACGGTTGACGATCTGCTCGCCGCCATGGCCGGGCTCGGCATGCCCAACCAGAACGTGACCATGGGCGACGACACCGGGCGCATTGCCTGGACGATCGGCGGCGCCATCCCCAGGCGCGTGGGCTACGACGGCATGACGCCGGAATCCTGGGCCGACGGCTCACGGCGCTGGGACGGCTACCTCTCCGCCGCCGACTTCCCGACGATCGTCGATCCCGACGGCGGACGCATCTGGACCGCGAACGCGCCCGTCGTCGACGGCGCCCAGCTGGCGGTGCTTGGCGAGGGTGGCTACGCCGACGGCATTCGCGCGCGGTTGATTCGCGACCGCCTGCTGACCATCGCCAAGGCAACGCCGGCCGACATGCTGTCGATCCAGCTCGAGGACCGGGCGCTCTACCTCGAACGCTGGCGCACGCTGGTGCTGAAGACGCTCCCCACCGCCACCACCGGCCCACGCGCCGAGTTCAGGCAACTGGTCGACACCACGTGGACCGGCCGCGCCTCGCCGGGTTCAGTGGCCTATCGGCTCGTTCGCCAGTTCCGCACCGCCTTCGTTCGCGACGTGATGACGACGCTGACGGCGCCGGCCGGGACGATCGACCCGGGTTTCGACTACGCGCGATCGCTCCGCGGCGAAGGGCCCGTGTGGCAACTGGTCACCGAACGGCCGGCCCACCTGCTGAGCCCCAAGTACTCCTCGTGGGACGCGTGGCTGCTGGCCGCGGTTGACCAGGCCATTGGCGAACTGACAACCGACGGCAGCCGGCTCGCCGACCGCACGTGGGGCGAGGCCAACCTCGGCCAGTTCCTGCACCCGCTGGCGTCGGCGATTCCGCTGTTGGGCCGCTACATGAACATGCCGTCCGACCCGCTTTCCGGCGACGTCTACACGCCGCGCGCGCAGGCGCCGCGCACCGGGCCATCCGAGCGGATGGTGGTGTCGCCAGGGCGCGAGCACGAAGGCATCCTGCACATTCCCACGGGCCAGAGCGGCCATCCGCTGTCGCCGCACTACGCCGATCAGTACCGCGCGTGGCGCGACGGCGAAGCCACGCCGTTTCTGCCCGGACCGGCGGTGACGACGATGATGCTGATGCCGGCGAGGTGAGCGATGGATGACTTGAACCGGCGCCAGTTCCTGAAGATCAGCGGTGCGGCGGCACTCAGCGTTCGTCCGGCGGTGGACAAGAACGCCGGGCACCACATCGATGCGGCGCAGCCGCGCGAGGGCCTGCTGGCCGCCAAGCCCATCGCGATGGTGCGGATCGGCATGGTCGGCATCGGCCTGCAGGGCGGCAGCCACCTCGAGAACTTCCTGAAGATTCCCGGCTGCCGCATTACCGCGGTGTGCGACGTGCGCGAGGAGCGCGCCACGTGGGCGAGCCGGGAGATCACGGCGGCCGGTCATCCCGCGCCCGCCGTCTACGCCAAGGGGCCGCGCGATTTCGAGCGGCTGTGTGAAACCGAGGATCTCGATCTCGTGTTCACCGCCACGCCGTGGGAGTGGCACGTGCCCGTGATGCTGGCGGCCATGAAGGCCGGCAAGCACGCCGCCACCGAAGTGCCCGCCGCCATGACCGTGGACGATTGCTGGGCGCTCGTCGAGTCGGCCGAGAAGCACGGGCGCCACGCCGTGATGATGGAGAACTGCAACTACGACCGCCCCGAGATGATGGTGCTCAACATGGTCCAGCAGGGCGTGTTGGGCGAGGTCGTGCACGCCGAGGGCGGCTACCTGCACGACCTGCGCGCGATCAAGTTCGAGAAGAAAGACGAGGGGCTGTGGCGCCGCGCGTGGTCGCGCAAGCTCGATGGCAACCCGTACCCGACCCATGGGCTCGGGCCGGTCGCCAACTGCCTCGACATCAACCGCGGCGATCGCTTCGACTACATGGTGTCGATGAGCGGACCGTCACGCGGCCTGCAGGACTGGGCCCGCGAGCACTATCCTGAGGGCGCGCCCGAGCGCAGCGAACGTTTCACCCTCGGCGACGTCAACACCAGCCTGATCAAGACCGCCCGCGGCCGCACCGTCATGGTGCAGCACTGCACCAACCTGCCGCGGCCATACTCGCGCATTCACGCGGTGCAGGGCACCAAGGGGATGTTCCAGGGCTACCCCAACCGCGTTTACATCGAGGGCCGCGGCAAGCCGCATCAGTGGGTGGAGATGGCGGCCGTGCGCGACGAGTTCGATCATCCGCTGTGGAAGGCGGTTGAATTGCGCGCCGCCGGCGCCGGGCACGGCGGCATGGACTTCATCGAAGACCACCGGCTCATCCATTGCCTGCGCAGCGGCCTGCCCACCGACATGAACGTCTACGACGCCGCGGCATTGAGCGCGGTGGTGGGTCTCAGCGTCGACTCGACGGCGAAGAAGAGCCGCGCGGTCGACTTCCCCGACTTCACGCGCGGCAGGTGGCGCACCAACCCGAAGCTGGTCGTCACCGCGGACTAGAAAGTCAGCAGAGCACGTCGCGAGCCGCCAGCGCCTTGGCCGCGGCCTCGTCCACTGAATCGCCCAGGGCGGTGATGTGTCCCATCTTGCGCCCCACGCGCGGGTTGCCCTTGCCGTAGAGGTGCAGCTTCACGTCGGGCACCGCCAGCGCGGCGGCCCAGTCGGGTTCGCCGTTGATCCACAGGTCGCCGAGCAGGTTCACCATCGCCGCCGGCCTGATCTGGGTCGTGTCGCCCAGCGACAGCCCGCACACGGCGCGAACCTGCTGTTCGAACTGCGACGTGACGCAGGCATCGATGGTGAGGTGGCCGGAGTTGTGCGGCCGCGGCGCGATCTCGTTGACCAGCAGCCGGCCGTCGCGGGTGACGAAGAACTCCACGCACAGCACGCCGACGTAGCCCAGGTCGTCCAGCACGCGATGCGCCAGGTGCACGGCCTCGTCCGCAATGCCCTCGGGCACCCGCGCCGGGCTCACCGAGAGGTCAAGAACGTGATGGCGGTGGATGTTCTCGATGGCGCCGTAATGGGCGAACTCGCCGTCGAGGCCGCGCGCCGCCACCACGGAGATCTCGTGCGTGAAGTCGACCACGCTCTCGATGATCGCTTCCTGGTGGCCGATCAGGCCCCACACGCGCTCGCCGTCCTCGATGCGATCGACGCGGTGCTGGCCCTTGCCGTCGTAGCCGAAGGCCGCGGTCTTGATGATGGCGGGCAGGCGGACCAGGCCGAGCCCCACCGCGAGCTCGTCGAGCGACTGCGCCTTGGCAAACGGCGTCACCGGATAGCCGCGGTCGGCGAGAAAGCCCTTCTCGCGCGCGCGCTGCTGCGTGATGTGCAGCGCCGCGCCGCTCGGCCGCACCGGCACGAGCTCCGCCGCGGCATCCGCCGCGTCGGTCGACACGTTCTCGAACTCGAAGGTCATCACGTCGACGCCGCGGGCAAAGGTGCGAATGGCTTCGAGATCGTCGTACTCGGCGCTGACCTCGAGGTCGGCCACCTGCCCGGTGGGCGTGTCGACCCCGGGCGACAGCGTGTGCACGCGGTAGCCCATGCGCCGGGCCTCGAGCGCGAGCATGCGCCCCAGCTGGCCGCTGCCAAGCACGCCGATGGTGGCGCCGGGCAGCACGATGCGGTTCACGGGAGGGCGTCCTGGCGGACCTTGGCGGTCTGCTCCGCGCGGAACGTGCGCAGGCGCTCGCGCAGGTCGGGCCGGGTCAGCGACAGGATGCCGACCGCGAGCAGGCCGGCGTTGATGGCGCCCGGCTTGCCGATGGCGAGCGTGCCCACGGGGATGCCGCCGGGCATCTGCACGATCGACAGCAGCGAATCCAGTCCCTGCAGCGCGGCGCTGTTCACCGGCACCCCCAGCACGGGCAGCACCGTGTGCGAGGCGACCATGCCGGGCAGGTGCGCGGCGCCGCCGGCGCCGGCAATGATGACCTGGACGCCGCGGGCCTCGGCGCCCTGGGCGAACTCGGCCATCCACACCGGCGTGCGGTGGGCCGAGACGACTTCCTTTTCGTAGGGCACGCCGAAGCGTTCGAGGATCTCCACGGCGTGGGACATCGTGTCCCAGTCGGAGGTCGAGCCCATGATCACTGCTACGAGCGGTTTGTCCGTCATGACGAAAACGAAAAGTATATCGTAGGCTGAATGGAGTGGCTCAACTACCACCACCTGCTGTACTTCTGGACCGTCGCGCGCCAGGGCACCATTGCCCGCGCCAGCGAAGAACTGCGGCTCGCCCAGCCGACCATTAGCGGCCAGATCCGCGCGCTCGAGCACCAGCTCGGCGAAAAGCTCTTCCAGCGCGCCGGCCGCAATCTCGTCCTGACCGAGATCGGCCACGTCGTCTATCGCTACGCCGACGACATTTTCTCGATCGGCCGCGAGCTGATGGACACGCTGAAGGACCGGCCGACCGGGCGGCCGGTGCGGTTCCAGGTGGGCGTGGCGGACGAAGTCTCCAAGATCATCGCCTATCGCCTGCTCGAGCCGGCCTTGCGGCTGACGCCGCCCGTCCAGATCGTGTGCCGCGACGGCGCGCCCGAGCGCCTGCTCACCGAACTGGCCACCCACGCCCTCGACCTGGTGATCGCCGACACGCCGATTTCGCCGGCCATCAAGGTCAAGGCGTTCAGCCACCCGCTGGGCGAAACCACGGTCACCGTCTTCGGCACCGCGAAGCTGGCCGCCCCGCGCCGCAAGAACTTTCCGCAATCACTGGACGGCGCGCCGTTCCTGCTGCCGACCGACGGCAAGACGCTTCGGCGCACGCTCGATCACTGGTTCGATCAGCAAGGCATCCGCCCGCGCATCGTCGCCGAGGTGGACGACAGCGCGTTGTTGACCACGTTCGGGCAGGCCGGCGCCGGGCTGTTCGTCGCGCCGACGGTCATCGAGAAAGAAGTGATGCGCCAGTACGGGGTGGTGCCGGTCGGCCGCCTCGACGCGGTGCGCGAACGCTACTTCGCCGTGTCGGTGGAACGGCGGTTGAAGCACCCGGCGGTGGTCGCCATCTCCGAGGCCGCCAACGCAATGCTGGCGCGGCACAAGCGGCCCTAAGGCGTCGGCGGCCCACGCCCTGCGCTAGACTTGGCGCATGACTCGCCGGCTCACATCTCTCCTGGTCCTGGCCACGGCCGTGCTGGTGGTGCCGGGGGCCCCCGCCCTCGATGGCCCGGCCCTGCTGGCCCAGTCCCCGGCCCTGACCGTTCCGTACACGCAGTTCACGCTGCCCAACGGCTTGAACGTGATCCTGCACCGCGACACCAGCGTGCCGGTGGTCGCGGTCAACGTCTGGTATCACGTCGGCTCGGCCAACGAGCGGCCCGGCCGCACCGGCTTCGCCCACCTGTTCGAGCACGTGATGTTCGAAGGCTCGAGGCACGTGCCCGAAGGCGACTTCGACAACTGGCTCGAGGCCGCCGGCGCCAACAACAACGGCTCCACCAACACCGATCGCACCAACTACTACATCGACGCGCCGGCCAACGCCCTGGAACTGGCGCTGTTCCTCGAGTCGGATCGCATGGGCTTCCTGCTCGACGACAAGGCCCCGGGCAAGGTCGACGGCCAGCGCGACGTGGTCAAGAACGAGAAGCGCCAGAGCGTCGACAACCAGCCCTACGGCCAGGCCTTCGTCGAGCTGTCGGCGCTGCTCTACCCGCCGGGCCACCCCTACAGCTGGCCGGTAATCGGCTCGATGGAAGATCTCTCGGCCGCCAGTTTCGAGGACGTGGCGCGCTTCTTCCGCACCTACTACGTGCCGAACAACGCCAGCCTCGTGATCGCCGGCGACATCGACGTCGCGCAGACGCGCAAGCTGGTGGAGAAGTGGTTTGACGATGTGCCGCGCGGCAAGCCGGTGCCGCCGCTGGAGCCGCCCACCGCGGTGCTCGACGGCGTCAAGCGCAAGACCATCACCGACCGCGTGCAGCTGCCACGCCTCTACCTCGCGTGGCACACGCCGGGGCTGCTGAAGCCCGGCGACGCGACCATGGAC
Organism: uncultured Acidobacterium sp.; assembly: GCA_964350785.1. Classification (GTDB taxonomy): domain Bacteria; phylum Acidobacteriota; class Vicinamibacteria; order Vicinamibacterales; family UBA2999; genus 12-FULL-67-14b. Next base: position 23,302 of record CAYGMD010000032.1, on the reverse strand, counting down.
GTCATTGCCAACCTGCTCAGCAGCGGCAAGAACTCCCGGCTCTATCGCCGGCTGGTGTACGACCTGCAGATCGCCCAGGACGTCACCGCCTTCCAGCAGTCGCAGGCGCTCGGCAGCAACTTCCTGATCATGGCCACGGCGCGTCCCGGCCAGGGCCTCGACCAGATCCAGGCGGTGATCGACGAGGAGCTCGACAAACTGCGCAAGGAAGCGCCGGCCGCGCGCGAGATGACGCGCGCGCTCAACCAGATCGAGGCGTCGTTCTACCGCAACATGGAGCGGGTCGGCGGCTTTGGCGGCAAGGCCGACCAGCTGAACGCCTACTTCAAGGCGGCCGGCACGCCCGATTACTTCGCCCAGGACCTGGCGCGGTATCGCGCCGTCACCGCCGCCGACGTGCCGGCCGCGGTCGATCGCTACCTGCCGAAAGATCGGCGCGTCGAGCTCAGCGTCATTCCGGGAGACAAGAAATGAAGAAGGCGCTGCACCTGTGGCGTCCGGCTTTAGCCGGACTGGTCGCGCTGGCCGCGTCGGTGACGCTCACCGCGCAGCAGCCCGATCGCAAGCAGCCGCCGCCCATCGGCCCGGCGCCGGCGCTGACGCTGCCGGCCATCCAGAAGCACCAGCTGTCGAACGGCCTGGCGGTGTGGATGGTCGAGCACCACGAGGTGCCGCTGGCCCAGGTCAACCTGATCGTGCGCTCGGGCAGCGCCGCCGATCCGATTGGCAAGTACGGCGTCGGCAGCCTCACCACCGCCATGCTCGACGAAGGCGCGGGCTCGCGCTCGGCGCTCGACCTGGCCGATGCCATCGAGTTTCTCGGCGCCAACCTGTCGACGGGCAGCTCGTTTGATTCGTCGGCGGTCCGCCTGTCGGTGCCGGTGTCGAGGCTGGCCGACGCGCTGCCGCTGATGGCCGACGTGGCGCTGCGGCCCACGTTCCCGGTGGCCGAACTCGAGCGGCTGCGCAAGGAGCGGCTCACGGCCCTGCTGCAGGCGCGCGACAACCCCGCCGCGCTCGTCCAGCTGGCGTTCCCGCGCGTGGTGTTTGGCCCGACGCACCGCTACGGCACCTCGGCCAACGGCCTGCCGGCCACCATCGAGACGCTCACGGCCGACGACCTGCGGACCTTCTATCGCGCGCACTTCCGCCCCGACAACGCGACGCTGCTCGTGGTGGGCGACCTCACGCCGGCCGCCGCGTTGCCCATGCTCGAGAAGGCGTTTGGCGGCTGGAAGGCCGAGGGCCTGGCGGCGCTGGTCGCGGCGGTGCCCAACGCGCCGCAGTTGGGCAAGCGCCAGGTCTACCTCGTCGACAAGCCGGAAGCCCCGCAGTCGCAGATCCGCATTGGCTGGGTCGGTGTCGCGCGCTCGACCCCGGACTACGCGGTGCTCGAAGTGCTGAACACCGTGCTGGGCGGCTCGTTCACCTCGCGGCTCAACCAGAACCTGCGCGAGAAGAACGGCTACGCCTACGGCGCCAGCTCCGCGTTCGACATGCGGATGTCGGCGGGCCCGTTCCTGGCCGCCGCCGGCGTGCAGACCGACAAGACGGCCGACGCGCTGCGCGAGTTCTTCAACGAGCTGAACGGCATTCTCACGCCGGTGCCGGCCGGCGAGCTGGCCAAGGCGAAGAACTACGTCGCACTCGGGTTCCCCGGCGAGTTCGAGACCACCGGCGACATGGCGCGCAAGCTCGAAGAGCTGGTGGTCTACAACCTGCCCGAATCCACGTTCAGCAACTTCGTGCCGAGCGTGACGGCGGTGACGGCCGCCGACCTGCAGCGCGCCGCCGCCCGCTTCGTGCAGCCCGAGAAGATGGCGGTCGTCGTGGTGGGCGACCTGAAGGCGATCGAGGGACCGATTCGCGCGCTCAATCTCGGACCGGTCACGGTCCTCCCGATCGACAGCCTGTTCCGGTAGATCCAAAGGAGATAAAGAGATCAGGAGAAATATTTTCTCGTGATCTTCTGGTCTCCTGTTTGAATGTCTGTTGTGGTTGTCGTTATTGGTGGCGGGGCCGCCGGGCTGGTCGCAGCGGCGTTTGCCGCGGCCGGGGGCGCCGACGTGACGCTGATCGAGCGCACCGCCGACGGCGGCCGCAAGATTCTGATCAGCGGCGGCGGCCGCTGCAATGTCCTGCCCTCGGTCCTCGCCCCCGATCGGTTCGTCACCGACTCGCCGGCGCACCTGATGCGCAACATGCTGCGCGCGTGGCCCCTGAACGGACAACGCGCGTTCTTCGAGCAAGACCTTGGCATTGCGCTCGCGCTCGAAGCGGAGTCGGGCAAGCTGTTTCCACGGTCGAACCGGGCGAAGGACATCCGGGATGGCCTGGTGGCCCACGCCCGGCAGCGCGGCGTGCGCCTGCAGTTCGGCACCAGCGTGACCAACATCGCCGCGTCTGATGCTGGTTTCACCATCGCCACCGGCGACGGCGACATTCGCGCCTCCCGCGTGGTGCTCGCCACCGGCGGGCTGTCGGTGCCCATGACCGGCAGCGACGGCACGGGCTTGCGCATTGCGGCGGCCCTGGGGCATCGCATGATCGACACCTATCCGGCGCTCACGCCGCTGCTCTCCTCGTCGGCGGGGCACGCCTCGCTGTCGGGCCTGTCGTTGAATGTGCGGCTGCGCGGCAAGTACGGCAAGAAGACCCTCGAAACGTCAGGGGGGTTTCTGTTCACGCATCGCGGCTACAGCGGGCCCAGCGTGCTTGATATTTCGCATGTTGTTACCCGCCGCATTAGATCAGGATCTGCGTCGTCTGTGCCATCTGTGGCGCTGCGTGATTCGGCGTCATCGGCAGCGATCCGCGTCCAGTGGTCGCCCCTCACCGCCGCGGCGTGGGAATCGGTGTTCGACGTGCCTTCGGCACTGGTCATCAGCCTGGTGAGCAAGCACGTTCCGGCCCGACTGGCCGAGCAGTTGATGCTCGAAGCCGGGGTGCCCGCCGGCCGGCGGACCAGCGCCCTGAAACGAACGGAACGCCTCGCGCTGGTCGGCCTGCTGACCTCGTACGAGCTGCCGATCAGCGGCGACGAGGGCTACAAGAAGGCCGAGGTCACCGGCGGCGGCGTGGCGCTCGACGAGGTCGAGCCGCGGACGCTCGAAAGCCGCCGCTGCCCGGGCCTGTACGTTTGCGGCGAGATGCTCGACGCCTTCGGCCCGATCGGCGGTCACAACTTCGCGTGGGCGTGGGCAACGGGCCGCGCGGCCGGGCTGGCCGCTGGAAATAGTGTCTGACACCGCGGTGGATTTTTGCGGTGTCAGACACTTTATACTCCGCTAATGCGCATCCTCGCCCTTGCCACGCTCGCGTTCAGCGGAGTCACCGCGCTCTTCGCCCAGGCTCCCGCCCAACCCGCCGCTTCGGGCTACCTGCTGCCGCCCAAGGCCATTGTCGACATCCTCGACGCGCCGCCGCCGCCGACGGTTGAGCTGAGTCCGTCTCGCGACGTGGTCGCGCTGCTCGATCGCGCGAGCATGCCGGCCATCGCGCAGCTGTCGCAACCGATGCATCGGATCGCGGGCGTTCGCATCAACCCGAGGACCAACGGCCCGCATCGCCCGCAACTGTCACGCGCGATCACGCTGAAGTCGATCGCCGACGGGCGCGACCGGCCCGTGACGGTGCCGCCGAATCCAATGCTGTCCTGGATCGGTTTCTCGCCCGACGGCAAGCGCTTCGCGTTCACGCAGCAGCGGGACAACGGCATCGAGCTGTGGATCGGCGATGCCGCCACGGGGCAGGCCAGGTCGATCACGCCGGCGCAACTCAACGCCGCCCTTGGGACGCCCTGCGAATGGGTCGGCGACGGCGCCTCGATGCTGTGCGAATTCGTCTCGCCCGGCCGGGGCGCGGCGCCGACGATGGGGGTGCCGAGCGGTCCCAACATCCAGGAACATCGCGGCGGCACCGCGCCCGTCCGCACGTATCAGGATCTGCTGACCAGCGCGTATGACGAAGCGCTGTTCGATTATTACGCGACCAGCCAGCTCGCCTTCGTCGACGCCGCCACCGGTCAACGCACCGCGGTCGGCGGCCCGGCGGTATTCGTCACCGCGGCACCCTCGCCCGATGGTCAGTTCATCCTGGTCCGGCGCGCGACGCGTCCGTACTCGTGGCTGGTTCCCTATCAGAATTTTGCCGCCGGCATCGAGGTGTGGAATCGCCAGGGTGCCCCGGTCAAGGCGATCGCGCAACTGCCGGTGGCCGACAACGTGCCGAACGGCGGCGTGACGGCCGGGCCGCGCAACTTCCAATGGCAGCCGCTGGCGCCGGCGACGGTGGTCTGGGCGGAGGCGCTCGACAACGGCGACCCCAAGACCAAGGTGCCGCATCGTGACAAGGTGGTGGCAATGAGCGCGCCGTTCACGGCGGCGCCATCGGAGATCGCCCGCACCGAATATCGCGTGGGTAACGTGTCGTGGACCGACGGTGGCGCGGTGCTGTTGACCGAGACCGACCGCGCCCGGCGGTGGACCCGCACGTGGGTGATCGACCAGCCGGGCGCCGCGCCGCGCAAACTGTGGGACCGCAGCCAGGAAGATTCGTACGGCAATCCCGGCACGCCGCAGCGGCACGATCGCGCGTCGGGGGTCTCGACCATCCAGCAGAACGCCAACTCGATCTTCCTCGCCGGCACTGGTGCCGCGCCGGAAGGCGCGCGGCCGTTCATCGATCGCCTCGACCTCACCACGCTCAAGAGCGAGCGCCTGTTCCAGACCACCGGGCGTTCGTACGAAACGGTGATCGGCGTCCTGTCCCCCGACGGTTCGAAGATCCTCACCCGCCACGAGACGCGTACCGATCCGCCCAACGTCTACGTGCGCGATCTCAAGGCCGGCACCAGGGTCGCGCTGACGTCGTACGCGGATCCGGCGCCGCAGCTCAAGGGCATTCAGAAGCAGCTCGTCACCTACAAGCGCAACGACGGCGTCGAGCTGTCGGCGACGATTATCACGCCGCCGGGCTGGACGCCGGCCCAAGGCCCCTTGCCGACCCTGCTCTGGGCCTATCCGCGCGAGTTCACGGATCCCGCAAACGCCGGCCAGGTCACCGGCTCGGCCGATCGCTATACGTCGATCAGCGGCGCATCGCACCTGTTGTTCCTCACGCAGGGCTACGCGATCATCGACGACCCGACCATGCCGATCGTCGGACCGGGCGAGACCGCGAATGACACGTACATCCAGCAACTGGTGGCGAGCGCGCAGGCCGCGGTTGACCGCGCCGTCAGCCTCGGCGTCACCGACGCCAACCGCGTCGTCGTGGGCGGGCACAGCTACGGCGGTTTCATGACGGCCAACCTGCTGGCGCATTCCGACATCTTCCGGGCCGGCCTGGCGCGCAGCGGCGCGTACAACCGCACCCTGACGCCGTTCGGATTCCAGAATGAACAGCGCACCTTCTGGGAGGTGCCCCAGATTTACGCGGCGATGTCGCCGTTCAATTACGCGCACAAGATCAACGAGCCAATCCTGTTGATTCACGGCGAGGCGGATGACAACAGCGGCACGTTCCCGATTCAGTCGGAACGCCTCTACATGGCGCTCAAGGGTCACGGCGCCACGGTGCGCTACGTCACGCTGCCGCACGAGGCCCACGGCTACGTCGCGCGCGAGTCGGTGCTGCACACGGTGGCGGAAATGCTGAACTGGGCCAACGAATGGGGCAAGAGCGCCAAGCCCCGCCCCACCTCGATGCCGCAGCAATAGGCTTGAGCCTTGGGGCTTGAGGCTTGGGCCAGCCAAGCCCCAGGTCCCAGGCCCCAAGCCGTTATAATCAGTCTTCCCCCTGGAGATGACAGACATGAAGCGGCTCACTCTCGCGGCCTTCCTCGTCCTGGCGCTTTCAGCTCCCGCGTTGGCCGATGTCACGGTCAAGGCCACGGCCAGCGGCAAGGGCACCGCCGATCTGTTTGCGCCGCCGGCCGGCTACAAGATCAAGGAACAAAAGTAAGGCTTGTCTTCTTACCTCTCGCAGCTTCGCGGCGAGTCCACCAGCGTGGTGGCCGTCGAGCTCCGCCCGCCCCGGGCGGAGCTCGCCGCCACCGAAGGCATGGACGCGTGGATTGACACCTACCACGCCATTCGCTCCCTCACGCGCCACGACGTGCGGGTGATGGTCACCGACAGCGCCGTCGGCGCGCAGGAGGAAAACAACCTGCGCCACCTGGTGAACAACCTCGGCGACACCGTCGACCGCCACCGCATCATCCCGTTTCTCACCACCAAGCACTCGCTGCAGTTCTGTCTCGCCTACGCCGACCAGACCGTGCAGAGCGGCTTCCCGTCGCTCGTCGTGCTCGGCGGCGACAAGCACATTGGCCGGCCGCGCTGCCTCGAGCACGCGTGGCAGTTGCGGCAGTTGATTCGCGAGCGGCACCCCGAACTCGAGTTGGGCGGCTGGGCCAATCCCATCGCCAATCCGCAGGGGCAGGTCGACTTCCTGCTCGACCCGCACGTCAGCGCGGATTTCTACCTCACGCAGATCGTCTCGCACCACCAGGCCGGCCAGATCGGCGCGTTCCTGGACGCCGGCCGCGCGCGCGGCCTCACCCTGCCCGGCGTGTTCGGCGTGTTCTACTACCGCAGCGCCAACACCAAGACGCTGGAAATGCTGAGCCAGTTCCTGCCGGTGCCGGTGGCCGAACTGCAGGCCGAGTTCGCGACGGGCGCCACGCCCATCGACGTCTGCGCGCGCACGATCCGATCGCTGATCGACCTGGGCGCGAAGCATTTCTACGTCAGCAACTTGCCGACCAAGAAGACCGCCGCCACGCTGACCGCGATTCTCGACAAGGCGGGCGTGACGGCCACGTCACGCTGAAAAGGACAGCCACCGATTAGTCACCGATTAGTCACCGATTGAGTGGTAGCGGCCCGCCACGGCCTGCGGCCGTGCGATGACGGACAAAGCCCGGATCTGAGAGAGGTTTGTTGACCTTGCCGCCTCTCTCAGATCCGGGCTTTGTTCGTTATCGCCACGCGCCGGCGAAGCCGGCGCGGCGGGCCCGATCCATCTGTGTCTAATCGGTGTCTAATCGGTGGCCTGGATTGATGACCCGCGACCCATCAGCGGCTATAATTTGCCATCATGGGTAAATTCTACGACTCGGTCCCCGTCTCGGCCATCGTCCGCATCCGCGACATGATGTACACCGTCAAGGATCCGTTCCGGCTCGACCAGGGTGATGTGTCGTTTGACGCGCCCGACACGTTCAAGGCGGCGGTCGCGCAGGCGATGAAGGACAACCGCACCCATTACCTCCCCACCGCCGGCATTCCGCAATTGCGCAAGGCCGTGGCCGAGAAGATGCGGAAGAAAAACGGCATCCCCGTCGGCTCGGACGATGAGGTGATGATCACCAACGGCGGCACGCACGGTTTGTATGCCGTGATGCACGCGCTGCTCGAACCCGGCGACGAGATGATCGTGCCCGGCCCGGAATGGCCGCCGACCATGGCCATTTGCCAGGCGGCGCAGGGCGTGCCGGTGCAGGTGCCGCTGCGCGAGGAGCTCGGCTGGCGCTGGAATCTCGACGAGGTCGAGCAGGCCATCACGCCGAAGACCCGCGTGCTCTACCTGAACTCGCCGAACAACCCGACCGGCGGCATCCTGACCCGCGCCGACATCGAGCGGCTGGCGGCCATCGCGCGCGAGCGCAACCTCTGGGTGATCTCGGACGAGGCGTACGAAGACCTGCTGTTCACGGGCGAGCACGTCAGCATCGCCTCGCTGCCGGGCATGTACGAGCGCACCATCCCGGTCTACACCATGAGCAAGTCGTACGCGATCACCGGCGTGCGGGTCGGTTATTTCGCCATCCGCGACAAGGCGATCCTCGCCCGGGCCCTCAAGATCGTGCTCTACACGACCAGCAACGTCTCGTCGATCGCGCAGTACGGCGCGGTCGGCGCGCTCGAAGGCCCGCAGGACTGCGTCGCCGGCTTCCGCGACGAGCTGAAGGCCCGCCGCGACCTGTTCTACGCGGGGCTCGCCGAAGCGGCGCCCGGCGTGTTCTCGGGCACGCCGCCCGACGGCGCCTTCTACGCGTTCGTGAAGATCAACGCCGACTGGGCGAAGGAGGCCGGCATCGGCGGCCAGTCGCTGTCGTGGGCCATGGCCGAGCACCTGATCAAGCACGGCCGCATTGGCTGCGTGCCCGGCGTCGACTTCAGCGCCGCGTGCGAAGGCTACATGCGCTTCTGCACCGGCCGCAGCCGCGAGGAGCTGACCGGCGCGCTGGCGTCCATGAAGGAGACCTTCGCACACGTGTCGGCCCGCTGAAGCGGCGGGCCGTGGCTCACAGGCCGAACTGCCGGAAGTGATGGTCGGTGTGGCGCGCAATCAGCACGCCGTACGCCCGGTGCGTGAGCCGGCCGAACGCCGGATGATCCTGCAGCTTCGTCGCCGGCGTCACCGCCGCCAGCCGCGCTAGCAGCCCGGTGTAGGCCTGCTGTTCCTCGGCGAGGTCGGCGCCATCACAGCGCGCAATCAGTTCCGGCGCCGTGGGCGCGCCCTTGGGGAACGGCGCCACGTAGATGATCAGCTGCTTGATCGGCGTGAAGCGGATCGGCAGGTTCTTCGGCTTCACATACAGGTCGCCAAGTGCCATGCGGTAGCTGTCGTTGACGTGCGCGAGCATGCCGCTCGCGTTCAGCTTGCCCCACGCCGGCCTGGCGTCGGCGGTGAGGCGCTTCACCCGCTCGGCCAGCGACGCGCGAAACGACGAGTCCCATGCAGTGGCCATATTGGTCTCCCGATTCCCGATTCCCGACTCCCGGCTCCCGGCCGCCGGCAGGTTCACCTGACGTGCCGGCCGCCGTCGACGCGGATGGTCTCGCCGGTGACGAAGTCCGAGGCCACGAGAAACATGACCGCCTTCGCGATCTCGGCCTCGCCGCCCCAGCGGCCGAGCGGCGTGTTCCGCACCACCGACTCGCTTTCTTTCGCGCTCATGTCCGGCGGCGCCAGGATCGGCCCGGGCGCAATGGCGTTCACCAGGATCTGGTCGGCGGCCAGTTCGAGCGCCAGCGCCTCGGTCAGCGCCTTCACGCCGGCCTTGGCCACGTAGTACGGCAGGAAGCCCGGATAGCGGGGCCGGCCGCTGGCCGCCACCCAGTCGGCAAAGTTGACGATGCGGCCGCCGCCGACGCGCTTCATCACGATGGCCGCCGCGCGCGAGAACAGGAACGTCGCCCGCAGGTCCACGGCCATCTGGTTGTCCCAGTCGGCAGCCGTCAACTGGTCGAACGGCTTCGAGCCATAGAGAGACGCCATGTTGACGAGGATGTCGAGGCGCCCGAGCTGGGCCACGGTGGCGTCCACCGCCAGCGCGCAGTCCAGTTCGCTCGACACGTCGGCTTGGATCGTGATGGCCCGGCTTGCCCTCCGTGGCCCGGGCGAAGGAGGGCCCATCGCCCGCACCGCCGCGGCCGTGTCGTCGGCCTCCGCCCGCGAGCGGTTGTAGACCAGGGCCACGTCGGCGCCCGCCGCCGCCAGCGTCGTGGCGACGGCCGCGCCAATGCGCTTGCCGCCGGTAATCAGCGCGACCTTACCAACTAGATCCATTGAGCGAATATGTCACACCTGCACCCGAGGCACCTGAGGCACCTTAGGCACCCTATCTACTCAAGGTGTTTGACGAGAAACACTTCGTTGCCGAACTCGTTGAAGTGAATCTCGTCCACCAGCTTCGACGTCATCAACAGGCCAAACCCGCCGGCCAGATGGGCCTCGTGTGTCTCGCATTCGCGCCAGTCTCCCGGAGACACACCAAGCGCTTGCCAGGGCACGGGGCCCACCGCCAGTAGATGCCTCATCGGTGTGGAAACAATATGATCGATTTTTCCGTCCCCCGTACGTATTGCGTAACCACTTTCGCCGGACGTAACCGATACGGCCGTGCTGAACGCGGTAAACAGCGGCGTTCAGACGAGTTAGCGGTCTGGCCCGCATCCTGCTAGTTTCACGGCGCGCCATCAGGTTTCCCGGCGACAAAGGAGCGATTGAGATGCAACGTGTTCTTACTCTGGCAATGGCGGGCGTGTTCGCCCTGCTGGTGTCCGCGCAGGCGCAGGCCCAGACCTACAACTTCACGGCCACGCTGCACGGCGGCAACGAGATCCCGGCCGTCAGCACCGGCGCGGCAGGCACCGCCACGGCCACCTTGAACGCCACGACCGGTGTGCTGACCTACCGGGTCGAGGTCTACAACATGCCGGTGGGCACCACGGCCGGGCACATCCACGTCGGCGCCGCCGGCGCCTCGGGCCCGACGGTGGTCAACTTCACCGTCGCGACTGGCATCTCGAACGATTTCGCGATCACCGGCACGGCGACCTCGGCCGACCTGACGCTGCGCGCCGCCCAGGGCATTGGCTCGTGGGAGGACTTCCAGCAGGCGCTGCTGCTGGGCAACATGTACGTCAACGTGCACAGCACCAACAACGCCGGCGGCGAAATCCGCGGCCAGTTGGTGCGCGTCCAGTAAGCTCACAGGAGGCCAAGAGAATCAGGAGAATTTCTTTCTCCTGATCTCCTCTTGTTAACTCTTTATTTTCGGCTTCCAGCCCCAGAAGCGGAGGATGGTGTAAACCGCCTTGAAGGCATCCTTCAAGCCGATCTTCTTTCCCTCTTCGTAGGTCCGGCCGTTGTACGAGATGGGCACCTCGTAAATGCGCGCGCGCATGGCCGCCATCTTCTGGGTGATTTCCGGCTCGATGCCGAAGTCCTGCGACTGCAGGTCGAGGCGATCCGCGAACGACTTGAGCATCACCTTGTAGCAGGTCTCCATGTCGGTGAGGTTCAGGTCACTGAACATGTTGGAGAGCATCGTCAGCATGCGGTTGCCGACCGAGTGCCAGAAGTACAGCACGCGGTGGCCGCGCGCGTGGCCGAGAAACCGCGACCCGTACACGACGTCGGCCTGGCCATCGAGAATCGGCCGGATCAGCACGGGATATTCGTTGGGGTCGTACTCGAGGTCGGCGTCCTGGATGATCACCATGTCGCCGCTGGCCTCGCGGATGCCGCGCCACACCGCGGCGCCCTTGCCCTGGTTGTGGGGCTGGAACAACACGCGCACGCCGGCCTTGCCGTCGAGTTCCTTCAGGATGTCCCGCGTCCCGTCCTTCGACCCATCGTCGACGATGACCAGTTCCTTCTCGACGGGACCGAGGTCCACGGCGAGCACGCGCGCGACGATGGTGCGGATGGTGGCCTGCTCGTTGTAGGCCGGCATGACGACGCTCAGTTTCATGAGGGCGAACGAAAGTGTACCTCATGAATGGGGCTGGTGGGGCGGGTCAGGCTGGTGGGGCGGGTGAGGCAGTAGGGCCGGTGAGAAACCCACCAGCCCGACCTGCCCGACCTGCCCTACCCGCCCGAACTAGGCGAGCACTTTGATCACGACGCGGCGGTTCTGCGCGCGGCCGTCGCGGGTGGTGTTCGGCGCCACCGGCTTCTCTTCGCCGTAGCTGATCACGTTGATTTTGTGCAGCGGCACCTGGTGCTTCTCGTAGAGATAGCGCTTCACGGCTTCGGCCCGCTTCAGGCCGAGCTGCTCGTTGTACTTCGCGTCGCCGACGTTGTCGGTGTGGCCTTCAATCTCGACCCACACGGCCTTCTTGTCGGTCTTGAGCTGGTTCACCATGTTGTCGATCGCGGCGGTCGCGTCCTCGGGCAGGTCGGTCTTGCCGAGCTTGAACTGGCCGCGGTCTTCGCTGAGCACGGTGGTGAAGATCAGCTTGCGGGTTTCGGCCTCGATGCCGGCGGCGCGGGTTTCCGCGGTCTTGCCCACTTCCACGGCGCGGGAAGCAGCCTCGGCGGCGGCGGCGTTGGCCTTGACCGCGGCTTCGTTGGCGGCAACCGCCTTGCCGTCCACTTCAACGATCTTGCCCTCGGCCGTGCGCACGCGCTCCTGGGTCTCTTCGAGCGACTTGCCCATCGGGCCGACCTTGTCGTTCACTTCACCAACCGACGTCCGGACGAACTTCTTCGTGGCGCACGCCGGGGCGACGCCGAGCGCCACCGCGAACACACCGACGAGAAACAGGGAGTTACGCATAATCATGTCTCCTTAAAAACTACTTCGGTCCCAAACTACCAGAAACCAGTTACCAACTGCCGGACCCCGCGACGTAACCGCCGCGCGTCCTCACTACAAAGTCCTTCTGCGACGTCCGAATCTCGAGCGGGTGCCACCCGGGTGCTGCGCCGGGCTCGAAAGCAATCAAGTACAGGTGGCGCAGTTCGTCAATCACCGCGCGCGCGGCCTTGTGGGCCGAGGCCGAGGTGCTGCTGTAGTGAAGCGCACCGCCGGTCCAACGCGCGAGGTCCTCAATGGTGCCAACCGACGCAGGGGCTTGCCGCTTTGAGCCTGGGGTGGCGCGATCGGAGCCTGGGTCGTCGATTGGCAAGACCACGGCGATGATGTAGACCGGCACATCGATGGCCGCCGCCTTCGCCGAGACTTGCGCCGGCGTCAGCAGGCTCGACGTATCGATGCCGTCGGTCAACACCACCACCGCGCGGCGGGCCGCCGGGCGGGTCGCCACCCGTTCGGCCGCCGCCGAAATCGCGTCATGTAACGAGGTGGCCCCGAATGGATCGACCTCCCCCAGCGCACCCTTGAGGGCACGCGTATCGACCGTAAACGGGGCCACCTCGCGTAGCCGGCTGTCAAACGCAAACAGCCCGGCTTCGTCGCGGCCTTCGTCCAGGGAGGACAACAAATGGAAGGCCGCAAATTTGGCGGCGGTCGCGCGCGCGGCAACATCCATGCTGCCGCTCACGTCGAAGAGAATCGCGAGGCTCAGTGGCGCCCGTTCGGAGCGGAACTCGCTGATCGCGCGGCGTTCGCCGCGGTCGATCACTTCGAAATCCTGCTTGGTGAGATTGGTCACCAGTCGTCCTTTGCTGTCGCGCACCGTTGCGCTAACCGTGACAAGGTCAACACCCGAACGAAACGTCGCCTGCGTCTCTGCGGCCTCCTGCGCCCAGCCGGTAACCGGTTGGGTCATCAGCGCGAAGGCGAGGAGGAACCGCCGCATGCCCGACATACCTCCAAGTTCCTTGCCAAACTGATAACTCATTTGAATTCAGCAGTTTAACTAATAAGGATGAGTTTGAACAGGCCTGGAAAGCATGTAACCGTGTAGCAATTACATGACGAGTGAATGCCAGAGGGCGGCACTTTAGTGCCGCCACGCACTGATAAGATCGGAGCGAATGTCTGTCCTGACCGCGCCAATTCGCACCGCGAAGCGCGTTGACCGCTTCACCTATGCCATCCGCAACATCGTGGTGGAGGCGAAGAAGGTCGAGCAGACCGGGATGAAGGTCCGCTACCTGAACATCGGCGACCCCAACCAGTTTGGCTTTCTCACGCCGCCGCACTTGATCGAGGCCGTCGCCAGGGCCATGCGCGACGGGCACAACGGCTACACGCCGTCGCCGGGCATTGCGCCGGCGCGCGAGGCCGCGGCCGCCGACTTCGTGGCGCGCGGCGTCAACGTCGACGCCGATCGCGTGCTCATCACGTCGGGCACGTCCGAAGGTATCGAACTTGCGCTCACCGCGATCGTGGACGAGGGCGAAGAGGTGCTGGTGCCGTCGCCGACCTACCCGCTCTACACCGCGGTGCTGGCGAAGATCGGCGCGCAGCCGGCCTACTACCGCACCGATCACACGCGCGAGTGGATGCCGGACCTGGATCACATCCGCAGCCTGATCAACCCGAAGACGCGCGCGCTGGTCGTGATCGATCCGAACAACCCGACCGGCGCGATCTATCCCCAGGCGATGCGCCGCGCGCTGATTGCCCTGGCCGAAGAGCACGGGCTCGTCATTCTCGCCGACGAGGTCTACGGCGATCTCGCCTACGACGGCGCCGTGCCGCCCATGGCGGCGCTCGACCACGACGCGCCGATCATTTCCTACTCGAGCCTGTCGAAGGCCTATCTCGCGCCCGGCTGGCGCGCGGGCTGGATGGCCGTGGGGGCGTCGCCGCGGCTCGACCCGGCGCTGGCGGCGATCAAGAAACTGGCCGACGGGCGCCTGTGCAGTCCCGGCCCCATGCAATACGCCGTCACCGCCGCGCTCACCGGCGATCGCTCGCACCAGGTGGCGTTCCGGCAGCAGTTGCGCGAGCGCGCCGAGCTGACGACGGCGCGCATGAACGCCATTCCCGGCATGTCGTGCGTCGCCCCGCGTGGCGCGTTCTACGCCATGCCGAAAGTGGAGCTGCCGCCCGGCAAGACCGACGTCGACTTCGTGCTCGGGCTGCTGCGCGCCAAGGGCATCCTGTGCGTCTACGGTTCAGGCTTCGGCACGGCGCCCGCAGACGGCTTCTTCCGCATCGTCTTCCTCGCGTCGCCGGCCGAGCTCGCCAGCGTCTATGACGATGTGGCGGCATTTACGCGAGCGTTCCTTGGCGCCTGATCGCTCGCGCGCGCTGGTGCGCTACGCCGTGTTCTGCACGGCGGCCGCGGTGGTGTTGATGTGGGCCTTGTACCAGGTGCGTTCGCAGCTCCTGGTGCTGTACGTCAGCGCGCTGTTCGCCACCGGCCTGGCGCCGCTGGTGCGGATCATCGAGCGCCGGCGGATCCTGCTGGCCGGCAAGCGGCGCATTCCGCGCTCGGGGGCCATCCTCGTCATCTATGGCACGGTAATCGGCCTGTTGGCCGCCCTGGCCGCGGCGGTCGTGCCGCCGCTGGTGTCGCAGGCGCAGCAACTGTGGACCGACCTGCCGTCGCGGCTCGAGCTGCTGCAACGCAAGCTGGTGGAGTGGGGGGTCGTGCCCGCGGGCACGTCGCTCGCCGAGCTCTTGAAGCAGGCGCCCGTCTCGGGCAGCGCCGACGCCGTCACCACGGTGCTGATGGCCGTCTGGGGCATTGTCGGCGGCCTGTTCGGCGTGGTGACGATCCTGCTGCTCACCTTCTACTTCCTGGCCGACTCCGAGCGGCTGTTCAACCTGCTGGTCCGGCTGTTCCCGCCGGCGCAGCGCCAGCGGGTGGCCAAGGTCGCCGAGCTGGTGGCGGTGAAGATCAGCGCCTGGCTCGGGGGCCAGATCCTGCTCGGCTTCATCATCGGCATCACGTCGGCGGTGGGGCTGGCCATCCTGGGCGTCCCGTACTTCTTCGTGCTGGCGGTGATCGCGGGCATCGGCGAGATGATTCCCATGGTCGGCCCGCTGCTGGCGGCCGTTCCCACCATCGCCGTCGCCTTCACGGTTTCGCCCGGCCTCGGCCTGGCGACGGCCGCGTTCTGCTGGGCGCTCCAGATCGTCGAGAACAACTTCCTCGTGCCGAAGGTGATGAGCCAGCAAGTGGGCTTGAGCGCCATCACGGTGATCATCGCGCTCATCATCGGCAGCTCGTTGCTGGGGCTGCCCGGCGCGCTGCTCGCGGTGCCGACCGCGGCGATCATCCAGGTGCTGTTCGAGGAGCTGGTGCTGGCTGATACGGAAGCATGAAAAGTGGACCTGCTCCCCTTTTCGCGTTTATTGCGTATTTCGTCATTTCACTCGCGCTGACCTGGCCGCTCGTGCTGGGCCTGGGCCGCGACGTGCCCGGCGACTTCGGCGACTCGCTGCTCAACATGTGGATCCTGGCGTGGGGCGCGGAGCACGCGCCGCAGTTGCTGACCGGCGCCATGACCTGGTCGCAGTTCTGGGACGCCAACATCTTCCACCCCGCGCCGCTGGCGCTGGCGCTGTCGGAGCACCTGTTCGGGCAGGTGCTGCAGATCCTGCCGATCTACTGGCTCACCGGCAACATCATCCTTTGCTACAACCTGTTGTTCATCTCGACGTTCGTGCTCTCGGCGTTGGGCACGTACTTGCTGGTGCACGATCTGACCGGCGACCGCCGCGCCGCCTTCATCGCCGGGCTGGTCTACGGCTTCCTGCCGTATCGCATGGCCTCGGTGCCCCACGTGCAGGTGATGAGCTCGCAGTGGATGCCGTTGGCGCTGTGGGGCCTCAATCGGTTCGTGACGGCGGGATCGTACCGGGCGCTCGCCGGTGGCGCCGGGGCGCTCGTGATGCAGAACTGGTCGTGCGGGTACTACCTGCTCTACTTCGCGCCGTTCGCGCCGCTGTTCGTGGTGCATCGGATGTGGGCGATGAAGAAGCTGGCCGACCCGCGGACCTGGGTCGGGCTGGCCGCGGCCGCAGCGGCCACCGTGATCCTGACGCTCCCGTTCTTGCTGCCCTACACGAAGGCCCAACAAGCATTCGGCTTTCAGCGATCGTTTGGGGAAGTGGTCCAGTATTCGGCCAACGCGTGGTCGTACGTGACCGCGTCCGAGAACCTGTGGTTGCTCGGCAAGGCCCTGCGCTTCTACCCGCACGGCGAAGGCGAAACCTTTCTCGGGTTCGTGCCGTGGATGCTTGCGCTCGTGGCCCTGATCGGGTTGGTCACGGCGACGGGCCCCGGTGCGGGGTCTGACCCCGCGCAGGCCCTGCCGGGTCCAACGCAGCCGCTGTGGCGCCGGGCCCTGATCGCCATTCTGGTAGTCATCGTCTTTACACAGCTCATCGCCGTTATCAGCACCCTGATCTTTGGCGGCTTCGACCTCGACGTGCTGGGCGTGCCCATTCGCGCGCGCACGCCGCTGCGGCTGATGTGGCAGTTCCTGGCCGCCGCGGCGCTCCTGCTCGCGGTCGCGCCGGGCGCGCGCCGCGGGGCCTCGCGCGCGTCGCGGTCGCCGCTCGCGTTCTTTGCCGCCGCGACCCTGGTCGCGATGTGGCTGTCGCTGGGCCCGCTGCCAAAGGCTGGTGACGCGCTGGTGTCGGGGTTTGGGTTGTACGGCGTGCTCTACGAGTACGTGCCGGGGTTCAACGGCGTGCGCGTGCCGGCGCGCTACGCGATGATCGCGGGCTTGTTCCTGGCGGTGATGGCGGGGTATGGGATCGCGCTGTTGGTCCGGCCGAAGGTCCGCGTAACCACCTTCGCCAAGGCTACGCTGGCGGTGATCGGCATGGCGATCCTCGTCGAAGGCGCCGCCATCCCCCTGGAAATGAACCGCGCGTGGGCGCAGAACGAGGCCATGCCGCCGGCGCGCGTCTATCCGGCGGCACAAGCTCCGCCGGTGTATGCCCGGATTGCCACGCTGCCCGCCGGCTCGGCCGTCACCGAGTTCCCGTTTGGCGACGCCGCCTGGGAGATTCGCTACGTCTTCTACGCCGCCACGCACTGGAAGCCGATCACCAACGGCTACAGCGGCAACTTCCCACCCGGCTACAGCGCGAGGGTCGCGCGCCTGAAGAACGTGACGGTCAACCCCGAGGCGGCGTGGCAGTCGCTGCTCGACTCCGGCAGCACGCACGCGGTGGTGCACCCGGCTGCTTTCGCCAACCCGGCGGATGCCACGGCCGTGCACGCCTGGCTCGAGGCGCGCGGCGCGCGGCTGGTCGAAAGCTTCGCAGACAGGGATGCGCTCTACGCGATACGCTAGGGTCTTATGCGCGCCGATCCGCTGTCATTCCTGAACGCCGAACTGACCTCGCTCAAAGAACAGGGCCTCTACCGCAAGCTCCGCATCCTCGAAGGCGAGCCCGCGGCCCACGCCACCTTCGATCACAAGTCGGTCGTCAACCTCTCGTCGAACAACTACCTGGGCCTGGCCACCCACCCGCGCCTGAAACAGGCCGCGCTCGAGGCGGTCGCGAAGTTCGGCGTCGGCTCCGGGGCCGTGCGCACCATCTCGGGCACCATGGAAATGCACATGGAGCTCGAGCGCCGGCTCGCCAGGTTCAAGCACGTCGAGGCGGTGGTCGTGTTCCAGAGCGGCTTTGCCGCCAACGCCGGCACCGTCTCCGCCGTGCTGACCAAGGACGACGTGGTGGTGTCGGATGAACTGAACCACGCCAGCATCATCGACGGCTGCCGCCTGAGCCGGGCCGCCATCAAGGTGTTCCCGCACAAGGACGTCGACGCGGCGCGCAAGATCCTCAAGGACCTGCCCGCCTCGCAGCGCAAGATCCTGATCACCGACGGCGTGTTCTCCATGGAGGGCGACCTCGGCCCCCTGCCCGGCCTGTGCGCCGCCGCCGAAGAATACGGCGCCATCATGATGGTGGACGATGCGCATGCCAGCGGCGTGTTTGGCAAGAACGGCAGTGGCACCGTCGATCATTTCGGCTGCCACGGCCGCGTCGACATCCAGGTCGGCACGCTCTCGAAAGCCATCGGCGTCCTCGGCGGCTACGTCGCCGGCAGCGGCGCGCTGATCGAGTTCCTGTATCACCGCGCGCGGCCGTTCCTGTTCTCCACCTCGCATCCGCCGGCCGTGACCGCCGCCTGCATTGCCGCGCTCGACGTGCTCGAAAGCGAGCCGCAGTGGATTGAACAGCTGTGGGCCAACACCAGGTTCTTCAAGGCCGGCCTCGAGTCGCTTGGTTTCAACACCGGCGCCAGCGAGAGCCCCATCACGCCGGTGATCGTCGGGCAGGCGGCGACGGCGGCGAAGATGTCGGACGCCCTGTTTGCACAGGGCGTGTTTGCCCAGAGCATCGGCTTCCCGACCGTGGCCCGCGACAAGGCCCGGTTGCGCACGATTGTGGCCGCCACGCATACCCGGGACGACCTGCAGTATGCCCTCGACATGTTTGCCAGGGTCGGCAGGGAACTCGGCGTTATCAACTAACGTCCGAGTTTAGAGCCCCATGCCGAAGGCGTTCCTCAAGCGTTACACCCACGACCTCACCTCCGACGAGTTGGGGAAGCTGTTTACGCGGGAGACGCCGGAGGCCTACCGGTTCTTCGCCAAGGGCATCAACACGGCCGAGCTCGAGGGCCTGCCCTGGTACAAGAAGGCGGCCAGGTACGCCCAGGGCTTCTTCCTGGCGTTCACCATGCGCCTGTCGCCCGCGCGGCGGCTGATGTACGGCGTGTCGCTGGCCCTGTCGGTGATCGGCCTCCTCCAGTTGTTCCGCGGCTTCGGCCTGATCAGCGTGCCGGTTCCCATCGCGTTGTTCTTCGTGCGCATCCGCGTGCCCGGGCCGGTGTTTGCCGACGGCACGCTGTGGCTGCTGGCGGGCTTCCTGCTGATGAACCTGCTGGTGCTGCTCGAGGTGGCCGACCGGCTCTCGCTCAAGCGCGATCTCGAGGTCGCGCGGGAGATTCAGCAGGCCATGCTGCCCGAGGGCACGTGGTCGGGGCCGGGTGTCGAGGCCTTTGGCCTGACCAAGCCGGCCAACACGGTGGGCGGCGACTTCTACGACATCCTGCCGCAACCCGACGGCACCGTGCTGGTGGCGCTCGGCGACGTGGCCGGCAAGGCCAGCCCCGCGGCGTTGCTCATGGCGCTGCTGCTCGCCATTCTCCGCACGCTGGCCGACGAAGGCCTGCCCCTGCCGGCGCTGGTCAAGCGGCTCAACCTGCAGGTGGCGCGCCACGCGCCCGCCTCGCGGTTCATTACCTTGTTCCTCGCGTCGTACACGCCGTCGACCGGGCGGCTCGAGTTCGTCAACGCCGGCCAGACACCGCCGCTGCTCCGCCGGCACAATGGCACCATTGAACGGCTGATGAGCGGCGGGGTCGCGCTCGGCATGTTCGAGGGCAGCGAATACGAGTCGGGCGAAGTGCGGCTCGACCCGGGCGATGCGTTGTTGATGTACAGCGACGGGCTGACCGAAGCCGAAAGTCCCGACGGGACGCCGTTCGACGAAGCCGGGCTGGAACGGACGCTGGCGCTCTATGCCGGCGCCTACCAGCAATCGGCGGCCGCCGAGCTCGGCCGCGCGGTGTTCGACGCGGTCGAGCGCCACCGCCGGGATCAGCGCCTCGCCGACGACCTCACGGTGCTGGTCCTCAGCAGACTGGCGATTCCGATAGCCTGATTCGTCCCTTCGGCGTCTAATTGGGGCAACGGTGGCACGGCAGCACTAAAGTGCTGCCCTCCTGGCACCCTGGCACTTGGCAATGCTGGTTCGTCTCCTTCTTGTCGTGATCGTCCTTTGCGCTTCGCCCGCAGCCGCGGGACAGGTGCCCGGCCGGGCACCCGACGCTGAAGAACTGTCCCTGCAAGCCTTCATGCAGGCGGTCGAAACCGCCATCTCGACCATGGATCGCGCCCGCTGGGTCGAGTTGCTGTCGCCAATCGCCGATCGCGACCAGTCGCTCGAGTTCTTCGACGCCATGGTCCCCCAGGGCATCACCCGCGTCGTGGTCAAGGAGCGCGATCGCTCGGCGCTGCAGGGCGCGCTGCCGGGCGAGGGCTACCGGCTGGTGCTCGAGGTGTTCCTGGAGACCGGCAACCGCGGCCGCATTGCGACCTGGCGGCTCGACATCCGGCGCCCCCGCGGCGACGACCTGGGCCGCCAGCCGTGGCGCATCCTGAGCGAAGACCGGCTGGCCTCGATCGAGGGCCTGCACCGGCTGACGCTGCAGGCGGACAAGCAGTTCACGGCGCGCAACCTCGTGATCACCGCCATCGATTTCACGTTGCGCCTGCCGGCCGGCGACGTGTTCGTCGCCGAAACCGCCGAAGGCGTCACCGCGCTGGTGCTGATCGGCGACGGCACCATGTTGTTCGAGCCGGCGCCGAAGGAAGAAAGGGGCCAGCTGCGGCTGTTTGCCGGCACCGCGACGCTCGAGACGCCGTTCAGCGCCGCCTTCGTGCGCCTCAACCCGTTCGAGTTCGAGCAGCGGGTGGCCGAGACCACGCTGGCGGCGGCGCCGATCGATCCCCGGCTGCTGCGGCGCGCGCAGGCGGTGTTCGACGAGGACGTCGCCAAGTCGTTCAACCTCGACCTGAGCGACCTGAGCCGCGAGGTGTGGTCGCTGCTGCCGCAGCCCGGCGACTTCGTCACCGAGGTCCGCACGCGGCGGTTCGACGCCCTCACCTACGCGCGCTCGAGCGGCGAGCCCGAGGACGTGTCGCTGTTCCAGCGCGCGCGGCGCCGCAACATCGCCGCCTACGCCTCGGAGCAGAAGCTGGCGAGCCGCGGCCGCTTCTACGACGAAGACGACCTCGTCGACTACGACATCACCGACTACGACGTCGACGCGCAGTACTTTCCCGACCGCGAGTGGATGGAGGGGCGCACGCGCATCAAGCTGCGCGTCAAGTCGCACGCCCTCGGCGTGCTCACGCTGCGCTTTGCCGACACCCTCAACGTGTCGTCGGTGACGAGCGACGAGTTCGGCCGGCTGCTGTTCCTGCGCGTGCGCGACCAGAACAGCGTGCTGGTCAACCTGCCGTCGCCGGTCGCGCGCGACTTCCCGCTCACGCTCACGCTCAACTACGCCGGCCGCCTGCCGCGAATCAACATCCAGGACGAGTCCACCTCCGTGTCTGAGGATGCCCACACTACGGTGGAACAAGGCCAGCGCAACACCCAGCCGGACGATCTGCCGTTGGTGCCGGCGGAGCCGAAATGGCTGTTGAGCAACCGCAGCTACTGGTATCCGCAGGCGCAGGTCTCCGACTTCGCCAGCGCGCGCCTTCGCATCACCGTGCCGGCCGACTACGCGGTGGTGGCCTCGGGTGTGCTCGAGGCGGGCTCGCCGGCGGCGGCCGTGGCCGAAGGCTCGGGCCGCGGCATGCCGCGCATCTCCTACACGTTCAACTCGCCGCAGCCGCTGCGTTACCTCGCCATGCTGGTCAGCAAGATGACGCGCGTGGACGCCGCGACGGTGGCGCTCGACATCGTGACGCCGGCCGCTCCCCGGACGCTGGTGGCGGTGCCCGGTGACACCCTGGCGCAGCAGATTGCCCGGCTGCAGGCCCAGGCGTTTGCCGTGCCGCCGGTGGGCACGCGCAACACCCTGCAGCTCGCGGTGGACGCCAACCGCAGGCAGGAGACCCGGTCGCGCGACACGGTGGCGCTTGGCGCCGACATCGTGCGGCTGTATTCGTCGCTGGTCGGCGACGTCCCGTACGACGCGCTGACCATTGCCATGGTCGAAGACGACACGCCGGGGGGGCATGCGCCTGGCTACTTTGCCATGATCAACAACCCGCCGCCGATCACCGCGCACAACTGGCGGAGCGATCCGGCGGCGTTTGCCGGCTTCCCCGAGTTCTTCGTCGCGCACGAGCTGGCGCACCAGTGGTTCGGGCAGGCGGTGGGCTGGAAGAACTACCACGAGCAGTGGCTGAGCGAGGGCTTCGCGCAGTACTTCGCGGCGCTCTTTGCCCGCCAGCGGCGCGGCGAAGAGGCGTTTCGCGACATCCTGCGCCAGTTCCGGCGCTGGTCGCTCGACGAATCGGATCAGGGGCCGGTCTACCTGGGCTACCGCCTGGGCCACATCAAGGGCGAAAGCCGGGTGTTCCGCGCGCTGGTCTACAACAAGGGCGCGGCGGTGCTGCACATGCTGCGGCGCCTGGTGGGTGACGAGGCGTTTTTCCGGGGCCTGAAGCGCTATTACGCCGAGAACCGCTTCCGGAAGGCGGGCACCGACGACCTGCGCCGGGCCATGGAGGCCGAAAGCGACCGCAACCTCGAGCGGTTCTTCGAGCGCTGGATTTACGACTCGGCCATCCCGCGCCTGCGGTTCAGCACCGTCCAGGACGGGCAGGAGCTGGTCGTGCGCTTCGAGCAGGCCGGCGAGGTGTTCGACGTGCCGGTCACCGTCACCGTGAGCTATGCCGACGGCAAGACGTCCGAGCACCTGGTCGTCCTCACCGAGGCGACGACCGAGCAGCGCCTCCCCCTGACGGGCGTCGTCCGCTCCGTGGAAGCCAACCAGGACGGGGGAGCGGTGGCGGTGATTGAACGGAAGTAGCCAGTAGCCAGTAGCCAGTAGCCAGATGCCAGTAGCCAGATGCCAGAAGGACAAGAGTTTTTCTGACTACTGGCTACTGACTACTGGCTACTAGTACAATTCCAAGGTCATGGAAAACGTCACGCTGACCATTGATGGCCGCCAGTTGTCCGTCCCGAAGGGCACCTCGGTCCTCAAGGCCGCCATCGAGGCCGGCATCCAGGTCCCCTATTACTGCTACCACCCCGGTCTCGGCATCGACGCGTCGTGCCGCGTCTGCCTTGTCAAGATCGAGAAAATGGGCAAGCTGCAGACGTCGTGTTCGACGCCGGTGGCTGAGGGCATGGTGGTGCACACCAATGACCCCGAGGCCGTGGAAGGCCGCAAGGGCGTCTTCGAGTTCCTGCTGATCAACCACCCGCTCGACTGCCCGGTGTGCGACAAGGGCGGCGAGTGCCCGCTGCAGGACTTCTCGTACGCGTTCGGCAACGACGCCAGCCGCATGGACTTCCCGCGCCGGACCTTCGACGGCGAGGGCGTGAAGGCCGACGTCGACTTCGGGCCGACGCTGATGCTGA